>NZ_JBEZHM010000139.1:0-1451 GCF_040650575.1 Streptomyces sp. NPDC048659 | reverse complement strand
TCATGGCTGGGGCTAGGACGCCCAGCCATGACGGAGTCACAACGACGGCGCTTGCGGCGAAGCCGCATGGCGACCGTCCTTTTGTTGTCCTCGACATTGACCGTGACCAGCCTGGGCGGGCAGGCGCTGGCCATCCCTGGCCCGGGCATGAACCGTCAGGAGTCGACCTCTCAGGTCGACCTGCCCGACATCCCGAAGAGCACCGAGCTCGACGGCGATGCCGAGGCGCAGAAGACGCTGAGCACCGCGCCCGAGGTCCCGGTCGACCCGTACGCCCCCAAGGCGACGGCGGCGTGGACGTCTGGCACGGGCAACGCGACGCTCACCGCGGCGACGGCCCCCGGCACCACGGTCCCGGTCAGCAACAACCTGCCGATCGCCATCGGTGTCCCGGCGGGTGCCGACGCCGCCGCCATCGCCGGTGACTGGCAGGTGGGCCTGGCCCCGACGACCACGTCGCAGGACGCGGGCGTGTCCGGTGTCGTCATGAAGGTGACCCCGCCGGCGACGGTCGACCCGGCCGCCGAGGTGGCCCTGACCGTCGACACCACGGGCTTCGCCGACATGTACGGCCCGAACGCCGCCGAGCGCTTCGGCCTGATGCTGCTGCCGGAGTGCGTCTACTCCTCCCCGACCACGGGCGACTGCGCCGACGACGGCGGTACGACCCCGATGTCCGGCACCGACGCGACCGGAGACGCCGAGCGCCTCCGCTCCACCGTGAAGACGGTGGCCGCGAAGGACGCGCCGACCGGGTCGACGGCGGCGAAGAACGCGCCGACCCGCCAGCTCGTCACCGGCACGGTGCCGGTGTCCAGCCTGCTCGGCGAGGGCTTCGTCGCCCGGTCCGGCGCGACGAAGGCGTCGCTGCGCGACGGCGCCCGCCAGGCCGCGAACGCGGCGGGCGGCTCCGCGGTCGGCCTCCTCGACACCGGTTCGTCGGCGTCGGGCGACTTCACGGCTTCCCCGCTGCTGTCCTCGGGCTCCTGGTCCTCCGGCTCCTCCTCCGGCGCCTTCACCTACTCGTACCAGGTGCAGACCCCGGAGACGGCCGGCGGCCTGATGCCGAAGGTCGGCCTCTCGTACTCCTCGCAGTCGGTGGACGGGCGTACGTCGTCGTCGAACAACCAGGCTTCGTGGATCGGTGACGGCTGGGACTACAACGCGGGTTCCATCACCCGTACGTACGCCAACTGCCGTCAGGACTCGAAGAAGGCGGGTTCCAACAACTCCACGCACAAGACCGCGGACCTGTGCTGGGGCTCGGACAACGCCACCCTTTCCCTCGGCGGTATGACCACCGAGCTGGTGTGGGATGAGTCGAAGAACAAGTGGTTCACGGCCAACGGCGACGGTTCGACCGTCCAGCAGGTCAAGGGCCAGGCCACCGGCAACGGCGCCAAGGACGGTGAGTACTGGGTCGTCACCACGAAGGACGGCACCAAGTACCA
>NZ_JBEZHM010000138.1:0-1794 GCF_040650575.1 Streptomyces sp. NPDC048659 | reverse complement strand
GTTGTCCTTGCGCTGGCCGTAGTAGATGTGCGACAGGTAGCCGTCGCGGTCGTAGACGACCGGCGCCTTGAAGTTGAAGTTCTTGGCGTAGTAGTTCTGGTCCTTCTTCCACCACAGCGACATGGCGTTGCCGTGGATGTCCTCGACGTAGTCGAGGCCCCAGCGCCAGCCCTGGGTGCAGGAGGAGTTCTTCCAGTCGTTGGTGGTGGACCCCTTGTAGCAGTCCTCACCCGCGTGGTTGCCGTAGACCGGGACCGTCAGGACGGAGTCGGTGGTGGGGTCGTCGGCGGCGGTGCCGTTGTCGGACCAACCGGGCAGCTTGTTCAGACCGAAGTGGTACTTGGTGCCGTCCTTCGTGGTGACGACCCAGTACTCACCGTCCTTGGCGCCGTTGCCGGTGGCCTGGCCCTTGACCTGCTGGACGGTCGAGCCGTCGCCGTTGGCCGTGAACCACTTGTTCTTCGACTCGTCCCACACCAGCTCGGTGGTCATACCGCCGAGGGAGAGGGTGGCGTTGTCCGAGCCCCAGCACAGGTCCGCGGTCTTGTGCGTGGAGTTGTTGGAACCGGCCTTCTTCGAGTCCTGACGGCAGTTGGCGTACGTGCGGGTGATGGAACCCGCGTTGTAGTCCCAGCCGTCACCGATCCACGAAGCCTGGTTGTTCGACGACGACGTACGCCCGTCCACCGACTGCGAGGAGTAGGAGAGGTTCACCTTCGGCATCAGGCCGCCGGCGGTCTCCGGGGTCTGTACCTGATACGAGTAGGTGAACGCACCGGAGGAGGAACCCGAGGACCAGGAGCCCGAGGACAGCAGCGGGGAAGCCGTGAAGTCGCCCGACGCCGACGAACCGGTGTCGAGCATGCCGACCGCGGAGCCGCCCGCCGCGTTCGCGGCCGGCCGCACACCGTCTCGGTACGACGCCTTCGTCGCGCCGGACTGGGCGACGAAGCCCTCGCCGAGCAGGCTCGCGACCGGGACGGTACCCGTGACGACCTTGCGGGTCGGGGAGTTCTTCGCCGCCGTCGTCTTCGTCGGCGCGTCCTTCGCCGCGACGGTCTCCACCGTCGAGCTCAGCCGCTCGAACCTGTCCTTCTCCGCCGTGTCGTCCTTGCCGGACATCGGGGTCGTGCCCGCGTCGTCCGCGCAGTCACCCGTGGTCGGCGACGAGTACACGCACTCCGGCAGCAGCATCAGGCCGAAACGGTCCGCGGCCTGCGGGCCGTACAGGTCCGCGAAGCCCGTCGTGTCGACGGTCAGGGCCACCTCGGCGGCCGGATCGACCGACGCCGGCGGGGTCACCTTCATGACCAGACCCGACACACCGGCGTCCTGCGACGTCGTCGGCGGCGCCAGGTCGACCTTCCAGTCACCCGCCACGGCCGCCGGGTTCCCACCCTCGGGAACGCCCAGCGCGATCGGCAGACCGTTCGTCACCGGAACCGCCGTACCCGGAGCCGTCGCCGCGGTCAGCGTCGCGTTGCCCGTGCCCGACGTCCACGCCGTCGTCGCCTTCGGGTCGTACGGGTCGACCGGCACCTCCGGCGCCGTCGTCAGCGCCTTCTGCGCCTCCGAGTCACCGTCGAGCTCCGTGCTCTTCGGGATGTCCGGGAGATCGACCTGCGTGGTCGACTCCTGACGGTTCATGCCCGGGCCGGGGATGGCCAGCGCCTGCCCGCCCAGGCTGGTCACCGTCAACGTCGAGGACAACAAAAGGACGGTCGCCATGCGGCTTCGCCGCAAGCGCCGTCGTTGTGACTCCGTCATGGCTGGGCGTCCTAGCCCCAGCCATGA
>NZ_JBEZHM010000137.1:0-2274 GCF_040650575.1 Streptomyces sp. NPDC048659 | reverse complement strand
CTACCTGGGCAAGGTCCAGAACGTGCTGCCGTCGATGGAGGCCGCCTTCGTCGACATCGGCAAGGGCCGCAACGCCGTCCTGTACGCCGGCGAGGACGCAGTAGAGACGTACCACCCCGTGCTGACGCGTGTCGAAACCGACGAGGTAGTAGAGGTCCGGGGCGACCGTGGCTGCCGGGGCATGCCAGTACGGGTCGCCGACGAGGTCGGCCACTACGTAGTCCAGACCGTCGTCCGCCGTGACCTCCACCGCGTCGGGCAGAACACCGGCCGCTGTGAGCGTGCCGAGATCGAGGACGCCCGCCTCGGTGTTGTCGGCCGCCCAGCGGGCCGCGGCGCGCAGTGCTCCTACGTACCACCAGGAGCCGAGCGAAGCAGGTGCGGCCTCAGGGTTGTGGGGCAGTTCGATCAGTACGGCCCTGGACACGTCGTCTTCCAGACGGACGCGAATGAGCTCCGAGGCCGGCAGGAAGGCGCGCAGCCGCCAGGAGGTACCGGGCACCGGCGCGGCGACGAAGCGACGCAATGCCAGCAGGATCTCCGTCGCCTCTCGTTCCAAGCACGAGACCGTCGACGGCGCGGTCGAGCGGGTGACGGCGGCGCTCGCCACCCGGGGGCATCCCCGCGCCTTGGCCATTAGCACCTGGACGCCCATGGCGGAACGGGCAACCGAGGGCTCGTAGAGGAGCGCGTGCGGCATCCAAACACACGCGGGACGGGGCTCTCAGCCGTAGGGAAGCCGCCACAACGCCCAGCGCCACCCAGTGGACGTAGAAGACGCCTTGCGTAGTCAGCAGGACAGGGAGGGGAACGACCTGAGCAACCCAGCCCTGACCTGACATCCCATCAGGACGAGCGTCAAATGGGCGTCACGAGCGTCATTTCAGCGTCAAGATATCGCCCGTAACGCCCACACCGCACATACCGCGCACCCACAAAACCCCAGGTCAGAGCCCTTACTTAACCGGCTCCAGGATGGCGACGCACTCCACATGGTGCGTCATCGGAAACAAGTCGAACGCCCGCAGCGTCCGCACCCGATAGCCGCCCTCCCGGAAGTACCCCAGGTCGCGGGCCAGGGCCGCCGGGTCGCAGGCGACGTAGGCGATGCGGCGGGCGCCGAGGCGGGCGAGGTGCTGGACGGTCTGCTTGCCGGCGCCCGCGCGGGGCGGGTCCAGGACGATCAGGTCGACCTCGGTGATGCCCGTGCGCGGGAGGACCGACTCGACCTTGCCCTGCTCGATGCGGACGCGCGGGAAGCCGGCCAGGTTGTGGCGGGCGTCCTCGACGGCGCGCTTGCCGGACTCGATGCCGAGGACCGCGCCCTGGTCGCCCACGCGGTCGGCGAGGGCGCCCGCGAAGAGGCCGACGCCGCAGTAGAGGTCCAGGGCGGTCTCGCCCTTGCGGGGCGTGAGGCCCTGCATCACGGCGAGCATCAGGGTCTGGGCGGCCTTCGGGTGGACCTGCCAGAAGCCGCCGCTGCCGACGCGGTAAGTGCGGTCGTCGGCGCGCTCGCGGACGAAGCCACGGCCGTGGACGCGGTGGACGCCGCCGTCCTTCTCGTCGACGCGCAGGACGGAGGCCGGCTTGTCGAGCTCGACCAGCGGGAGGCGGGCGCCGGGGCGGGGGGTGAGGATGACCTGGCGGTCGTGGGAGCCGGAGGCGGCGATGGCCTCGACCGACGCCATCCCCTCCCAGGTGCGCTTCTCGATGCCGAGCTCGGAGACGCCCTCGGCGGCGATCATGCAGTGGTCGACGACCTCGACGTCGTGCGAGCGGTGCTTGCGCAGGCCCGCGTGGCCGTCGGCGTCGATCGCGTACTGGACGCGGGTGCGCCACTTCGGGACCTCGCCCGCGGGCAGCTTGTCGCCTTCGGCGGGGACGACCGTGCCGTCCCAGCCGGCCTCCTCGGGGGTCAGGCCCGCGAGCCGCTGGAGCTGCTCGGCGAGCACCTCGCCCTTGAGGCGGCGCTGGGCGCCCGGCTTGGCGTGCTGCCAGTCGCAGCCGCCGCACTTGCCGGGGCCGGCGAAGGGGCAGGGCGCCTCGATGCGGTCCTTGGACGGGTCCAGGATCTCGACCGCGTCGGCGCGCAGGAAGCGGGAGGTCTCCTCGCCCTCGGTGATCCGGGCGCGGACCCGCTCGCCGGGGAGCGCGTGGCGGACGAAGAGGACGCGGCCCGCACATTGACTCGGTACGGAATTCGGTGCTCCACCCGCATGATCGCGAATTCGACGCGGAATTCACGCAGGTGCGGGCGTCAGCCGCATATGCCTT
>NZ_JBEZHM010000136.1:0-2305 GCF_040650575.1 Streptomyces sp. NPDC048659 | reverse complement strand
CGGGGTCGGGGCGGGACCGGGACGCGGCCGGGGCGGGCCGGGACGGGCGAGCAGACGGGGCGGGGCCGGGACGGGCGGAAGCGCGGCCGGAGGCGGGAGACGGGCGGGGGCGGGCACGGAAGGAGGCGGGCGGGCCGGAGAGATCACCCCCCAGCACCTCAACAAGCCGGGGCCCGAACGGCAGGATGGCGACCGAAGGCCGAAGGCCAGGCGGCGCGGCCGGGGCGGCCGGAGCGGGGCGGCGGCCGGAGGCCCGGCAAGCTCTGACGACCGGGGCCACACGAACGGGTGACCTCACCGTGTCACACCCACCAGCCGCACCCCGGGCCCCGGTACAACAGCAGACGGTGGCAACCGCTACCCCTCACGGACCGACCCGTCCGCACCGCAGCGAGCAACGACGGCCGAGACGGCAGCCCGGGGCCCGGCGGACGCGGCGAGGGCGGCGGGGCCCGGACGAGGCCGCCCCGACCGAACAGCAAAGCCAGACAGCCGGGCGGAGAGATCACTCCCCCGCCACCCAGCGGGGTGGGGAGTGCTTGTCCTCTTGCTGCGGCGGGGGAGATCTCTCCCTGACGATGGGTGTTGCTTAAGTCTATGAATTCATGTACTGTAGTGATCACGAGGTCAGCAGAGACCACCGACAGCGCCACCGCTCGGCCGGCGCGCGCCCGAAAGGACTGGGATGAACCCCTACGCCGTTAAGCGACGTTCCTTCTCCACCTGGTACGTCACTCACAACGGGGCCTGCCTGGACCTGAGCGGCCACCTGGGGAGGCCCTACGCCAGCAGCCGACGCACGGCCGAGTTCTACGTCGGGTACTTCACCAGGTCGGACGACTATCAGGCGGAGTACGGGCTTCTGCTGACGTGGCGCCCCCCGTACTGCGCTCTCCCCGAATCCACAGCCGCCCGCGACTCGCTGGAACTCGTGGCGTCGACCATCAAGGCAATCTCTCGCGACACGGCCGGGCTCTTGATGCTGGCTGCCTGGATAGCGACGATCTGCTTCCTCATGATCTTCGCGGTCGAGGTGCTGTAGGAGCCCGGCACTTCGATACCTCACACCGAACCATCATTCACAAGAAGGCACGATCATGGAACACGCCACCAGGCAGTACTCGATAACCCGGACGTCCGTGGAGGCGTTCCGGAAGCTGTTTGCAGAGCTCAAGCTCTGGGAGGCGCTGGCCGAGTGCACGGAGGTCCGGGCCTTCACCCGGAGCGTCTTCGTGGTCAAGGCCACGACCGTCGGACACGAAGCGCTGCGGGAAGCCATGGGGCGAACGATGCCCGCCGCTGCCTGACAGTCGATGAACCACAGAATCAGAGTTGCTTAACTCTACGAGTCTGTGTAGAGTAGTTCTCACAAGGGGCCGGGAACGACACGCAGCCCGGCCCCGTCCAACCCACACGTCCAGGAGGACGACATGACCGCTCAGACCACCTTCACCACCGTGACCGGCGCCACCTACTCGGCTGAGAGCAGCATCGGCGAGAACGGTGAGGTGACCTACACGGTCAAGCGGATCGTGCAGGAGGGCATCCTTCCGGTGGGGTCCTTCGTGATCCACCCCGACTACGACGCGCAGCCCACGGTGTCGGGACTGGTGAACATCCAGTTCGGCGCGGGCTCGGCCGAGGACCGGCACCAGCGCACCGACGTCCCGGCTCTTGGAAGCGCCAGCACCCCGTTCGTGGTCGGGCACAAGAAGGTGAACCCGCTGGACATCACGGCCACCTCGCCGATCATCTGGCTCCACAACCTGGCCGGTGCCCAGTACGCCACCGGCGTCAGCGCGGTGGACGTCTCCGGTCGAACCGCGCTGCGCACCGCTGACCTGGTGACGGCCCTGGTGGTCGAGTGGACGAAGCGCGGCGATCTCGCCGAGCTGACCGCCAAGTACGCCGAGTTCATCAAGTCGGAGACCCCCTGGACCGAGCAGCACGCCAAGGCGAAGGCCGACAAGGTCGACAAGCTCAAGCTCGACATCCTCTCGATCGGCGAGCGGATCACCGACCTGACCAAGCAGCGCGACGAGCTGCCCGAGAACGGGATGACCAGCCCGGACGTCACCCCGGACATGGCCCCCGCCGCACAGCTCACCGGCGCGATCGCCGCCCTGAACCTCAAGCGCGCGGACCTGACCGACGAGCTGACCGCTCTGACCAAGGCGTGACACACCCCCGGGGTGCGCCCAGTGGGCGCCGGCCCCGGCCGCCCGGGCCCGCGCCCCCCCCCCACCCCCAAACTGGGGGGGGCACGGGAGGCAGGCGCGCCCCCCGGGCACCCCCCGGCGGGGGC
>NZ_JBEZHM010000135.1:0-3720 GCF_040650575.1 Streptomyces sp. NPDC048659 | reverse complement strand
CGCGCTGGGACCGCTCGCGGACGGTGTCGAAGCCGGCGCACACGCGTGTGCGCCGGGCCCGACCGGTTACGGCAGCGCGTGGCGCGCCTCGGCTGTTCCGTTCTCCCAGCGTCCGGTGTGGTGGACGGTGGGCTGGTGGACGTCGTCGGCGAGGAGGTGGGCGAGGAGGATGCCGGTCGCGCGGCGGCTGAGGGTGCGGGCGGCCGTGATGAGGCGGGAGTGCTGGGTGGCGGGCATGGACAGGGCGAGGCTGGAGGCGCGGTTCGGCAGGCCGAGGGAGTAGGCGACGCAGAGGTCGGTGTCGGCGTACTCCAGGAGGTCGAACTGGGCGGCGTGCGGGCCGTCCGTGTCGAGGTGCTGGAAGAGCGTGCGTTCGTCGGTGATGGTGCGGTCGGTGAGCTGGATGAACGGGTAGCGGCTGAGGTGGTCCATGCGCGAGGCGAAGTTCTGCTGGGCCAGCAGGCTCTTGCCGACGGCATTCGCGTGGGCGCTCAGCCCGAACGGCGTCTGCTCGTTGACGGCGGGTGCGGTGTCGCTGGAGGACGCCTCCTGGATGACGATCTCGCCGTCGGTGTAGGAGCTGATGTAGACGGCGGCCCCGAGCTCGTCGCGCAGCTCGGCGAGGGTCTCGGTCAGCAGGGAGCCCCGGGTGAGGCTCGTCATGAGCTCGCCGGGGTAGTGGATGCCGTCGCGGGACTCCAGGAACCGCTGCTCACGCAGCCAGTGGAGCATCTGGACGACGAAGCTCAGCGCCGCCCCGGTGCGCCGGGCGAGAGTGCGCGTGTCGATGCCGTCCGGCCCGATCAGCTGGAGCAGGTCACGCGCCCGCCGGGTGATCTGCCACCTCTCCGGCACGGCGGCGGGCGGCGACGCGGGCCTGGCGAGCTGGTTGAGCGTGGCGGGTCGCAGGGCGTTGGCCGACCACCAGGGCGACCCGCTCGGCAGGATCAGACCGTGCGGGCGGGCGGGCTCCTCCCGCAGGTCGGGCAGGGCCAGCGACAGGCCGGCGGGAACGGAGTGCAGCTGGGCCCTGGGGGCGGCGGGGTCGTCGGTGGGGCGCGGGGACGGGCTCGGGATGGTCGGCAGTACGGGCGCGGAGACCAGGACCAGGTCGGATACGCCCGTCCCGGGCTCGGGGGCTCCCGCGCCTGTTGTTCCCGTCGTCGTTCCCGTATCCGTATCCGTCTCCGTATCCGCCATCGCCGTCGCCGTCGCCGTCGCGTTCTCCCGCATGGGCGACTGATCTGACTCATCGGCGACTTGTCGGGATTCGGAGGACACGCCGTCCTCGGCAGGGGCAGAGGAAGGCGCGGAACCGGGGGCGAAGGCGGAGAGAAGCTCGTGGACCTCCTCGAAGAAAGTCTCGTCCTGCGGCCTCGCACCCTCCCCCGCCGGGCTCGCGGCGTCCGGTGCGCGTAGGAGGCGGCGGGCGTCCTCGTGCCCGTGCTGGGCCGCCTGGGAGAGGAGGAGCCGCGCGTCCGGCGTCCAGTCCTCGCCCTGGCGCAGGGTGATCACCGCGAGGCGGAACAGCGCGCCGGGGTGGCCGGCGGCCGCGGCGACGCTCAGCCAGTCGACCGCGGGGGCGAGGTCATCCCGTAGCAACGCCTTCGATCCGAGGCGGTAGAAGGTGTTCGCCTTCCGGCGGGCCTCGACCGTGTAGGGGGAGATGCGGTCCAGGGGGCCGAAGTCCCCGTCGGGCCGGTCCCAGAAGTCCGGCGGCCCCTGCAACTGCCTGCGGAGGGCCAGCAGCCCGCCAGCAGATTCGGGCGCGGGGCTGCTGCCGGCGCCGTTGTCCTCGCTGAAGCGGCGCACCGCCGTCACCCGTCCTTCTTCTCTACGCGTCGTGTCTGCTTGCGATGGCCGTCTCTGATGTTCTTGCCCAGCTTGCCGCGCAGCTCGTCGACGACGCGTGAGCGGTCCTTGTGCAGCCGGTGCCTGTCTATGCCGAGCGCGGCGGCGATGTCGGCGTCCTCCAGTCCCTGGCTCTGCAGTTGGGCGACCTTGCGGCGCCGGGTGCGGGGCAACGCGTCGATGACGATGACGACCCGCTCCAGGAGCTCGGCGTCCTCGGACGACACCCGGGGCGGCGGCGGGACCTGGGCGACGAGCTCGCTGTCGTAGCGGACCGGATCCCGCCGCAACGCGCGCAGGGCGTCCTTGGCGAGGTTCCGCGAGGCGGTCCTCAGGTATCCGGGCAGCGTCTGCACCGACTGCAGCTCGCCGGCGGCGGCCTTGTCCGCCACCTTGTCGTACGCCTCCTGCGCGATGTCCTCGCACGACTCCCGCGACAGCAGCGGCCCGTACATCTTGAACAGGATCTGTGGCTCGGTGGCCATGTACATCGTGTAGCAGTCCAGCAGGCGCTGCTCCACCTCGCTGAGCGAAGGCCGCACGGTCAAACCGCCTCCTACCACGGGCTGTTCTCCTTGACCGAACCCAGCGGCCCCGCACCGGCGGAGGCGGGCGCGGAGACCGCGATCTCCACCCGTGCGCCGGGGAGGACGGTGATGTGCACGCCGACCCCCGCCGCCACCGTCGGGGAGGCTACGGACGCGGGCAGGGGTTTGGTGGGTTCGGGTTCGGCCTCGGCGGCCCCGGGCTCCAAAGTGGTCCCGGCCCGGTACGACCGGCGGTCCCACCACATCTGGACCACGGCGGCCACGGTCTGCACCGCTGCCGCCGCGACCGCGGCGAGCTCGGGCAAAGCCAAGCACGACGTCATGGACTTGATCTCCATCTTGAGTAACTGGGGGTGCGAGTGAGGCTGTGATTGGGCCTGTGACTGGGGGCGCATCACGCGCCTTCGCCCCACCCGACGATCCCGGCCCCGAGTTATCCCCCGAGCGACCGAAGTTTTCTCCAGATGATCGATTTCGCGCGTCGGTACGCGACTTCCGACCGAGATGTGGCGTGACACGACCAGGAGCGGCGGCCGCGGTCGGCGGCGATGCCCCTGCGGGCGCGGCAGACGGCGGACGTTTCCCGTCCGCGCCGCGCGGTCCAGACGTTCGAACGGCGGGGAGGCGCCGGTCGGCCGGCCGGTCGGCCACTCGGCAACAACTCTCGACGTCCCGCATGACGCTGACCTAAGATCGCGGGCACGGCATCGCGTGTCGGTCACCGACCGGGTGAGGCATGGAGGTGCCCGTGAGATTGCCTTGCGGAGGCATTCCACACATGTCAGTCGACTTGAACCACATCATCATCCACGCCCGGGACAACCGGGAGTCCGCCGAATTCCTGGCGCGCGTCCTGGGCCTTGAGGTCGGGACCGAATGGGGCCCGTTCATCCCCGTGGCCACCGGAAACGGCGTCACCCTGGACTTCGCCGCCATCCCGGCGGAGTCCATCGTCATGCAGCACTACGCGTTCCTCGTCTCGGACGAGGAGTTCGACGCGGCCCTCTCGTACATCGCAGATACCGGGATCACGTACTACGCGGATCCCCACATGAAGCAGCCGGGCGAAATCAACCACCACCACGGTGGCCGCGGCGTCTACTTCCTGGATCCGGCCGGGCACGGGATGGAGATCATCACGAAGCCCTACGCGAGCCACGAGCCGACACCCGTGGCCGCCTGAGCGGAAACGGAAACGTAAGCGCTGGCAGGCCGGGCCAGGCCGGGCTCGGCGGGCTTGGTCAGGGGGCTGTCGGCGACGGCCCGGAAGATCCCTCCGTGCCGGGCCTCGGCATTCGCGGACGCGGTGCGGCACGCCTCC
>NZ_JBEZHM010000134.1:0-3864 GCF_040650575.1 Streptomyces sp. NPDC048659 | reverse complement strand
GACCATGGCAGCCGGTGGGCCGGTTGCCATAGGTAAAGACGTAGGTCGTGAGCTTGCCGACGGCCCGCCGTGCCGGTCGACCGGCACGACGCCGAGGGCGCGGTAGTAGCGCGCCATGAGCCGCCCCTTGAGGCCGGGGCCGGTGAAGTACTCCTTCTTGCCGAGGATGACGACCCGGCGGGGCACCGCGGCGTAGAGGAAGAACGTGTCGCAGGCGGCCAGGTGGTTCCCGGCCAGGAGGACGGGGCCGGACACAGGGAGGTGCTCCAGGCCGGTGACCGTGGTGGGGCAGTGGACGCGGCCGATCAGCCGCATGACGGCCCGCGCGGCGCGATAGGTGAGGTGCGGCGGCCGGAACCTCACGAGGCGTCCACGGCCGGGGCCAGCTCGTCGATCGCGCGCAGCCACAGGTCGGCCAGCTTCTCGGCGGCGGGCAGCGCGGTGTCCGCGGTGAACGAGCAGACGGCCTCCTGCCGCCACAGGGTGAGCGCCGGCTGGTACGGGAAGGGTGCCGGGAGGCAGTGCAGGTTGGTGAACCGGCGGGCGCGCAGGCCGGCGAAACCGACGTCGGCGGTGAATCCCAGGACGGTGGACTGCAGACCCGCGCGGGCGAACATCCGCCCGGAGAGGGCCTGGACGCCGGCGGGGCCGAGCCGCTCCATGGCCTTCCCCATGGCCCAGCGGACCCCTGGGTCGCCGAGTCCGCCCGTACGGCCCGAGAGGATCCTGGCGCGCTCGGCGAGGTCCCGTGTCTTCCAGGGAAGGCCGACCAGGGCGAGCGCGAAGCGGTTTCCGGCGTACGGGGTGACGCCGACCTGGTCCAGGGAGACGGGCACGACGACGCCGCGGCTCCGCCCCCGTTCCGTCGTCCAGCCCGTGGGGTCGGCCGCTTCGGCGACCCGGCTCAGCGCGGCGAGATGGAGGTCGAGGACGGAGCAGTCCAGCGCCCGGGCCGCCGCGCGGAGGCGTCCGACGGGTACCACGGCCGTGGTCACCACCCGCCGGTTGTCGGGCGCCCCGGCCAGCAGCGGGCGTCGCGGTGGCCGGGCCGCCAGCAGCCGGGCGGTGGCCGCCGCCACGCGCAGGCGGCCACGGAGGCGGGTGCCCGCGCCGGGGCGCTCCTTGTGGCGTTCTGGCTGCCGTGCCGCCGTCGCGGCCGGGTCGGTCAGGGCGAACAGCAGGCGGATCAGCCGCATGAGGCTGACGCCGTCGTGCAGCGCGTGGTGGGCGCGGTAGCACAGCAGGTATCCGTCCCCGTCCGCGCCGCCCACCAGCCGCACCTCCCAAGGGCGTTGCGCGCACCCGAGGGCCGGGGCGTTGACCAGGGCGTCGTACGCCCGGGTCCACTGCCCGGACCGGCAGCCGGGGACCCGGAGTTCGCCCACGTGGTCGGCGAGGTGCCCGGCGCAGTCCGACAGGACCGGCAGCGACGGGAGGCGCCTCCGGACGTGGTCCAGCACCGCGGTGGTGTCGGGGCGTGGGCCCTGGAACTCCATGACCGCGCCGATGTGCAGGTAGTGGACGGACTCGTCCATGCCACGGATCGTCAGATCGAGCGCGGGGTAGGCGGTGTCCGCGGGCGGCATCCTGTTCTTCCTCACTCGCCCGGTGCCGTCTCGGGCCACACGACGGTGGTGGCGCCCCAGGTCAGACCGGCGCCGAAGGCGGCGATCACGAGGCGGGCGCCCGGGGTGAGGGAACCGTTCCCGACCGAGTGGTCGAGCAGCAGCGGCACCGATGCCGCGGAGGTGTTGCCGACGTGCTCGATGTTCGTGAGCCATCGTTCCTGCGGAACGGCGAGACTGGTCGCCAGGGCCTGGGAGATACGGGCGTTCGCCTGGTGCGTGGCGATGCGGTCGACGCTCGGCAGATCCCAGCCGGCCTTGTCCGCGGCGTGGCGGATCGCCCCGCCCATGCGCTCGACCGCGTTCCGGAACACCTGGCGGCCGTCCATGCGGAGGTACGGAGCCGACTGGCCGTCGGGGTAGGCGTACCGGGTCCGGGACCCGCCCAGCGGGGTGCCCACCAGGTCCACGCCGGTGCCGTCACTGCCCAGCACGAAGGGCCCGAAGGCCCCCGGCTCGTCGGGGTGGCCCGCGCGCAGGACGGCCGCCCCCGCTCCGTCACCGAAGACCAGGGCCGTGTTCCGGTCCTCGGGGTTGGTGACGGCGGACAGCGTCTCCGCGCCGATCACGAGCACCCGCTCCGCCGTTCCGGTGGCGATGTAGCCCGCCGCCACCGACAGCGCGTACACGAAACCCGAGCAGGCGGCGTTGAGGTCGAGCGCGGCGACGCCGGTCAGTCCGAGGCGGGAGGCGACCTCGGGAGCGCACGAGGGCGTCACCCGGTCGGGTGTCGTCGTGGCCAGTAGTACGGCGTCGACCTGACCGTGCCCCTGCGACTTCAGGGCCCGCGCTCCCGCCTCCACGGCCATCTCGACCGTCGCCGTCCCCGGGTCCGCGCGGCGCCTGGCGCGGATTCCCGTGCGCTGGTGGATCCAGTCGTCGGTGACCCCCAGCACGCGCGCGACGTCCTCGTTCGGCACGCGCGTGGGCGGCAGGTACGAGCCCAGGCCGCACAGCACCGGCACAGGGGCGGCGGTGCCGCGTCCGGCCGTCATCGGGCGGCGGGCTGCTGTCGGCGCCGTTCGATCAGCGCGGCCACGTCACCGATCGTGGCGCACGCGGCGATCTCGTCCTCGTCGACCACGACGGCCCACTGCTCCTGCGCGATCATGGCCAGCTCCGTCACGGCCAGGGAGTCCAGGCCCACGGTCTCCGGCGACGCGTCGGCGGTCACCGCGCCCTCCGGCAGCATGAGCCGGTTCACCAGCGTTTCCTTCAGCCACTCGTACACGGTTCTCCCCAGTACTGGTCTGTGTCCGTCACCGCGGAAGCGCGGCATCGGGCCAACGTTCCAGACGGCGGACGCGGGGAGGGCTCGGCGGACACTCGAAGGAGTGAAGGACCGCGGGGGATTCCCCCGATCGGCGTACGGCGACGTGGGGCCGGGGAAACGGGCCGCAAACGTGCTGGTAGGGGCGGTGGACGGCGGGGCGCGGGGCCCGGGTGTGAGATTCCCGCCCGGGGGGTGCGAACGGGCGGGAATCCCCGGGGAGAGGCGGCCGGCGCCGTGGATCGTCTCTTCAGAGTGGTGATCGGCTTCTCTAGATTTATGGCCATGACGACGACATCGACGCAGGTCAGCACCCCGAACGCAGTCCTCCGCACCCCGCCGGCGAGCCCCGCCGCCGCGGCCGCCTACTTCTCCGCGAGCCTCGCTTTCCACGCCGACGTCTCGGACGTGGCCTCCTCCCTCGCCGCCGGCGGCGACCCCGGTTTCGTGGTGCTGGACTCGCGCTCCACCGCCTCCTGGGACCAGGGGCACGTGCCCGGCGCCGTGCACCTGCCGACCGCGCTCATCGCCGAGCAGGCCGAGCAGCTCCTGGACAAGTCCGTCCCGGTCGTCACGTACTGCTGGGGCCCCGGCTGCAACGGCGCCACCCGTGCCGCGCTCGCCCTCGCCCAGCTGGGCTTCCAGGTGAAGGAGATGCTGGGCGGCTTCGAGTACTGGGTGCGCGAGGGCTTCGCGTACGAGACCTGGGAGGGCGGCGCGAAGAAGGACGCCGACCCGCTGACCGTGCCCGTCGACTCGGACGACTGCGGCTGCTGAGGAAACGGATTTCGGTTTCCGCCACCCATGCCGTAGAGTCATATTCACCGACGCGGGGTGGAGCAGCTCGGTAGCTCGCTGGGCTCATAACCCAGAGGTCGCAGGTTCAAATCCTGTCCCCGCTACTCAGTAGCCAGAAGGCCCGGATCCGGAAACCCTCGGCCTCTCCCTGCTCCTCGGCGTGCCGCTCGC
>NZ_JBEZHM010000133.1:0-4068 GCF_040650575.1 Streptomyces sp. NPDC048659 | reverse complement strand
TCAGCAGGGCGGCGTGCGGGTCGATGCCGACGCACAGCGGGCCGCGCTCGTCCATGGCGGCGCGCAGGCGGGCGCCGAACGGCGCGAGGTTCTCCGACACGGAGCTTGCGTGCTGGAAGCGGATTACCAGGACCAGTGACGTGCCGGGTTCTTGAGGACGGGACCTGCCTATAGCGGCCGGGCGCGCTTCAGATTCAGCAGGCTCGGCGGCAGACCGAGGTCTCCCACCGCCTTGTCGATCGTGGACTTCATGGGGTTGCCGGTCAGCAGCGGGCTGATTGCCGCAGCCGCTTGCAGCAGGGCTACGGGAATCCAGAGCCGGTCCGCTGTCACATCCGCCGCGCCGCCCGTGGGCGTGGAGGAGAACTTCAGCACGCCGTCGTCGATGATCAGAAACGCGTCGGCGGTCGCGCCGGTGGTGTGAGAATAGGCGGACTGGTGCCTGTAGACCGGGTACACCTCGGCCGTCCCGTACGCCGTGACCAGGGTGTCGAAGTTCTTCAGCTCGCCGAACAGCTTCTTGTGGATGCGCTCTTCCTCCGCGTCGGCGAAGGCGAGCGGCTCCGCCTCGGTCACGGTGACGGGCTTGGGGAGGTTCCAGGTCGCGTTGATGTTCGCGGCGAGCTTCCGATGGTGATCGGCCCAGTAGTCCGAGAGTGCGCGAACCGCCGGCAGGCCGTTGTCCGCCAGCCAGTTCATTGCGTAGGCGTGCCCCAGGAGGTTCCGCATCAAAGGCGCCGCCTCCACGGTGTACCCCTGGTCGTACAGAGAGACCAAGGCCTGTGCGGTGCGGTTGGTGAACTGCCACCAGCCCATGAGGGGATAGACGACCTCTTGGTGCTCCGAGAGCACCCGCACACCGTGGCTGGTGACGCTCTCCGCCGTACGCAGCATCACCGGAACTATCGCCTGGCAGCGCCGGAGGCACTGCTCGTTAGGGCCGAACGCGTAGACCATGATGCGGAACCTACCGGCGACAGCTCGGTCGGCGACAGCGACATTCGTCGACAGCAAGGGACCCCGGGCGCGTAGGTGCGCTCGGGGTCCCTTCCGGCCGCGTCAAGCCACCGCCCACTCCAGCCCGAGGCCGGCCAGCGCGGCGAGCTTGTCGGCGGTCAGCTTGGCCCGGCGGCTCTTGCTGTTGGACAGGAACACCCCGAGCTTCACCTCCGACCCGTCCTCCAGCCGCTCTACGTGGGCCCTGGGGACCTTCACAGAGCCTTCCCTGGCCTTGTACTGCGCCAGGGCCGCAACGCCCTTCTCGAAGGCGCTCAGCGGCGTCGTGGACGGCTTCGCGGACGCCTCGATCTCCGGCTCCGGGGCCGGGGCAAGCGGCGTGATGCCGAGCCGCTCCAGGCGCTCGCGCTGCCCGTCGTGCAGGGCCTCCCACACCTCGGGCTTGCGCTGCCGGGCCAGCCACTTCCCGATGTCCATGCCGTGGACCGTGAAGCCGGGCACGACGTCGGCCTGGCCCTCCTCGTCGGCCACCAGCTCGCGCAGCGCGGCGAAGTGCCGCTGCCACTCCGCCAGCCACTCGGGATTCCAGTCCTCGTCGACGTCCTTGAGCGCCGTCTCCCACTCGAGGTGGCCCTCCAGGGCACCAGGGCGCCGGAGGTTGGACAGCCACTGCCCCACCGGCCGGTCCAGCATGGTCGCGGACCGGGGCGCGCACAGCGTCCAGTGCTGGTCGTAGTACGCCTTGGCGGCCTCCAGGTTCTCCTGGAACCGCTCATTCGCGAGGCTCCAGACCATGCCGAGCTTCTCCAGACGCTGGGCGCGCAGGCCGCTCATCTGCCCCGCTCCGTACGCCCGTCGCTGCTCCGCGATCCACTGCCCAAGGGGGTACGCACCCTCCTTGTGCCCGTACGGAACCCGGGCGTGAAGCTCACGCTCGGTGAACTTCTTCAGCGATGCCCAGCCGCGCGCCCAGTCCTGCTTCTCCGTGTCGATCACGTTGAAGCTGACCCAGTCCGCGACCATCACCGGGTCACGCGGAGCCGCAAAACGCAGCAGCAGACGGGATTCGTCCTCTCCTTCCTCGGGCGGCGGACCGATGTACTCGGACGGCTGCGCCACGTCCTTCTGCGGCTCCTGCGGAATAGCCAGCAGCTCAATTGCCTCTTCGTCGTGAGCGCGCAGACCTTCGAGAACCTTCACCAAAGGCCGATACGACCCGGAGGTGAACATGTCTTCCGGCTTTTCTCCGGGCTGGAGAAATACCGGCACGATCAGAGAGGCGACCTTTCCCTGTCCAGGCTTCTGCCTGAGCGCCCGACCGATGGCCTGGATGATGTCGTGCGGCGCCCCCTTGGGGTCCAGCAGGGCCACCGAGTCGACCGCGCGGATGTCGACGCCCTCGCCCAGGACGCGGCAGTTCGAGAGCACGGCCCGCAGCGCGGTGGACCCGAAGCCGCCCAGGACGCCCCGCCGGCGCTCGGGGACGTGCTCACCGCACAGCCAGTCCGCCCAGATCCGGGCGGGGTACTTCTCCGGCTGGTCGGCGTGCAGCTTGGCCGCCACCCGCTGAAGGCCCTCCGCGTACGCCTGTGCCTCTATCGTCCGGTGGTGGAAGGTAATGCACGTCGACAGGTTGTGCTCCTGCATCGTGTGCAACAGCGCCGCCTGGAGCGCCCCCAGGCGCTCCCCGCGGACCTTCTCGCTGTGCCGCTCCTCGCCCATCAGCCGCTCGGGCGTGACGACCGGGTCCTGGAGCTCCAGGACGATGATCTGGTAGCGGGCCAGCAGGCCGCGCGACACGGCCGACGCCAAGGTGAGCTTGAACAGGACCGGGCCGAAGACCTTCTCGTCGTCCATGGAGGCCGCCATCTCGCGCGGCAGCGGGTCGCGCACCCCCTCCGCGACCTCGCGGTTCAGCCGCTCCTCCCAGATCCGCGGCGTGGCCGTCAGGTACAGCCGGCGGTGCGCCGGGATGACGGTCTGGTCGTGGATGTCCGCCCACGCCTTACCCATCGACCCGGAAGTCCGGTGGGCCTCATCGACCACGGCCAGGTCCACCGGGGCGAGCTGCTGGCCGTAGACGCCCTCGAACGCCTCCGCCAGGACGCCCAGCGACGCGTAGGTGGCGTAGATGGTCACGGGCCCCGTGCTGTGCCACAGCGCCAGTTGCACGGGGTTGGTGGTGGAGCGGACCTTCATGCTCCACAGCTCCGGGTCGTCTTGGAGCGAGCACACGGCAACCGCCGGCCCCTTGTGCCCGGCGTCGTGCCACGCCTTCACCGTCTGCGCCAGGAGGTCCAGCGTCGGCACCAGCACGAGAATGCGCCCCTGGGGCACAATCCGCTTTGCCGACGCGGCGGCAATAATCGTCTTCCCCGTGCCACACGCGGCGTGCACCTGCCCGCGAAGGCCATTCCAGGGAATACCGCCCGGCGGAATATCGAAGCCGCGCACAATGGCGGCAACGGCCTCGATCTGGTGGTCACGCAGTTTCACGGCCATGCCCCGTGTTCTCCTTTTCGCGGAAAGCGGCGCGTAATCAGAAAGGGAATCCCGGCGCGAGGTGCGCGGCGCTGGGGTGGTGGTTTCTGATCCCAGACTCTACACAGCGGCGACCCGTGATGCATCACTCACGCGCCAACTTCGCCCCCCAGGGTGATACATGACTCATTCTCACCCACAGGCGGCCGGTTGTCCTGTATGCTGGCGGGGTATTGATGAACGTGAGCGGCCGGTTTCGAGAATGGGGGAGGGGTTCGGGTGGAGCGCAGCGGAACCCGTCACTGCGGTGGGGCCGGCACCCCGTCAGACGGATGGTTCACCACCTCCGTTGCGGGGGTGGTGGCTGGGAATCCCAAGCCCTACACAGCCCCGCGCGTGATGCACCTCCCCTTACTGCCAGCCCAGGCACCCGCGCTTGCGCGGGTGCCCACAATTCGCGCTTGCGCGAATTGCCCTGCCCTTTGAATTCCGCTTGCGGAATTCCATTCCCCCGCTTGCGGGGGAATCCGAATTGCGCTTGCGCAATTCGCGCTCTATGCCCCGGCTTGCCGGGGTGCGGGACAGCTCCCGCATCGCGGTGGTCTGCCGCTCCACCGCCTCCGCGATGCC
>NZ_JBEZHM010000132.1:0-4261 GCF_040650575.1 Streptomyces sp. NPDC048659 | reverse complement strand
GGTGCAGGAGGCGGCGGACCTTCAACAGCAGGTCTTCGACGCTCGCGTCCGGGTCCTGGGCCCCGACCACCCCGACACCCTCACCAGCCGCAACAGCCTCGCCGCCGCGCTCCGTCACCTTGGGCGGGTGCAGGAGGCGGCGGACCTTCAACAGCAGGTCTTCGACGCTCGCGTCCGGGTCCTGGGCCCCGACCACCCCGACACCCTCACCAGCCGCAACAACCTGGCCACCGCGCTCCATGACCTTGGGCGGGTGCAGGAGGCGGCGGACCTTCACCAGCAGGTCCTCGACGCCCACGTCCGGGTCCTGGGCCCCGACCACCCCGACACCCTCACCAGCCGCAACAACCTCGCCACCGCACTCCACGGCCTTGCGGCGGAGAGGACCCAGGCGGCAGAAGTACGCCGTAGCACTGGGTTGAGGCGACGATGGTCCGGGCACTAGAGATGCCTGCCCGTCGCTGTGCCCGACGTACGAGGCCGACCACGGGGTCTGGCCCGCCAGGCCCGGCGTTCTGACGGTCACGAGCGCACGTCGCCGTACCCCGTACGGCCCGCCCTCAGGCGCCGGAAGGCCGGCCGCGTCGTACGGTCACGGGACACCCCCAGGACGGGTGGGCACGAGGGCAGCCCCGCGTACTTCGCACGGCGCGGGGCCCTTCCGTAGGAGGAGGCACGACACGCAGACCTCCTGACGGGCCGCGGCCCGGTCCGGCTCTTCCCCGGTGGCGGCGGGTAGGCCCAGGCGGAGGTGGACCGGCCGCTTGTGTCGTGGGCGAGGTTGATCTTGGCGCTCTTCATGAGAGGTGGTTACGAACTGTGTAGAGCGCCTACCCGCTCCGGGCAGCCAGGGTGTAGCACTGGCTGCCGACGCGGTCGAGACGCAGGAGCAGGTCGGCGGCACGGCCCGGCGGCACGGCCGGGGAGGAACCGGCCGCCGAGACCACGCCGGAGGCGACCGCGCACGAACCTCAGGCGAGGACGCCGCCGACATGGGGCGCGACCCAGGTCATCTGAACTCGTTCGAAATCTCTTCCGGTGCAGGTGGAGCCCCTGTTACGATCACGTTTTCGGATGGGAAGTGCCCGAGGGGGCCGCGCGGAGAACGCGCGAGCGAAGGCCACCCGTCCTCTGTCTGATCAGGACTTCGGAGGGGACCTCTCTTGACCGCACTCACCCGCGCCCGCGTTCGCATGCGCGGAACGCTTGCCGCCGCGACCGCCCTTGGCATCACGGCCGGCCTGGCCGCAGCGACCGCCCCTGCCGCCGTGGCCGCCGACACTTCCCCTGCCTCCGACGAGGTCGTCGTTCCCGACCCGGGTTCCTTCCCGCCGCGCGGGGCGAGCGTGTACCAGGCGGGAGACACCGGCTACGCCTACCAGCAGGGCGGCACGACCGACGTGCTGTGGACGGACTCGGCCACCGGGGAGACGACCACGCTGCCCGCCACGGCGCAGAGCGGTCACTCCGGCCTCTACGTCACCACCGCCTTCGGCGCCGTCACCGTGGTCGACATCGCCAGCCAGGCCAAGACCCCGATCCCCATCCCCACGAACGGGAGCTGGTTCGGCCTCTACTCGGACGACTCCATCGTCACCAGCACCGTCCAGGACGGCACGACCACCGGGCTCACCCTGGTGCGCTCCGTGGGCGGTACTACCACCGATACCCCGGTGACCGGTCTCCCCGATGGCGCCGGGACGGCGTCTTTCCTCAAGCGGGACCGCCGGGGCGCGGTCATCCGTTTCTCCACCGGGCCCGCCCGCTTCCTGCTCGACTACGCGTCGGCGACGCTCACCCGGCTTCCGGAGGCGTTCGACCAGCTGCGCTCCCTGCGGCTCGGCACGGACCAGGTCCTGGGCTGGACAGGCACCACCCTGTACACGGTGCCCCGCTCGGATGCCTCGGCCACGCCGGTGAAGACGGTCGCCCCTTATGTCAACGGCTCCCCCGGCATCGAGTTCGCCGTGGTCGGCACTCACGCCCTGTTCGTCCAGTCCGCCCCGTCCTACGATGATCAGGGGGTGCTCCGGCAGAAGCTCGGGTCGATGCCCCTCGGCGGCGGGGCCGTGACGGACCTCCTGCCGGCCGCGACGACCAGCCTCGTAGCCGGGACGGACGGCAGCGTGCTCGCCGTGGGCGGCTCCAGCCCCGCCGACTGGGCGATCCAGCGCATCACCGCCGCCGAGGACGGTTCCCTCCGGGCGGCCATCGCGCGCAAGATCCCCGCGCACCCCGCGGTGTACAGCGGCCTCGCCCTGGGCGGCGGCCGGCTCAGTTACCTGGCCAACTCGACCTGGGGCAGGCAGCCCGCTCTCTTCGACGTTGACACGAGCTCGACCGGCACGCCCTCCGCCACCGCGCCCCGACTGCGTTTCCGGCCCTTCACCGCCCCGAACGGGCTGCGGTCCCTCGGCGACGGGAACTCGGCCTACGGCACCGCGAACTCGGTCCAGGCGCCCACGGACGACTCCTCCTACCGCTACACCGCGCTGCCCGGGTCCGGAACCGTCGTGGACGGCGCCGGCCGCTACGTCCTGGTGAAGAGCGGTGACACGACCTACGCTGCCGATCTCGACATCGACAGCATGCACAAGAACGAGGTCCGGCTCACCCTCGTCAATTCCGCCGCTGCGCTGTGGGGCAGTCAGGTGTGGAAGCCCGCACCGGCCAAGGGCACGGTCAACGCCTACGACATGAAGACGGGCACTACCTCCCCGGCGCTGAACCTGGGCTCCGCTTGCGTGCCCTCCGAGCTGCAGGCCGTCGGCCGGTGGCTGTACTGGGCCTGCGCGGCCGAGGCGAAGGCCGGGGTCTACGACCGGACGCTCAAGAAGAACGTCGCCGTCCCGGTGGGCGAATCGCTGCTCGGCGACGGCTTCGTCGTCCGCCACGACCGCACCGCCCACAAGCTGCTGCTGACGAACGCCACCACCGGCGTGACCACGGACTTCGCCACCGTCCCCGCCTGGGCGGATGATGAGGGGCGCGGGACCGCCTGGACCGTGGACAAGTTCGGCGCGAACGTCGCCTTCGTCGACGCCGAGAAGAACATCCACGTCAAGCGCGTCCCCGTCGCCGCCCAGCCGTTCGCCCTGCTCGACGACAGCCTGCGGATGATCTCCGGCGGCACCAGCGAACTCCGCTGGCGCACGTCCCGGGCCGTCGGCGCCTGGAGCGTCGAGATCAAGAACAGGTCCGGCAAGACCGTCCGCACCTACCGCGGCGCCAGCGGGAACGGCGCCGGCGTCGCGATCGACTGGGACAGCCGTGACGAACTCGGCCGCGGCGTCGAGAACGGCTTCTACACGTACTTCCTGACCGCGCGGCCCGCCAACGGCGTGGGCGCCACTCTCAGCACCTTCGGCGAGGTCGAGTCGTTCGACGTCGGCCTCACCACCCTCCCCGGCACCTACACCCCCATCGCCCCGACCCGCGTCATGGACACCCGCTCCGGCCTCGGCGTCCCCAAGGGCAAGGTCAACGCCGACTGGGCCGCCTCTCTCAAGGTCACGGGCACCGCCGGAGTCCCGGCCACGGGCGTGACAGCGGTGGTCCTGAACGTGACCGCGACCAACGCGACGGCCGGCAGCTTCGTCTCCGTCTACCCGTCGGGCAGCCAGCGCACCTCCGCCTCGAACCTCAACTTCAAGGCGGGCCAGACCAGCGCCAACCTCGTCACAGTGCCCGTCGTCGACGGCAGCATCGAGTTCTACAATCGCTCCGGCTCGGTCGACCTGCTCGCCGACGTCGCGGGCTACTACACCGAGGGCACGGCCGGTTCGCACTACCAGCCCGTCACGCCGAAGCGGCTCATGGACACCCGCAACGGCACCGGCGTCGCCAAGGCCAAGGTCGACGCGAACGGCACCGTCACCCTGCCCGTCACCGAACCGGACGCGACCGCCGTCGTCCTCAACGTGACCGCGACCAACCCGACCGCGGCCGGCTTCATCTCGGTCTACCCGTACGGAACGCCCCGCACGGCCGCGTCGAACCTCAACTTCGTCGCGGGCCAGACCGTCCCGAACCTGGTCGTCGTCCCCGTCAAGGACGGCAAGGTCACCTTCTACAACCGCGCCGGCACCGTCGACCTCCTCGCCGACGTCGCCGGCTACTTCAAGAAGGACACCGGCTCCGTCTTCACCGGCATGCAGCCCAAGCGCCTCATGGACACCCGGGACGGCACCGGTGTCACCCGGGGCAAGGTCGGCGCGGGCAAGACCGTCAGCCTGACGGTCGGGACGAAGTACTCCGCCGT
>NZ_JBEZHM010000131.1:0-4338 GCF_040650575.1 Streptomyces sp. NPDC048659 | reverse complement strand
ACCTCGTCGACATCATCCTGTCCAACAACGGCTACAACGTCGTCAACATCGGCATCAAGCAGCCGGTCTCCGCGATCCTGGAGGCGGCCGAGGAGAGCCGGGCCGACGTGATCGGCATGTCGGGCCTCCTGGTCAAGTCCACGGTGATCATGAAGGAGAACCTGGAGGAGCTGAACGGCCGCGGGCTGGCCGAGCGCTTCCCCGTGATCCTCGGCGGAGCCGCCCTCACCCGGGCGTACGTCGAGCAGGACCTGCACGAGCTGTACCGGGGCGAGGTGCGCTACGCCCGCGACGCCTTCGAGGGCCTGCGCCTGATGGACGCCCTGATGGCGGTCAAGCGGGGCGTGCCGGGCGCGAGCCTGCCGGAGCTGAAGCAGCGCCGGGTGCCGAAGCGGGAGACCCCCGTCCTCCAGGTGCGCGAGCCGGAGCCGGCCGGGCGGTCCGACGTGGCCCTTGACAACCCCGTACCGGAGCCGCCGTTCCTCGGGACGAAGGTGGTCAAGGGCATCCAGCTCGCCGAGTACGCCTCCTGGCTGGACGAGAGCGCCCTGTTCAAGGGCCAGTGGGGGCTCAAGGACGCGGAGACCATCGAGTCGGAGGGCCGGCCGCGGCTGCGCGGCTGGCTGGACCGGCTCCAGACGGACCACCTCCTCGAAGCGGCCGTCGTGTACGGCTACTTCCCCTGTGTGTCCAAGGGCGACGACCTGATCGTCCTGGACGAGGACGGAGGCGAGCGGACCCGCTTCTCCTTCCCCCGCCAACAGCGGGGCCGCCGCCTCTGCCTGGCCGACTTCTTCCGCGCGGAGGACTCCGGCGAGGTGGACGTGCTCGCCCTCCAGATCGTCACCGTCGGCTCCCGGATCGGGGAGGAGACGGCGAAGCTCTTCGCCGCCGACGCCTACCGCGACTACCTCGAACTCCACGGCCTGTCCGTGCAGTTGGCCGAGGCGCTGGCCGAGTGCTGGCACGGCCGGGTGCGCGCCGAGTGGGGCATCGGGGGCGCCGACCCGGACGGCATCGAGGGGATGCTGCGCACCGAGTACCAGGGCTGCCGCTACTCGCTGGGCTATCCCGCCTGCCCCGACCTGGAGGACCGGGCGAAGATCGCCGAGCTGCTGCGGCCCGAGCGGATCGGGGTGGAGCTCTCGGAGGAGTACCAGCTGCACCCCGAGCAGTCCACGGACGCCTTCGTCGTGCACCACCCGGAGGCCAGCTACTTCAACGCGGGAGGCAGACGCCTGTGAACCCGAATCCCGGGGGCCCGGTCGCCGGCGCCCCGACCTTCTCCTTCGAGTTCTTCCCGCCGAAGACCGACAAGGGCGAGCAGACCCTGTGGGACGCGATCCGGCGGGTGGAGGCCCTCGCGCCGGACTTCGTCTCCGTGACGTACGGCGCGGGCGGCTCGTCCCGCGACCGGACCATCGAGGTCACCAAGCGGATCGTCACCGAGACGACGCTGCGGCCGGTCGCGCACCTGACGGCCGTCGGGCACTCGGTGGCCGAGCTGCGGGCCATCATCGGCGCCTACGCGGACGCCGGGGTGCGGGACGTGCTGGTGCTGCGCGGCGACCCGCCGGGCGATCCGCGCGGCGCCTGGACCCCGCACCCGGACGGCTTCGCGTACGCCTACGAGCTGGTCGAACTCGTGCGCTCGCTGGGCGAGTTCAGGATCGGCGTAGCGGCCTTCCCGGAGGGCCACCCGCGCTCGGCGGGCCCGGACAGCGACCTGGCGCACTTCGTCGCCAAGTGCCGGGCGGGCGCCGACTACGCGATCACCCAGATGTTCTTCGACCCGGAGGACTACCTGCGGCTGCGGGACCGGGTCGCGGCGGCCGGCTGCGACACCCCGATCATCCCGGAGATCATGCCCGCCACCGACGTGCGCCAGATCCGCCGCTTCGCCGAGCTGTCGGACGCGGCCTTCCCCGAGGACCTGGCGCACCGCCTGGAGGCGGCGAAGGACGACCCGGCCGCCGCGTACCGGATCGGCGTCGAGCACGCCACCGCGATGGGCCGGCGGCTGCTCGACGAGGGCGCCCCCGGCCTGCACTACATCACGCTCAACAAGAGCACCGCCGCCCTCGAAATCCACCGTTCGATCCACGCCTCAAGGAGCCTCGCACGTGTCTGAGTCCACCGGTGCTGTGTTTTCCGACTACAAGGTCGCCGACATCGGTCTCGCGGAGTTCGGCCGCAAGGAGATCACCCTGGCCGAGCACGAGATGCCGGGCCTGATGGCGATCCGCCGCGAGTACGCCGAGCGGCAGCCGCTGGCCGGGGCCCGGATCACCGGCTCCCTGCACATGACGGTGCAGACGGCCGTGCTGATCGAGACGCTCGTCGCGCTGGGCGCCGAGGTCCGCTGGGTGTCCTGCAACATCTACTCCACCCAGGACCACGCCGCCGCCGCGATCGCCGCCGCCGGCATCCCGGTCTTCGCCTGGAAGGGCGAGACGCTGGAGGAGTACTGGTGGTGCACCGAGCAGGCGCTGACCTGGCCGGACGCCGACGGCCCCAACATGATCCTGGACGACGGCGGCGACGCCACGCTGCTCGTCCACAAGGGGGTGGAGTACCGCAAGACCGGGGCGCTGCCGGAGGCCGCGAACGAGGAGCTGGCCGTCGTCCGCGCCCTGCTGGAGAACAGCCCGCTCGACTGGGGGACGATCGCCGCCGAGATCCGGGGCGTGACGGAGGAGACCACCACCGGTGTCCACCGCCTCTACGAGATGCACCGCGAGGGCGAGCTGCTCTTCCCCGCGATCAACGTGAACGACGCCGTGACCAAGTCGAAGTTCGACAACAAGTACGGCTGCCGGCACTCCCTGATCGACGGCATCAACCGGGCCACCGACGTCCTCATCGGCGGCAAGACCGCGGTCGTCTTCGGCTACGGCGACGTCGGCAAGGGCTCGGCGGAGTCGCTGCGCGGCCAGGGCGCCCGGGTCATCGTCACCGAGATCGACCCGATCTGCGCGCTCCAGGCGGCGATGGACGGCTACCAGGTCGCCACCCTGGAGGACGTCGTCGAGACCGCCGACATCTTCATCACCACCACGGGCAACAAGGACATCATCATGGCGTCCGACATCGCCCGCATGAAGCACCAGGCGATCGTCGGCAACATCGGCCACTTCGACAACGAGATCGACATGGCCGGTCTCGCGCAGATCCCCGGCATCGTCAAGGACGAGGTCAAGCCGCAGGTCCACACCTGGACCTTCCCGGACGGCAAGGTCGTCATCGTGCTCTCCGAGGGCCGGCTGCTCAACCTGGGCAACGCGACGGGCCACCCCTCCTTCGTGATGTCGAACTCCTTCGCGGACCAGACCCTGGCCCAGATCGAGCTCTTCACCAAGACCGCCGAGTACCCCGTCGGCGTCTACACGCTGCCGAAGCACCTGGACGAGAAGGTCGCGCGCCTTCACCTGGACGCCCTCGGCGTCCGGCTCACCACCCTCCGCCCGGAGCAGGCCACGTACATCGGCGTTCCGGTCGAGGGCCCGTACAAGCCCGATCACTACCGCTACTGATGTGTCCCGCCGACGTGCACGACAGACGTGACCCCTGGCTGCCGGACCACCTCCTGAAGACCGAGCGGGACCTGCTGATGCCGCTGCTGCGGCGGACGCCCCCCGAAGCCTTCGAGCTCCGCACGGCCTGTCCGGGCTGGACCGCCCGGCAGGTGCTCGCGCACTGCGGGGCGGCCCTGGTCCGGATCGTCGAAGGGCGCCTGGAGGAGGGGGTGTTCCTCCCCGACGCCAACGCCTGCGACGTGGCCGAGCGGGAGGAGTGGGCGCTCGACCGGATCCTCGACGAGCTGGAGCGCGGGCTCACCGAGGCCGGTCCGGTGATCGCCGACCGGGAGGACGGCAGGCTCGACGCCGTCGCGCTCGGCGAGTGGGTCCACGCCGGGGACGTCCGGGAGGCGTTCGGGGAGCCCGGCGCCTACTGCGGGGACGCCCTCGAACTGGCCCTGCCGCTGCTCTCCGTCACCAGCCGCAAGCGGGAGACCCCGCGGCTGGTGGGGGTGCTCGCGGACCGGGGCGGCGGAGAGGTGGACCTCGGCAACGAGATCGAGGGCCGGCCGCCCGCCCGCTTCCACGGCGACGCGGCGACCTTGATCCGCATCTATTCGGGACGCCCGCTGGTACGGACCCGCTACGAGCTGACGGGCGCGACGGAGCAGGAACTGCTCATCTACCGCTGAGAGCGGTGGGCCCCGGTCCGGAAGGACCGTTCCGTCGACCAGAGCCTGATCTCCTTGACCGGTCCATCAGGGGCGCCGTCTCGGAGGCCGTGCGGATGCCGCGGGCGGCGGCGAGCTCGCGGGCCAGG
>NZ_JBEZHM010000130.1:0-4650 GCF_040650575.1 Streptomyces sp. NPDC048659 | reverse complement strand
GGACCTGCGGATCGTGGTCACCTCGCTGCGGATGAGCGCGGACCTGGACCGGACTGCGACCTCCGCTTCGCTTCGCTCGCTCCGGGCGCCGCCACGTCCGGACACCCCTGCCCCCGCTCCGGCTCCGGCCCCCTCGCGTTCGTCGTCGGCTAACCGCGTTCGGGGGCCGGGCGGCGTACCGGGCGTACGGAGGGGCCGGCGGCGGCAGCGGCGCGCTGGCGCCGGCCCATGTCCCGCACCTTGCGGACGCTCGCGATCACGCCGGCGACGAGGGTGCCCCCGTACAGCCAGCCGGCGTGCACGGCGAGGGCCGTCACCAGGGCCATCGCCTGACCGCCGACCCCGCCCGTACCGCCCGAGATGGGGATGACGCCGACGGCGAAGGCGATCGGGACGCTGATCGGGGCGGTGACCAGGTCCGCGGTCCGGACCCAGAACGCCGTCAGGGCGCTGACCGGCAGGAACAGCAGGCCGAAGACGAGTGGCGAGCTGTCGAGCAGCAGCCAGTCGAGGAAGCCGAGCACCAGCATCACGGCCGACGCGAAGAGGCCCGCGCCCAGGCCGGTCAGCCGTGGGTTGGGCAGGCGGCGGAGCGCGACGACGATCGGCGGCGCGGGGCGCGGCCGGGCGGCGACGCGATAGACCGCGGCGCCCTCGACGAGGGCGCCGGGCGGCGTGAGGGGGCTCCCCGGGCGGCGCCCGGAGGGGCGCCTCGACTGCGGCTTTCGTGTCCTGTGCTGCTCCACACCACCAACGTAGGTCGGAAGGGGCCGGGAACGACGTGCGGGACACGCCCTTTGGGTGACCTTGGCGCGAAGAGCGCCGTAAGGGCCGCTCCTGTGCCCCCGTAAACTGGGGGATCGCCCCACCTCCACTCCTCTAGGGAAGTCGCCACCGTGTCGCTCACGATCGGAATCGTCGGCCTGCCGAACGTCGGCAAGTCGACCCTGTTCAACGCCCTGACCAAGAACGACGTGCTGGCGGCCAACTACCCGTTCGCCACGATCGAGCCCAACGTCGGCGTCGTCGGCGTCCCGGACGCCCGCCTGACCAAGCTGGCCGAGATCTTCGGCTCCCAGCGCGTCCTTCCGGCCACCGTCGACTTCGTCGACATCGCCGGCATCGTGCGCGGCGCGAGCGAGGGCGAGGGCCTGGGCAACAAGTTCCTCGCGAACATCCGCGAGTCGGACGCGATCTGCCAGGTCATCCGCGCCTTCAAGGACGAGAACGTCGTGCACGTCGACGGCAAGGTCTCGCCGAAGGACGACATCGAGACGATCAACACCGAGCTGATCCTCGCCGACCTCCAGACCATCGAGAAGGTCCTGCCGCGCCTCCAGAAGGAGATGCGGATCAAGAAGGACACGGCGCCCAAGGTCGCCGCGGTCGAGGCCGCCCAGGCGATCCTGGAGAAGGGCGACACCCTCTTCTCGCAGGGCATCGTCCAGGGCTCGGAGAAGGCGGAGCTCCTCCACGACCTCCACCTCCTCACCACCAAGCCCTTCCTCTACGTCTTCAACGTCGACGAGGACGAGCTGACCGACGACGCCTTCAAGGCGGAGCAGAGCGCCCTGGTCGCCCCGGCCGAGGCGATCTTCCTCAACGCCAAGCTGGAGCAGGACCTCACCGAGCTCGACGAGGAGGACGCCATGGAGCTCCTCCAGTCCGTCGGCGCCGAGGAGCCCGGCCTGGCGATCCTGGCCCGCGTCGGCTTCGACACCCTGGGCCTGCAGACCTACCTGACGGCGGGCCCGAAGGAGTCCCGCGCCTGGACCATCAAGAAGGGCGCGACGGCCCCCGAGGCGGCCGGTGTGATCCACACCGACTTCCAGAAGGGCTTCATCAAGGCCGAGGTCATCTCCTTCGAGGACCTGGTGGCCACCGGCTCGGTAGCCGAGGCCCGCTCCGCCGGCAAGGCCCGCATGGAGGGCAAGGAGTACGTCATGCAGGACGGCGACGTGGTGGAGTTCCGCTTCAACGTCTGACGCGATGGCGACACCTGCGCCCGGCCCGCCTGCCCGCGGGCCGGGCGCAGGTGTCTTTCCGCAGGCCCGCGCCGTGACCCGGGAAGGCCCGGAACGCGCGATGGCAGGATGCGCGGAGGGTCGAGGAGGGGCGGGAGACGTGGGGCGTGGGGAGCGGGACGCGGTCGCGAGGGGAGTGCGGCTGTACGAGGCGGCGCGGGCCGTGGTCGGTGACCACGGAAGGGCGGTGGAGGCGGTACGGGCCGCCCTGAAGCCGCTCCACGACGCGGCGGTGAAGCGGGAGCTCGACGCCATTCCCGTCGGCCGGCTGCAGGACGTCACCGAGGGGCGGCTGCGACTGGGCAGCGTCGAGAAGAGCGGGCTGCGCACCCTGGGCAGCGTCCTCGACGCGGGTCCCTATCGGTTGCGGCAGATTCCCGGCGTCGGTCAGCGCACCGTCGACCAGATGCTCGCCGCCGCTCGCCGGCTCGCCGAGGCCGTCCACGAGACCGTGGCCGTCCACATCGACGTGGACCGGCCGGAACCGCGCACCACCGCGCTCGTCACGGCCCTGCACGTCCTGGTGGAGGCCGGCCCGGACGCTCGGCGCACGGTCGACAAGGCCACCGCACTGGCGGACCGGCTCGGACCGACACTCGCCGACGCGCGGCCCGCCGCCGGAAGGTTCCGGCTGCTGCTGGCCGGCCGGGAGAAGAAGGCCCGCGCGGTCGCGGCGGTCGCCGAAATCCGGTCGCTGGTGGACGAGGCGGAGCAGGCGGGCCTGCCCGAGCTGCTCGCCCAGACCTCGGTGGACCTGCTCCGGGGGCCCGCTTCCTCCATCGCGGCCTGGGTGGACTTCGAACTCCGCTCCGCCGAGTACTACAGCCTGCTGGCGGAGATCTCGGGCCGGCTGCCGGACACGGCCGCCGCCGAGGGCTTCCTGCCGGACGAGGTCGCGGCGCGGGTACGGATCCAGCAGCTCGACGACACGCACCGACGGGTCTCCCTGCGCGGCTACCAGGCGTTCGGCGCACGGTTCGCGCTCGCACAGCGCAAGGTGATACTCGGCGACGAGATGGGCCTCGGGAAGACCATCCAGGCGATCGCCGTCCTCGCCCACCTGGCCGCCGAAGGGCAGAGCCACTTCATGGTCGTCTGCCCGGCGAGCGTCCTCGTGAACTGGACCCGGGAGATCGAGGCCCGCAGCGCCCTGCGCGTCATGGTGCTCCACGGCCCCGATCGGCGTGACGCGTTCGCCGACTGGAAGGGGCGGGGCGGCGTCGGGGTGACCACGTTCGACGCGCTGCGCGGATTCCCCGCTCCCGGCGGTGGGGAGGTCGGGCTGCTGGTGGTCGACGAAGCGCACTCGGTGAAGAACCCGCAGGCCAAGCGGTCCCAAGCGGTCGGCCTCTGGACGGAGCGCTGCGCGCGCGTCCTCTTCATGACCGGAACGCCGATGGAGAACCGGGTCGCGGAGTTCCGCAACCTGGTTCGGATGCTGGACGGCGACGTCGCGGACTCGCTCGGCGAGCACGACGGGCTCGCCGGATCGGTCGCCTTCCGCAAAGCGGTGGCCCCGGTGTACCTGCGGCGCAACCAGGAGGACGTACTGACGGAACTCCCGAGCCTTCAGCGGACCGACGAGTGGGAGGAGCTGAGCGCCTCGGACGAGGCGGAGTACCGCGAAGCCGTGCGCACGGGCAACTTCATGGCCATGCGCAGGGCCGCGTACATGCGCCCCGAGAAGTCGGCCAAGCTGAACCGGCTCAGGGAAATCGTTCAGGAGGCCGGCGAGAACGGGCAGAAGACCGTGGTCTTCTCCAACTTCAAGGACGTACTGGCCGTGGTGAGGGACGCCCTCACGGCCGGAACCACCGGCGCGACTCCGGTGTTCGGCCCGCTGACCGGCGGCGTCGCGGCCGAGCGCCGCCAGCGGATCGTCGACGACTTCGCCGGAGTCCAGGGGCCGGCGGTGCTCCTGGGCCAGATCCAGGCGGCGGGCGTCGGCCTCAACATGCAGGCCGCCTCTGTCGTCGTCATCTGCGAACCCCAGATCAAGCCGACCATCGAGCAGCAGGCGGTGGCCCGCGCCCACCGCATGGGTCAGGTCAGGCCGGTGCGGGTGCACCGCCTCCTGGCCACCGGCGGCGTGGACGAACGCATGGTGGAGATGCTGGAAGCCAAGACCCGCCTGTTCGACACCTACGCGCGCCGCAGTGCCGTGGCCGAGGCCACCCCGGACGCGGTCGACGTGTCGGACATCGAGCTGGCCCGCCGGATCGTCGAGGAGGAACAGGCCCGTCTGGGCATGGCGGACGAGAGCCCCGCGCCCGCCGCAGGAGTGGGCGGCGAGGACCGAAGTTGACACGGTCTCCCCGGATGCGTAATGTCCTCCGAGCTGTCCGACGTGAGCACCGATTCCGATCGGCCCCGGGCAGTCATTCCGCAAGATCCACTGAAGCTGACGGTTCTTTGTCGTTCCGTTTGGTTTTCTTGTGCGTTTTTCCGGAATGCGGATGCAAGTCGCCCGATTAGGTTCGGGGACAAGGAATCCGCTACAGTCTCACTCGTCGGAACGGCCCAACAGCCGTAAAGACAAACCCCGCTGACTGGGAGTCAGGCCCGAAAGGATCTGATAGAGTCGGAACCGCCGGAAGGGCCCGGAGCGAAAGCGAAAGGGACCGGA
>NZ_JBEZHM010000129.1:0-3226 GCF_040650575.1 Streptomyces sp. NPDC048659 | reverse complement strand
GGGGTGATGGGTGGCTGGTCGTTGCTTGAGAACTACACAGTGGACGCGAGCATCTGTGGCCAAGTTTTTAAGGGCGCACGGTGGATGCCTTGGCACCAGGAACCGATGAAGGACGTGGGAGGCCACGATAGTCCCCGGGGAGCCGTCAACCAGGCTTTGATCCGGGGGTTTCCGAATGGGGAAACCCGGCAGTCGTCATGGGCTGTCACCCATGCCTGAACACATAGGGCATGTGGAGGGAACGAGGGGAAGTGAAACATCTCAGTACCCTCAGGAAGAGAAAACAACCGTGATTCCGGGAGTAGTGGCGAGCGAAACCGGATGAGGCCAAACCGTATGCGTGTGAGACCCGGCAGGGGTTGCGCATGCGGGGTTGTGGGATCTCTTTTTCACAGTCTGCCGGCTGTGAGACGAGTCAGAAACCGTATGGATAGGCGAAGGACATGCGAAAGGTCCGGCGTAGAGGGTAAGACCCCCGTAGCTGAAATTCATGCGGCTCGTTTAAGAGACACCCAAGTAGCACGGGGCCCGAGAAATCCCGTGTGAATCTGGCGGGACCACCCGCTAAGCCTAAATATTCCCTGGTGACCGATAGCGGATAGTACCGTGAGGGAATGGTGAAAAGTACCGCGGGAGCGGAGTGAAATAGTACCTGAAACCGTGTGCCTACAAGCCGTGGGAGCGTCGGATACAAGCTTGCTTGTATCTCGTGACTGCGTGCCTTTTGAAGAATGAGCCTGCGAGTTTGCGGTGTGTTGCGAGGTTAACCCGTGTGGGGAAGCCGTAGCGAAAGCGAGTCCGAATAGGGCGTTTCAGTAGCACGCTCAAGACCCGAAGCGGAGTGATCTAGCCATGGGCAGGTTGAAGCGGAGGTAAGACTTCGTGGAGGACCGAACCCACCAGGGTTGAAAACCTGGGGGATGACCTGTGGTTAGGGGTGAAAGGCCAATCAAACTCCGTGATAGCTGGTTCTCCCCGAAATGCATTTAGGTGCAGCGTCGTGTGTTTCTTGCCGGAGGTAGAGCACTGGATAGGCGATGGGCCCTACCGGGTTACTGACCTTAGCCAAACTCCGAATGCCGGTAAGTGAGAGCACGGCAGTGAGACTGTGGGGGATAAGCTCCATGGTCGAGAGGGAAACAGCCCAGAGCATCGACTAAGGCCCCTAAGCGTACGCTAAGTGGGAAAGGATGTGGAGTCGCAGAGACAACCAGGAGGTTGGCTTAGAAGCAGCCACCCTTGAAAGAGTGCGTAATAGCTCACTGGTCAAGTGATTCCGCGCCGACAATGTAGCGGGGCTCAAGCGTACCGCCGAAGTCGTGTCATTGCAGCGTATAGCCCCAACGGGTGCTGTGATGGGTAGGGGAGCGTCGTGTGCCGGGTGAAGCAGCCGCGGAAGCGAGTTGTGGACGGTTCACGAGTGAGAATGCAGGCATGAGTAGCGATACACACGTGAGAAACGTGTGCGCCGATTGACTAAGGGTTCCTGGGTCAAGCTGATCTGCCCAGGGTAAGTCGGGACCTAAGGCGAGGCCGACAGGCGTAGTCGATGGACAACCGGTTGATATTCCGGTACCCGCTTTGAAACGCCCAATATCGAGCCCATTAATGCTAAGGCCGTGAAGCCGCCCTGGATCCTTCGGGTGAAGGGGAGTGGTGGAGCCGCTGACCCAAGGTGGTAGTAGGTAAGCGATGGGGTGACGCAGGAAGGTAGTCCAGCCCGGGCGGTGGTTGTCCCGGGGTAAGGGTGTAGGGCGTGTGGTAGGCAAATCCGTCACACATTGAGCCTGAGACCTGATGCCGAGCCGATTGTGGTGAAGTGGATGATCCTATGCTGTCGAGAAAAGCCTCTAGCGAGTTTCATGGCGGCCCGTACCCTAAACCGACTCAGGTGGTCAGGTAGAGAATACCGAGGCGTTCGGGTGAACTATGGTTAAGGAACTCGGCAAAATGCCCCCGTAACTTCGGGAGAAGGGGGGCCATCACCGGTGATCGGACTTGCTCCGTGAGCTGGGGGTGGCCGCAGAGACCAGCGAGAAGCGACTGTTTACTAAAAACACAGGTCCGTGCGAAGCCGTAAGGCGATGTATACGGACTGACGCCTGCCCGGTGCTGGAACGTTAAGGGGACCGGTTAGCTCTGTTTCGACAGGGCGAAGCTGAGAACTTAAGCGCCAGTAAACGGCGGTGGTAACTATAACCATCCTAAGGTAGCGAAATTCCTTGTCGGGTAAGTTCCGACCTGCACGAATGGCGTAACGACTTCTCGACTGTCTCAACCATAGGCCCGGTGAAATTGCACTACGAGTAAAGATGCTCGTTTCGCGCAGCAGGACGGAAAGACCCCGGGACCTTTACTACAGTTTGATATTGGTGTTCGGTTCGGCTTGTGTAGGATAGGTGGGAGACTTTGAAGCCGTGACGCCAGTCATGGTGGAGTCGCCGTTGAAATACCACTCTGGTCGTGCTGGATGTCTAACCTCGGTCCGTGATCCGGATCAGGGACAGTGTCTGATGGGTAGTTTAACTGGGGCGGTTGCCTCCCAAAGGGTAACGGAGGCGCCCAAAGGTTCCCTCAGCCTGGTTGGCAATCAGGTGTTGAGTGTAAGTGCACAAGGGAGCTTGACTGTGAGACCGACGGGTCGAGCAGGGACGAAAGTCGGGACTAGTGATCCGGCGGTGGCTTGTGGAAGCGCCGTCGCTCAACGGATAAAAGGTACCCCGGGGATAACAGGCTGATCTTCCCCAAGAGTCCATATCGACGGGATGGTTTGGCACCTCGATGTCGGCTCGTCGCATCCTGGGGCTGGAGTCGGTCCCAAGGGTTGGGCTGTTCGCCCATTAAAGCGGTACGCGAGCTGGGTTTAGAACGTCGTGAGACAGTTCGGTCCCTATCCGCTGTGCGCGTAGGAATATTGAGAAGGGCTGTCCCTAGTACGAGAGGACCGGGACGGACGAACCTCTGGTGTGCCAGTTGTCCTGCCAAGGGCATGGCTGGTTGGCTACGTTCGGGAGGGATAACCGCTGAAAGCATCTAAGCGGGAAGCCTGCTTCGAGATGAGTATTCCCACCTCCTTGAGAGGGTAAGGCTCCCAGTAGACGACTGGGTTGATAGGCCGGATGTGGAAGCCCAGTAATGGGTGGAGCTGACCGGTACTAATAGGCCGAGGGCTTGTCCTCAGTTGCTCGCGTCCACTGTGTTAGTTCTGAAGTAACGAACTCGCCCC
>NZ_JBEZHM010000128.1:0-4954 GCF_040650575.1 Streptomyces sp. NPDC048659 | reverse complement strand
CCACCCGGTACGACAAAACCGCCCAGTCCTACGAAGCCGCCGTCACCCTCGCCTCACTCCTGATGTGGACGTGACATTTGACGACAGGACCTAGGGCTCCGCCCTGGTTCCGTGCGAGGGCTGTGACGGGACAGGCGTGCACCTGCGGACACCGTCGTCGGACAGCCGCTCAGCTCGGCCCCGGGCGAGGGCGGCCTGGCGGCGGTGCCTCGGGGAGGGACATGCGCGGCACGCGATAGGCCGGCCCCCGGGCCTGGTCCTCGTCGAGGCGGACGCCGTGCCCTCGCGATCCGTCACGGCCGGTCGCCGCCGCTTCCGATGCCGGGCGGCCTCCGTGTGGCCTCGGTTGGCGGTCAGGTCCGGTGTGGGAGCTGGTGTGGCTGTCAGCAGGAGATGAGCAGGCTGGTGAGGGCGGAGCAGGTGGTGGTGGCGGTGTCGTTGGCGGGGCCGGGGTCTTCGGGGCTGCTTGCCGCGCGGGTGGCGGTGGCGTGGAGGTTCTGGCCGACGGTGAGGAGGCCGAGTTGGGCGCGGAAGGCGAACTGGGCGCTGCCGGTCACGGTGAGGGAGCCGGTGGAGCACGTGACGGTCTTGGTGCTGTCCTGGTAGGTGCAGGTGCTCGGGAGGCCCGTGACGGTGGTGGTCTGGTCAGGGAGGCGGGTGGTGAGGGTGGCGGAGTTCAGCGGGGCGGGCCCGTGGTTGGTGGCGGTGGCGGTGTAGTCGATGCCGCCGCCGAGCAGGGGCGCGGACGCGCTCAGGCTGACCGCCAGATCGGCTTGGCGGGGTTGCACGGTGAAGGTGAAGGTCTGCGGGGCGAAGGTCTCGGACTTGTCGAGACCGGTGTCGGAGAACCCGCCGAAGGGGGTGATCGTGTAGGTGCCGGGCTGCGCGTCGGGACGCACCGTGGTGGTGATGACGGTGGTGGCGGTGGTGCGGGCGGGCAGCCGGTTCTCGTGGACGTGCTCGACGTGCAGGAGCGCGCCGGCGGTGTTGGTGGCGCAGATGCCGGGCAGGGGCCCGGTGGCCGCGGCGCAGGAGGCGTTACCGAGCGGACTCGGTCCGGGCGTGGTGAGTCGGAAGCGGGCCACCCGGGCGATGGAGGGATCCCGGTTGGTGATTGTCACGGTGAGGGTCAGCGGGTCGCCCGGAGCCAGGGATGTCGCCGAGGCCGCCAGTGAGAAGCGAGGGCTGCTGGTCACGGTCGGGTCGGCGGCGGAGGCCGGGGCGGCGGAGGCCAACGGAAGGAGAGCAGCCAGGGAACAGGCCGCTAAGGCGCGGGCGGCCAAGGTGCGCCAGGACGAGGGCATGATGCTCCGATACGGATGGGGCGGGCCGGAAGAGGCCCGCGGGTACGGGTGGTTCGGACGGCTGCGGCAGGACATCAAGATCCACAACCACACGGAACATAGACGGCTCCGCCCTGGCATGTCAGCGAAACAGCGAACAGCGGTCGTCCGGCGCACTGGCCGCACCGGGTGACCTCAGCGTCCCGCACTGTCGGAGCCTTTCCCGCCCGGCCCGGGGAAACATGGCGTGTCGGCCGGCCCGTGATGAGTCGTCAGCGAACGGCGCCCGCCTCGACCAGGTCCATCGTGTGCCGCGCATGACGCGTGCCCCGCGAGCCGTGCGGGCGCACGCGAGGTACCGCCGCCGGGGTCTGAACTCGGATGGTGGCCGTGTGAATCAGGACAGGTGAGAGCACTGACTGTGCGCCAGCCGTACGCCGACGCGATCGTCTGGGTCGGCAAAACGACCGAGAACCGGACCCGATGGCTCTCCACCTTCCATACGGGGACCAGAATCCTCATCCACGCCGCGAAAGCACCGCACGCCTCCAACGTGACTGCGGCCGACCTCGGCCTGGAATACGCCCCTGATGCGCGCGGAGCCATCATCGGCACAGGGATCCTCGACTCGTGCCACAAGTCCTCCGCTGACGGCTGCTGCTCATCCTGGGGCATGATCGGGTTCTGGCACTGGACACTGCGCGATGTACAGCCTCTGCCGCGCCCCGTCGCTGTGAGTGGTCATTTGGGGCTTAGGACGCCGCCCGAGGCCACCTTGCACGACGTGCGGGACCAACTCCTGGACGTCCCGACGTGAAGGCGCCCTCAAACAGGTGGCGAGTCCCTCACATGCGGGGCCGACCGCCCTGAGCCGACGGCCGGATTCGATCGTGGAGCAAGCCGGCTGGGGTGTCCGTCAGTTCCTATGCCTGCAGTTCCGAAGACTGGACCGCTGCATCGGGTCCGGGCAGTCTCCGGGTGATAGGAGAGGCGTGCGTGCCTGAGCTAGCGAGGCAGTACCTGCTGGATGTCGCGGTGGCGTTCCGGAGTTTCGGGTTCCAGGAGTCCGATGACACGGTGGTGCCTGCCCCGTTCGGGGACGGCTATGAGTGGGGGGCCTGGCCCAGCACGAGCGTCGCTTCGACCTGTTCAGCGCCGGCCACACCCATACGGCTGCGGTCACCGTCAGGATCTGGGACGCCGAGCCCGCTGCCGACCCGGTCGAGTGGGACGAGTCCGGAGAGGTCGACTTCGAGACGACCACTGGCGACGTCGCGGTGTGGACGACATCGTTGGGCCGGTCGGGCCATCTGATCCGGCTCGGTGTGCCTGGCTGGTGGCGGGTGCACGTGGGGTGCACGGGGCGCTCCGAGGTTGCCAGAGTGACCCGGACCGAGGGTGTGGCCTACGGCGTGGAGGAGTACGTCGTTGACTTCTGGCCGAAGGGCTGATCCACCCGCGGGCCGGTGCGAGGGCGAGCCGGCCCGCGAGGATGTCAGTTGGTCTTGACGATGAAGCCGTCGTCGATGCCGTCGATGGTGGGGTTGGCGTTGGAGAACCCGCTCAGCAGGTTGCGGCAGCGCCGTTCTGGTTGCCGGGGACGGGCAGGACGGAGGAGTCGTCTTTCTCGACGTGCACGTCGAACTCGGTTGCCGTGGTGCCCTCGCGGACCGCGACAGCGCGGTTGTGGTCCCGGCGGCTCTGGCCGAGGAGCAGACGGTGCCGGGGCTCGTTGAGGTTGTCACCGGGCACGTTCCGTCCGGCGCGGATGTCGGCGGCAGTGCTCGGCAGGACGACGGACTCCGGCCACCTTGACGCCCGCCGTCGCGCCTACGAGGACAAGAAGCTTCCCGCCGTCACCCGACGCTCGCTCCCTGCTGCCCGTCGCCTGGGGCCGGTGTTCAGCCGGTGGTGGCGGTGGCGGACACGCTCTGGATCTTGCTGCTGCGGACGGCGGTGAACTTGCTCCAGCTTCCGTCGGGGTTGCGGTCGTTGGTCCAGATCTGAGTGTCGCTGCCGACGGCGAACAGGCGGACCTTGTCACCGATGGCGGTAGCGGCGATGCCGTCGATGTCCTTGCTGGTGATGGTCGCGAACTTCGTCCAGGTGCCGGCGGCGTAGTCGCCCATGGCGGTATGGATCTTGTTGTCGCTGCCGATGGCGAAGAGGTGGGCCTGGTTGCCGATGGCGGTGACGGCGATGTCCTTGATGCCGCTGCTGGCGATCGGGTTGAACTTGCTCCAGGTACTGCTGGAGGTGTTGCCGTCGGCGGAGTAGATCTTCTGGTCGCCGCCCACGGCGAAGAGCCGGATCTTGTCCCCCATAGGGACGGCGGCGATCCGCTGGATGGAGCTGTTGCCCGGGACGGCGGTGAACTTCGTCCAGGTCCCGGCCGCGTAGTCGCCGGTGGCCGTGTAGATCTTGCCGTCTTCGCTGAGCGCGAGGATGTGGACCTTGTCGCCGATCGCGACGGCGGCGACCTGGCGGATGGAGCTGTTGCCGGGTACCTTGTTGAACGCCGACCACGTGCCGGACGCGTGATCGCCGTTGGCACTGTGGATCCGGCCGTCAGCGCCCACGGCGAACAGCCGGACGGTCGTCAACATGGTGACCGAGGAGATCTGCTTCATGGACCCGCTGCCGGGGATCGCGGTGAACGGTGTCCAGTCTCCGGGAGTGTCGTGGTTGCCTGCGGCCGCGTGGATCTGCCTGTCTCCGCCGACCGCGTACAGCCGGCTCACCGGCCGGGACGCATAGACCTCCTGGGCCCACTGCCTCAGGTCGTCGACACGGGTGTCGACGACGCCGGTGCGCGTCTCGGCCGGGTCGGTGCCCAGGCAGCCGCCCTGCCAGGAACGGGCGTTCACGCCCACCAGCTCCGGGACACCGTCGGCGTCCCGCACCGCGGGCCCGCCGGCGTCCCCCTGGCACACTGTCGCCGTCTCGGACCCGTCCAGTTGGATGTCGGATCCGCTGGTGGCGGACACGGTGAAGGTACCGGTGTGGAGCTTGGTGGGCACCCACTCGGTCTTGGTCCGGCCGAAGCCGGCCTTCCTCAGCGTTTCACCCGCCGCAGCCGGGGCTGTGGCCAGCCGGATCGGCTTGACGGCCGGGTCGCTGATGGGCAGCGTGAGGCGGACGAGGGCGATGTCCCGGTCAGGATGGGCGACGATCTCCTTCGCCTGCTGCGTACTGCCGCCGGTCTGAGTCAGATCCGTCCGGCCCACGGTGACCGTGGTGGCCACGGACGGCGCGCCGGTGGCGGCGACCCCGGCAGCCGAGAAACAGCTCTTCGCCGTCAGCACCCAGGAGGGACTGACGAGTGCGCCGGAGCAGGCGGTCTTGTCACCGATGTTGATCTTTGCTGTGAAGTTCATTCCCGCAGCCTCGGGGGAGCCGCTGAGAGCGGTGGCCGATGGGAGGTTGCCCGCCGCGGCGAAGACGACGAGAGCGGCAGCGGGCCATACGAGGCGCGGCCTCTTGAAAGACATGGAGACTCCTGGAAGGAAACAGCCCCACAACCCGACGCTCTGGTGTGACAGGGAGCGCAGATGATGCGGTGTTGGGCGTGTAGCGGTAGGGGGCCGACGTTCGTCGGCCCGGGCCTCCTGCATGTCCTCGAGGAAGTCACCGAAGACCGCGTCGCGGAAGAGCCGACGGACCTCCACCGG
>NZ_JBEZHM010000127.1:0-5123 GCF_040650575.1 Streptomyces sp. NPDC048659 | reverse complement strand
ACCTCTCCTCAAAAGGGGGTTTGACAACAGGTTATATGACCATGCAAGATCCTAGCTAACACAGTGCAGGACCTAGGAGCTTTACAACCCTAAGGCCCGATCGGGTTCCCCGGCCGCCGACCGGCCGACCGCATGCTTGCATACATAATCCGGCGGCTCTTCGCCGTCGTCATGATGCTGCTCGTCGTCACCCTGGTGACGCTCAGCATCTTCTTCCTCATCCCCAAGCTGACCGGCAGTGACCCTGCCGCGATGTTCGTCGGCAAGCAGGCGGATCCGGCTGCCATCGAAGGCGTCCGGCAGAAGCTCGGCCTCGGCGATCCGATCCTGGTGCAGTTCTGGCACTTCGTCTCCGGGATCTTCGTCGGCCGCGACTACGTGGGCGGCGGCGACTCCATCCACTGCGCCGCGCCCTGCTTCGGCTACTCCTTCAAGACCGAGCAGGACGTCTGGTCGATGCTGACCGACGCCTTCCCGATCACCCTGTCCATGGTCATCGGCGCGGCCGTGCTGTGGCTGGTCCTCGGCGTCTCCACCGGCGTGCTCTCCGCGCTCAAGCGCGGCACGATCGTCGACCGCGCGGCGATGATCACCGCGCTCGCCGGCGTCTCGCTCCCCATCTTCTTCACCGCCATGCTGGCGATGCTCGTCTTCCGCACCCAGCTCGGCTGGCTGGACGCCACCTACGTGCCGTTCGGCGAGTCCATCGGCGGCTGGTTCGGCGGCCTGATCCTCCCCTGGGTCACCCTCGCCTTCCTGTACGCGGCGATGTACGCGCGCCTCACCCGCGCCACCATGCTGGAGGTCCTCGGCGAGGACTACATCCGCACCGCGCGGGCCAAGGGCCTGCCGGAGCCGGTGGTGCTCGGCAAGCACGCCATGCGCTCCACGATGACCCCCATCCTGACCATCTTCGGCATGGACCTCGGCGCCCTCGTCGGCGGCGCGATCCTGACCGAGACCGCGTTCAACCTCCAGGGCCTGGGCTGGATGGCCATCAAGGGCGTGAGCGACCGCGACCTGCCGCTGATCATGGCCGTCACGCTCATCACCGCCGCCTGTGTGGTCCTCGCCAACCTCGTGGTGGACCTTCTGTACGCAGTGATCGACCCCCGAGTGAGGCTGGCATGACCGACAAGCTCGTGAAGACCGGCGCCGCCGTCGGCGAGCCGGTCGCCACCGGGAACGCGCCCTCCGACGCGTTCCTCGACGTCCGCGACCTGAAGATCCACTTCCCGACCGACGACGGTCTGGTGAAGTCGGTCGACGGCCTCACCTTCCAGCTGGAGAAGGGCAAGACCCTCGGCATCGTGGGCGAGTCCGGCTCCGGCAAGTCGGTCACCTCGCTCGGCATCATGGGCCTGCACACCGTCGGCCAGTACGGCCGGCAGAAGGCCCGCATCTCCGGGGAGATCTGGCTGAACGGCCGGGAGCTGCTCAGCGCCGACCCCGACACCGTGCGCCGGATGCGCGGCCGGGAGATGGCCATGATCTTCCAGGACCCGCTGTCCGCGATGCACCCGTACTACACGGTCGGCAACCAGATCGTGGAGGCGTACCGGGTCCACCACGAGGTCGACAAGAAGACCGCCCGCAAGCGGGCCGTCGAGCTCCTGGACCGGGTCGGCATCCCCGAGCCCGCCAAGCGCTTCGACAACTACCCGCACGAGTTCTCCGGCGGCATGCGCCAGCGCGCGATGATCGCGATGGCGCTGGTCAACAACCCCGAACTGCTCATCGCGGACGAGCCGACCACCGCGCTCGACGTGACCGTCCAGGCCCAGATCCTCGACCTGATGCGCGACCTCCAGAAGGAGTTCGGCTCCGCGGTCATCATCATCACCCACGACCTCGGCGTGGTCGCCGAGATCGCCGACGACATCCTCGTGATGTACGGCGGGCGGTGCGTGGAGCGCGGCTCGGCCGAGGACGTCTTCTACGAGCCCAAGCACCCCTACACCTGGGGCCTGCTCGGCTCCATGCCGCGCATCGACCGCGACCAGACGGACCGCCTGATCCCGGTCAAGGGCAACCCGCCGAGCCTCATCAACGTCCCCAGCGGCTGCGCCTTCAACCCGCGCTGCCCGTACGCGGACATCCCCAAGGACGGCATCACCCGGACCGTACGCCCCGAGCTGACGGAGACCGGTTCCCGCCACTTCTCGGCCTGCCACATGGCGCCGGAGGAGCGGAACCGGATCTGGACCGAAGAGATTGCGCCGAAGCTGTGAGCGAGACGACGGAACCCCTGCTGAAGGTCACCGGCCTGCAGAAGCACTTCCCCATCAAGAAGGGGCTGCTGCAGCGCCAGACCGGCGCCGTGAAGGCGGTCGACGGCCTCGACTTCGAGGTCTACCCGGGCGAGACCCTGGGTGTCGTCGGCGAGTCCGGCTGCGGCAAGTCCACGATGGGCCGCCTGATCACCCGCCTCCTGGAGCCGACCGGCGGGACCGTCGAGTTCCAGGGCACGGACATCTCGCACCTCGGGGTCGCGAAGATGCGCCCGCTGCGCCGCGACGTCCAGATGATCTTCCAGGACCCGTACGGCTCGCTGAACCCGCGCCACACGGTCGGCGCGATCGTCTCGGCCCCCTTCAGGCTCCAGGGCGTCGAGCCCGAGGGCGGCGTGAAGAAGGAGGTCCAGCGCCTCCTCGGCCTGGTGGGCCTGAACCCCGAGCACTACAACCGCTACCCGCACGAGTTCTCCGGCGGCCAGCGCCAGCGCATCGGCATCGCCCGCGCCCTCGCGCTCAAGCCGAAGCTGGTCGTCGCGGACGAGCCCGTATCGGCCCTGGACGTGTCGATCCAGGCGCAGGTGGTCAACCTCCTGGACGACCTCCAGGAGGAGCTCGGCCTCACGTACGTGATCATCGCGCACGACCTGTCGGTGATCCGGCACGTGTCGGACCGCATCGCCGTCATGTACCTGGGCAAGATCGTCGAGCTGGCGGACCGCAAGTCCCTGTACGAGTCGCCGATGCACCCGTACACCCGCGCCCTGATGTCCGCGGTCCCGATCCCGGACCCGCGCCGCCGGGGCCAGAAGACCGACCGGATCCTGCTGACCGGTGACGTCCCGTCCCCGATCGCCCCGCCGCCGGGCTGCCGCTTCCACACCCGCTGCTGGAAGGCGACGGAGCTGTGCAAGACCCAGGAGCCCCCGCTCCTGGAGCTGCGCCCCGGCCAGCGGGTGGCCTGCCACCACCCGGAGAACGCCGAGGGCGTGACGGTGCCGGCGCCCCGCGAGTCGGTAGAGGTGAAGATCACCGAGAAGCCGGAGCCGACGGAGCCGACGGAGCCGACGGAGCCGACGGAGCCGACGGAGCCGGAGGCGACCCCGGCGGAGGCGACGGACGAGGCGAAGCCCGAGTCCTGACCATCCCCACCCCCTCCTCCCGGGCCCCCGCCCGCCGCCAGGCGGCCGGGGGCCCGCGTCATGTGCGCCGCGCCCCCCGATCAACCGGCACAATTGCTCGGTGCTCCACGATCTGTTCAATCCCTCCGTCCAGCACGCCCTGGATCTCATCGGCATCTTCGTCTTCGCGATCTCCGGCGCGCTGCTGGCCGTCCGCAAGAACTTCGACGTCTTCGGCATCGCGGTGCTGGCCGAGGCCACGGCGCTGGGCGGCGGTATCGTCCGCGACCTGATCATCGGCGCGGTGCCGCCGGCGGCCTTCACGGACCTCGGCTACTTCCTGATGCCCCTGGTCGCGACCGTCCTGGTCTTCTTCCTCCACCCCGAGGTCGAACGCACCCAGACCGCGGTCAACGTCTTCGACGCGGCGGGCCTCGGCCTGTTCTGCGTGACGGGCACGACGAAGGCGTACGACTACGGCCTCGGCCTGACCTCCTCGGCGGCGCTCGGTCTGGCCACCGCCGTCGGCGGCGGTGTGCTGCGCGACGTGCTGGCCAACGAGGTCCCGTCCCTCCTGCGCTGGGACCGCGACCTGTACGCCGTGCCGGCGATCGTGGGCGCGACGATGGTGGTCCTGTTCATCCGCTTCGACGTGCTCAACGCGTACACGAGCGGCGGGGCGGTCCTCACGGCCTTCGCGCTCCGCCTCCTGGCCATGCACTACCACTGGCGGGCGCCCCGGGCCTGGAACCGGCGCTCCTCCGCACGGGAGGAAAAAGCTACCGCTCAGTAGCCGAGTCCTGTACGGTCGCGGCCATGAGCACGAGCAGCATCGAGGCGACGAGCGAGTTCGACCGCGACACCGCCGTCACCCTCCGCGCCCCGGGCGTCTATGACGCCGAACTCTCCGCGGGCTGGACCATCATCCACGCGGTCAACGGCGGCTACCTCCTCGCCCTCCTCGGCCGCGCCCTCGGCGAGCACCTGCCGCACCCGGACCCGTTCACGATCTCGGCGCACTATTTGACGCCGTCCGTGCCGGGTCCGGCGGTCATCCGCACGGAGACGGTCCGCACCGGCCGCACCCTCTCCACCGGCCAGGCGTCCCTCTTCCAGTACGAGGAGGACGGCACCGAGGTGGAGCGCATCCGGGTCCTCGCCTCCTACGGCGACCTGAGCGCCCTCCCCGACGACGTCCGCACCACGGCGACCCCGCCCGCCCTGGCCCCCCTGGACCACTGCTTCGGCGCCTCGGACGGCCCGACCCCGCAGATCCCGGGCTCCTCGGCGATCACGGAGCGCCTGGACATCCGCCTCGACCCGTCCTGCGTCGGCTGGGCGGTCGGCGCGCCCTCCGGCAAGGGCGAGATGAAGGCGTGGTTCGGCCTGGCGGACGGCCGCGACGCGGACCCGCTCTCCCTCCTCCTCACGGTCGACGCGCTCCCGCCGACCTCCTTCGAACTGGGCCTCAAGGGCTGGACCCCCACGGTCGAGCTCACCACCCACGTCCGATGCCGCCCGGCCCCCGGCCCGCTGCGCGTCTCCATCACCACCCGCAACCTGGCGGGCGGCTTCCTGGAGGAGGACGCGGAGGTCTGGGACTCGGCCGACCGCCTGGTCGCCCAGTCCCGCCAACTGGCCAGGGCCCCCAGGGGCTGAGCACCCACGACGGCGGGGAGGGCACCGGGGCCGGAGCGGGGGCAGGGGTGTCCGGACGTGGCGGCGCCCGTAACGAGCGAAGCGAAGTGAAGGTCGCAGTCCGGACACC
>NZ_JBEZHM010000126.1:0-5155 GCF_040650575.1 Streptomyces sp. NPDC048659 | reverse complement strand
ATGGCGCCGCGGACCAGGTCGTCCCACATGAACCAGAAGCGGTCCTGGCCGGGCGTACCGAAGAGGTACAGGATCAGGTCCTGGTCCAGGGTGATGCGGCCGAAGTCCATGGCGACGGTCGTCGTCGTCTTGTCGCCCGTGTGGGTGAGGTCGTCGATGCCCGCGGACGCGGACGTCATCACGGCCTCGGTTCGCAGCGGGTTGATCTCCGAGACCGCGCCGACGAACGTGGTCTTGCCCACGCCGAAGCCACCCGCCACCACGATCTTCGCGCTGGTGGTTGAACGGGCCGCGCCGCCGTTAGAGCTTGCGAAGTCCACTGAGCACCCTTTCGAGCAGTGTCACATCTGGCTGACCGCCGGCGGCCTCGTCGCCGCCGGGCTGGTGGATCGCGACGAGTCCGGCCTCGGCCAGGTCGGCGACGAGAATCCGGGCAACGCCGAGGGGGATGGAGAGAAGGGCCGAGATCTCCGCGACCGACTTGATCTCGAAGCACAGCCGGCAGATCCGCTGGTGCTCGGGCAACTGCCCCTGCAGCCGGGCCGGATCGGCCGTCGTGCTGACCAGCGCCTCGATGGCGAGCTGGTAGCGCGGCCGGGTCCGGCCGCCGGTCATCGCGTACGGACGGACGAGCGGGTTGTGCCCGCCCGAACCGCCCTGCCCGACCGACCGGTAGCCCTGCGCGCCGGACGAGCTCGGGCTGCCGGCGGCGGTGGGCTGGTGCGGGGGCTGCTGGTGCTGCTGGTGCTGGGACTGCCGGGGCTGCTGCGGGTAGGGCTGCTGGGCGCCCTGTCTGCTCGGCGTGGAGGGAAAGTTGAAGCGGTTCTGCGCCTGGTCACCCAGCGGCGCGTGGTGCCCGCCGTTGTAAGGGTTACTGCCCGGGGGTGTTCCCACGTCTCCTCCTCCGACTGCCTCGCGGCTCCATGTCCCGTGAAACCGCGCCACCGCACCCTACGGTGCGGTGACGAGAAACGCACTGTCTGTCTGTTAGTTGAGAAGACTTCCCTGGAGCTCCGCCCGGAGGTCAGGAGTCAGGACGCTTCCCGCCCGGTCGACGAGCAGTGCCATCTCGTAGCCCACGAGACCGATGTCGGCCTCCGGGTGGGCCAGCACGGCCAGCGAGGAACCGTCCGAGATCGACATGATGAAGAGGAAGCCGCGCTCCATCTCCACCACCGTCTGGTTGACCGCGCCGCCCTCGAAGATCCGGGACGCGCCCGCGGTCAGCGAGGTCAGACCGGAGGCCACGGCCGCCAGTTGGTCGGCACGGTCCCGGGGAAACCCCTCGGACATCGCGAGCAGGAGTCCGTCGGCGGAGACCACCACCGTGTGCGACACCCCGGGGGTGTTGTCCACGAAGTTGGTGATCAACCAGTTCAGATTCTGCGCCGCCTGGCTCATCGGGCTCACACTAACGCTCCTGGTTGTAGGTACTACCCGGGCCGAGGCCCGATCCGTTCGTGTCCGTCCCCGCGTTGCGGCCCTGCTGGACGCCGCGGCGCAGGTTGCTCAACCTGCCCCGCACGTCCTCGGGTGCGCGGGAGACCTGGGGGCCGCCCTGCGGGGTGTGCTCCGCCGAGCCCTCGACCAGGTTGGCCTTCGGGACCCGCCGGGGAAGACCGGAGGGGGTGACCCCGCCCGCCTTCGGGTCGCGGAGCTTCTCGGCCCTGGACCAGCGCTCGTCGTTGGCGGAGCGCCATTCCTCGGTGCCGCCTGCTTCTTCGGTGGCCGGCTGCGCGGGCTGGGCCGGCTGCGCGGGCTGCCGCGCCGCCGACGGGGTCTGCGGCGCCTGCGGGGCGACGCTGCCGCGGCGCGGCAGACCGGCGTCGGTCAGTGCGTGGCCGGTGTCCGGGGTGGGACTCTGCGTGGGACCCGGACGATCGAAGCCTACGCGCTCGGGGGCCTGTTCGGGAGCGGCCTGGACAGATTCCGATTCCGTCCCGAACTCCTGCGCGTACCCGGTCTGGTACGTGGTCTGCTGGGGCCACTCACCCTGGTGGGCCGGGGCTTCGTAGCCGTTCTCGTACGCGGGCCGGGCGCCGCCCTGGGGGTCGTACGCGGCTTCCGCATACGCCTGCTCGGGGTAGCCCGCCACGGGCTGCTCGTAGCCCTGCTGCGGGTAGCCGTAGCCGTCCGCCGCCGGCTGCGGCTGCTGCGGGTAGCCCGGCTGGTAGCCGGCGTCCTGGTAGCCGCCCGCCGGGTACTCCTGCGCGTACGGCTGCTGCTGCGGCTGCTGGGCGTGCGGAGGTTGCGGCGCGTGCTCCGGCGCGTGCTCCTGCGGCGCGAAGCCGTGCTGCGGAACGACCGGTTCGGGGTCCTCGCGGTACAGCGGGTGCGGCTCCCCGCCCTGCGCCTGGGCCTCCAGGGCGGTGCGGCGCTCGTCGCGCCGCAGCGAGCGGTCGACCGGGTCCACCGGGCGCTCCTCGGCGGGCTCCTCGTAACGGGAGTCGTCGAAGCCGAGCTCGGCGGCGGTCCGCATCGGCTGCTGCGGCGCCGGCTCGAAGGCCGAGAGCTGCTGCTGCTGCGGGATGATCTGGGAGACGGTGAAGTCGTTCTGGACCGGCTGCTCGCCGCCGCCGCCGTGGGTGATCGCGTCCGGCAGCATCACCAGCGAGGTGGTGCCCGCCTGCTCGCCCGAGGGGCGCAGCTGGACGCGGATGCCGTGCCGGTCGGCGAGGCGGCCGACCACGAAGAGGCCCATGCGCTGCGAGACGGCTGCGTCCACGGTCGGCGGGTTGGCCAGCTTGTGGTTGATGTCCGCGAAGTCCTCGGCGGTGAGGCCGATGCCCTTGTCGTGGATCTCGACCATCACGCGGCCGTCGGGCAGCCGGGTGGCGGTGACGCGGACCTTGGTCTGCGGCGAGGAGAAGGTGGTGGCGTTCTCCAGGAGCTCGGCGAGCAGGTGCACGAGGTCGGTCACGGCCTGGCCGTGGATCTCGGCCTCCGGCACGCCGGCCAGCTCGATGCGCTCGTACTGCTCCACCTCGGAGGAGGCGGCGCGCATGACGTCGACCAGCGGGACCGGCTGGTCCCAGCGGCGGCCGGGCTCCTCGCCGGCGAGGACCAGGAGGTTCTCGCCGTTGCGGCGCATCCGGGTCGCGAGGTGGTCCAGCTTGAAGAGGTTCTCCAGCTGGTCCGGGTCGGCCTCGTTGTTCTCCAGGTCGGTGATGAGGGTCAGCTGGCCCTCGATCAGCGACTGGTTGCGGCGCGAGAGGTTGGTGAAGATCGCGTTGACGTTGCCCCGGAGCATGGCCTGCTCGGCGGCGAGCCGGACGGCCTCGCGGTGCACCTGGTCGAAGGCGCGGGCGACCTCGCCGATCTCGTCCTGGGAGTCGATCGGGATGGGCTGCACCCGGGTGTCGACCCGGCCGGGCTCGGCGCGGGAGAGCTGGTCGACCAGCATCGGCAGGCGCTGCTCGGCGATGCCGAAGGCGGCGGTGCGCAGCTCGCGCATCGAGCGGCTCATCTGCCGGGCCATCATCCCGGCCAGGATGAAGGCGGTGAGGAGGGCGATGACGACGATGCCGCCGTTGACGTACGCGTCGGTCTGGGCGCTCGCGGAGATGTCGGCGGCCTCGTTCACGGCCTTGTCGACGAGGGACTTCTCGACCTCGGTGTAGCCGTCGAACTTGCCGGTGGATATCGCCATCCAGGTCTCGGGGGTGATCCCCTGGGACTTCAGGTCGGCGAGGGCCGCGGGGTCCTTGGCGGAGCCGATCAGCTGGGCCGCGCCGGAGTAGATGGAGCCGTCGCCGCCCTTGGGCAGCTCGATGCCGGCGCCCGCCATCTTCTTGGCGCCATCGGCGGCCTTGCCGGCCATCACCTTCTTCAGCAGCTCGACGTCTTCCTCGGTACCGCCGGACTGGAACTCGCCGAGGGCGATCTGCTCCAGATAGTTGTACGAGTTGAACGCAACCGACTGCTGCGCGAAGACGTCGTCCTTCTGGGAGGGACGGACGAGGAGCTGGGTGCCGATCGACCGCTGGAGCGACTCGGCGGCCTTCGCGAGCTGGATCGCGTAGACCGTGCGGCCGTAGCTGGTGATGTTGCCGGTGCCCAGGCCGAGCTCGTTGGAGAACTCCATCAGGTAGTGCTGGATGCCCGTGTAGCCGAGCTGGGTGTTCACCGGGTCCTGGGAGCGGGTGTAGGCGATCTTCCGCAGCGCCTCCAGCTTGGGCTCGGAGTCCCGGAACAGCTTGAGGCGCCGCTCCAGGCCCTGCCCGCCGGGCATGTTCTTGACGGCCTCGTCGAACTTGATCTTGGCGGTGTCGGTGGCGGCGTAGGTCTGGGCGACCTCGTCGCTCTGCCGGTCCCCGGCGTTCTGGGCCTTCAGGAGGGGTACGGCGGTGAGGTCGCGCTCGTTGAGGAGGGCCTGGCCGTACTCCGAGGCGGCGCGCACGATGAGCGCCGTCTTCTCGGCGTCCTGGGCCTCCTGCCAGGTGTCGATGGACGCCTTCACCTGGAAGCCGCCCATGACGAGTCCGACGAGCACGGGTATGAGCAGGATCGCGTTCAGGCGCGTGGGCACGCGCCAGTTGCGCGGCGACAGCTTGCTGGAACTGCCCTTGCGGCTCGGGGCCGGGGGCGTGACGGGCTCGTCCGCGGGCGGCATCGCCGCTCGCGACGGCGGCGTGAAGTTGCCCCGCGCCTGCTGCTCCGCGGAGCCTTCCTTGCTTCGCCTCACTCGACCAACAACCTCTCGGCGTCGGCACCTACGTTGTGCCGGTGTTCTTTCAGGGCCGTACTACTCGGGAGTTCATGAATTGCAGCACGTGAAGGCGGTCCCTTCCAAACAGTGCGAAGCGGCCGGTTTTTGGGCTTCACGCCAGAGATAAAACGGGCATAAAGAGCGAGCCCCGCCAAATGGCGGGGCTCAGGTGAGCGCAGCGGCACCGATCGGATGCGTCGGGTGTCCGAGGCGCCCCAATTCTCTGTCGAAATGTTATGAACGCCGGGGCCGCCGTGTCGAAGGACACAGGACGCCCCGGCGGCCACCGGGACGGTCCGCGACGAGCGCCGGCAACTTCCCTATGGCGGCTTCCACTTGGGCGGTGCTACTTCAGGCGTGCCATGAGGGCGTGTTCGACCAGGGTGATGAGGGCGCTCTTGGCGTCGGCGCGGTGGCGGGCGTCGGTGGTGATGATCGGGGTGTCGG
>NZ_JBEZHM010000125.1:0-5766 GCF_040650575.1 Streptomyces sp. NPDC048659 | reverse complement strand
GCGCCCCCGGGCCTCCCCCCCTTCCCCCCGACACTCCTTTCGGCGGGCCCGGCGGGGGGGGGGGGCCCCCCGGGGGGCCCCCCGGCCCGGCGGGTGAGCAGCTGCCGCCTTACTTCTTCGCGGCGGCCTTCTTCGCGGTGGTCTTGCGCGCCGTCGTCTTCTTGGCGGGCGCCTTCTTCGCGGTGGCCTTCTTCGCCGGCGCGGTCTTCTTGGCGACGGTCTTCTTGGCCGTGACCGCCGCCTTCTTCGCCGGGGCCGCCTTCTTCGCGGCCGCGGTCGTCTTCTTCGCCGCGGTGGTGGCCTTCTTCGCCGCCGCCGTGGTGGTCTTCTTCGCCGCGGTGGTCTTCTTCACGGCGGCCGTGGTCTTCTTGGCCGGGGTCGCCTTCTTCGCGGCGGCCTTCTTGGCGGTCGTGGCCTTCTTGGCCGCGGCCTTCTTGACGGTCGCGGAGGCCGCGCCGCCGGTCAGGCTGCCCTTGGGGGCCTTCTTGACGGAGACCTCGCCGCCCTTGGGGAGCTTCTTCGAGCCGCTGACCAGGTCCTTGAAGCCCTGGCCCGCGCGGAAGCGCGGAACGGAGGTCTTCTTGACCCGGACGCGCTCACCCGTCTGCGGGTTGCGCGCGTAGCGGGCCGGGCGGTCGACCTTCTCGAACGAGCCGAAGCCGGTGACCGAGACCCGGTCCCCGCTGACCACGGCACGCACGATGGCGTCGAGCACGTGGTCGACGGCGTCGGCGGCCTGCTGGCGGCCGCCCATCTTGTCGGCAATCGCTTCTACGAGCTGCGCCTTGTTCACGTCTTCCCCTTCGGAGACATTGCCGGAACGAAAGTGTTCAAGCTATTTCGCACGTTAGGCATGTATATACCGCAAATCAAACACGAAACGGGCTAATCACCCTACTGCCGCAACGCGGAAGCACGTTACGGAGTTCCTGGTGTCAGTCGTCTTCAGGGAATCGGCCCTCGTCGAGGTCCTTCATCAACCGGTCCAGACGCGTTGCCGCGTCCGAGAGATCGTGCTTCGCCGCGGCCGTGATGACCAGCAGCTTCCGGGACAGCGCCATCCTTACGCCCTCCGGGACTTGCAGTGAGCGCACTCTTGTGTGCGCTTCCTTCAATCGGGCGGCGACTGCCTCATAGAGCCTGAGTTGGCTGTCGCGTTCCATGCACCGATTGTGCCATCTAGGGCGAGTTGTCGCCCGACGGGGTCTCAACAAGCGACTGCGCCCCCCACCGGGCGGTGGGGGGCGCAGTCTTGGAAAAGCGCTGCTCAGACCGTAATTGTACGGGGCTTGAAGGCCGGGCGGGTGGCCTCGTAGGCCGCGATGTCCGCTTCGTTCTGAAGGGTGAGGCTGATGTCGTCCAGGCCGTTCAGCAGCCGCCAGCGGGCGTTCTCGTCGAGCTCGAAGTCGGCGTCGATCCCGGGGGCCACGACCTTGCGGGCCTCCAGGTCGACGGTGACCTCGGCGGTCGGGTCGGCCTCGGTCAGCTCCCAGAGGGCGTCGACGGTCTCCTGCGGCAGGACCACGGTCAGCAGTCCGTTCTTCAGCGAGTTGCCGCGGAAGATGTCGGCGAAGCGGGCCGAGATGACGGTCTTGAAGCCGTAGTTCTGGAGCGCCCAGACGGCGTGCTCGCGGGAGGAGCCGGTGCCGAAGTCGGGGCCGGCGACCAGGACCGTGGCGCCCTGCCGCTCGGGGCGGTTGAGGACGAACTGCTCGTCCTTGCGCCACGCCTCGAACAGGCCGTCCTCGAAGCCGTCGCGGGTGACCTTCTTGAGCCAGTGCGCGGGGATGATCTGGTCGGTGTCGACGTTGCTGCGGCGCAGCGGGACGGCCCGGCCGGTGTGGGTGGTGAATGCTTCCATGGTTCCTCAGACCCCCGCGGTGGTGGCGACGTCGGACAGATCGGCCGGGGAGGCCAGGTGGCCCAGGACGGCGGTGGCGGCGGCGACCTGGGGGGAGACCAGGTGAGTGCGCCCGCCCTTGCCCTGCCGGCCCTCGAAGTTGCGGTTGGAGGTCGACGCGGAACGCTCGCCGGGGGCCAGTTGGTCGGGGTTCATGCCCAGGCACATCGAGCAGCCCGCGTGCCGCCATTCGGCGCCGGCCTCCTTGAAGACCTTGTCCAGGCCCTCCTCGACGGCCTGCAGGGCGACCCGGACCGAGCCGGGGACGACCAGCATGCGGACGCCGTCGGCGACCTTGCGGCCCTCCAGCAGCGAGGCCGCGTTGCGCAGGTCCTCGATGCGCCCGTTGGTGCAGGAGCCCACGAAGACGGTGTCGACCCGGATGTCGCGCAGCGGCTGCCCGGCGGTCAACCCCATGTACTCCAGCGCCTTTTCGGCGGCCAGGCGCTCCGAAGCGTCATCGTACGAAGCGGGGTCGGGGACGTTCGCCGAAAGCGGCGCGCCCTGGCCCGGGTTGGTGCCCCAGGTCACGAAGGGGGCCAGCGACGCGGCGTCGATGACGACCTCGGCGTCGAAGACGGCGTCCTCGTCGGACCTCAGGGTCTTCCAGTACGCGACGGCGGCGTCCCAGTCCTCGCCCTCGGGGGCGTGGGCGCGGCCCTCCAGGTAGGCGAAGGTGGTGGCGTCGGGGGCGATCATGCCCGCCCGGGCGCCGGCCTCGATCGACATGTTGCAGATGGTCATCCGGGCCTCCATCGAGAGCTTCTCGATGGCGGAGCCGCGGTACTCCAGGATGTAGCCCTGGCCGCCGCCGGTGCCGATCTTGGCGATGATCGCCAGGATCAGGTCCTTGGCGGTGACGTCCTCGGGCAGCTCGCCGTCGACCGTGATGGCCATGGTCTTGGGGCGGGCCAGCGGCAGCGTCTGGGTGGCCAGCACGTGCTCGACCTGGCTGGTGCCGATGCCGAAGGCCAGCGCGCCGAAGGCGCCGTGGGTGGAGGTGTGCGAGTCGCCGCAGACCACGGTGGTGCCCGGCTGGGTCAGGCCCAGCTGCGGTCCCACCACGTGGACGACGCCCTGCTCGACGTCGCCGAGCGGGTGCAGCCGCACGCCGAACTCGGCGCAGTTCTTCCGCAGGGTCTCCAGCTGGGCGCGGGAGACCGGGTCGGCGATCGGCTTGTCGATGTCGAGGGTGGGGGTGTTGTGGTCCTCGGTCGCGATGGTGAGGTCGAGGCGCCGCACCTGCCGGCCGTTCTGCCGGAGCCCGTCGAACGCCTGGGGGCTGGTGACCTCGTGCAGGAGGTGCAGATCGATGAAGAGGAGGTCGGGCTCGCCTTCGGCGCGCCGGACGACGTGGTCGTCCCAGACCTTCTCCGCGAGTGTCCTACCCATCGCTTTCCCTCCGGCCGGCGGCGTGCGCCGGCACCACTAGAGACCCGTTTGGCGGGCCGTTGTGCGGCCGCCCCACCAGAGTGACAAGTTCCTCGGAAAATTGAACTTGCGTTTCACAGAGTGAGACGCGAATATCGTTGCATGGACAACTCTAGCGGCGTAGGCGTTCTCGACAAGGCAGCCCTTGTCCTGAGCGCCCTGGAGTCCGGTCCGGCCACCCTCGCAGGTCTGGTCGCGGCGACGGGACTCGCACGACCCACGGCACACCGTCTCGCCGTGGCTTTGGAACACCACCGGATGGTGGCCCGCGACATGCAGGGCCGGTTCATCCTCGGACCGCGGCTGTCGGAGCTCGCCGCCGCGGCCGGCGAGGACCGCCTGCTGGCGACGGCCGGGCCGGTGCTGACGCATCTGCGCGACGTCACCGGCGAGAGCGCGCAGCTCTACCGGCGCCAGGGCGACATGCGCATCTGCGTGGCGGCGGCCGAGCGGCTGTCCGGACTGCGGGACACCGTCCCGGTCGGCTCGACGCTGACCATGAAGGCCGGTTCGTCCGCGCAGATCCTGATGGCCTGGGAGGAGCCCGAGCGGCTGCACCGCGGCCTCCAGGGCGCCCGCTTCACGGCGACGGCCCTGTCGGGCGTACGGCGCCGCGGCTGGGCCCAGTCGATCGGCGAGCGGGAGCCGGGGGTCGCCTCCGTCTCCGCGCCCGTGCGGGGCCCCTCGAACCGGGTGGTGGCCGCCGTGTCGGTCTCCGGCCCGATCGAGCGCCTGACCCGCCACCCGGGCCGGATGCACGCCCAGGCGGTCATCGACGCGGCCGCGCGCCTCTCCGAGGCCCTGCGCCGCAACGGCTGATCCCTCCCCCGGCCCGCTCCCGGGCCATCCGTCCGATACCGGCCCACCGCTCCAACGCCGCAGCGGTGGGCCGGAGTTGTACCTGCACCAGGAACCCGAACAACAAAGAAGCCCTCCCCCGAAGGGAAGGGCTTCCTCGTCTCGTACCCCCGACCGGATTCGAACCGGCGCTACCGCCTTGAGAGGGCGGCGTGCTAGGCCGCTACACAACGGGGGCCTTGCGGATGAGATCCGCGATGCAGATGAGCTCTGCGAGCTGGCCTACCTGGACTCGAACCAAGAATGACGGTACCAGAAACCGTAGTGTTGCCAATTACACCATAGGCCATGGTGGTTACACCGTACCCCCGACCGGATTCGAACCGGCGCTACCGCCTTGAGAGGGCGGCGTGCTAGGCCGCTACACAACGGGGGCCCTAGCGATCCTGCATCGGGTTCACCGGGAGCTACCCAAGTGATCCCGCGGGAAGGATCTGTACCCCCGACCGGATTCGAACCGGCGCTACCGCCTTGAGAGGGCGGCGTGCTAGGCCGCTACACAACGGGGGCTTTGTGGATGCCATCCACGGTTTTGCAGATGAGCTCTGCGAGCTGGCCTACCTGGACTCGAACCAAGACTAACTGAACCAGAATCAGTCGTGCTGCCAATTACACCATAGGCCACCGGGGCGTGATCTCTCCGAGGAGAGGATCTTGCTCGGTTTGCGCTTCCGGGGCTTTCCGGCCTTTCGGCCCGTTTCCCTCGGCGCAGGAAGAACATTACCCGAAGGTGGACGGTGCTCCAAAACGCGTATCCCCCCGCAGGACCCGGGACAGCTGGCGGAGGTCGGTGACGCGGGTCAGCTCGGGGCGTCCGCCGGTGTCCGCGCGGTCCAGCCAGATGCCCCGCAGCCCCGCCTCGGCCGCGCCCCGGGCGTCGGTGTCGGGCTGGTCCCCGACGTACGCGACCTGCTCGGGCGGCAGCCCCAGGGTGTCGCAGGCCGCGTGGAACGCCGCGGCGGCGGGCTTGGCGACCCCGAGCTCGGCGGCGCACAGGACGGCCTCGAAGCGGTCGCGCACGCCGAGGACGCGCAGCTTGCGCTCCTGGTTGTGGATGCTGGAGTTCGACAGGACCGCCTGCCGGTACTCCCCCGCGAGCAGGTCCAGCGCGGGCAGCGCGTCCGGGAAGAGCTCCCAGGCGGCCTCGTAGTGGGCGAGGTAGCGCGCGAACCAGGCGTCGGCCCCGGCGGCGTCCAGCCCGGGGCGTCCGAGGAAGTCCCGGACCCGGTCGCGGCGCTGGTCGAGGAAGTCCACCCCGCCGGCCTCGAAGCGGCGCCAGTGCAGCGTCGTGAGCTCCTTCCAGCGGGCCAGGGCCTCCTCCACCGTCTCGTCGCCGCCCGCGAGGCCCTCGGCGGCGAGGTGCGCGCGCATCCCCTCGTGGTCGGCGCTCGCGTAGTCGAAGATCGTGTCGTCGATGTCCCAGAGGACCGCGCGGATGCCCATGCCCCGACCGTACCGCCGTGACGAGGGTCACGGCCGGGTGTTCCCGGGCCCGGGAACGCCTAGGGGGCGGCGCCCGGAGTGGTCCGGTGTCATGGCGTGCCCATCCTTGCACCCCTCCCCGCCGAACCGCCCGC
>NZ_JBEZHM010000124.1:0-6136 GCF_040650575.1 Streptomyces sp. NPDC048659 | reverse complement strand
CCGAACGAACTCCCACTCGGCATCCGACAGTTCATGACGACGTATCACGACACCATGATCCACCAATGGTGATCATTTGAAGACACCGCCTAGGGGCGCAGCTCCTGGGTGCAGCACTTCACGCTGCCGCCGCCCTTGAGCAGCTCGCCCAGGTCCATGCCGAGGGGCTCGAAGCCGCGCTCCCGCAGCGGGTCGAAGAGGCCCACGGCGGCCTGCGGGAGCAGGACGTGCCGGCCGTCGCTCACCGCGTTCAGGCCGAGCGCGGCGGCGTCCTCGGCGCTCGCGATCAGGGCGTCGGGGAAGAGCCGCTCCAGGACCGAGCGGCTGCCGGGGGAGAAGGCGCCGGGGTGGTACATGATCTCGTCGCCGGTGTCGTCCAGCACGCACAGCGCCGTGTCCAGGTGGTAGTAGCGCGGGTCCACCAGCTCCAGGCCGATCACCGGGCGCCCGAAGAACTCCTGGGCCTCGTCGTGGGAGAGCGGGCTGGAGCGGAAGCCCCGGCCGGCCAGGATCCAGGAGGCGGTGACGGCGAAGTCGCCCTCGCCCTCGTTCACGTGCTCCGGGACGCGCACGTCCGCGTCCGCGTAACCGTTCCTGCGGAACCAGTCGAGGTGCGCGGCGGCCTCGTCGGAGCGCTCCGGGTAGGCGAACTTCGCCCCCAGGACGCGCCCGTCCACCACGGTGGCGCCGTTCGCGGCGAAGACCATGTCCGGCAGGCCCGGACGCGGGTCGAGCAGTTCCACGGTGTGGCCGAGCGCGCGGTAGCGGTCGCGCAGGTCCTCCCACTGCGCGAGGGCCAGCGGCAGGTCGACCGGCTTGGTGGGGTCCATCCAGGGGTTGATGGAGTACGTCACCTTGAAGTGCGCGGGTGGGCACATCAGATAACGGCGGGGCGAAGCCTCGCGCGATGTGGGGCGCAAAGAGGGCTCCTCTACGGTCGCTGAGCGTTGAGCCCATGGTCCGCTTTCCGGGGGCCGCGCGCTGTGGACCGTTCGGGTGGTTCGGGCGCCGTCCCGCGTCGGTCCGCCGCCGCCCCGGGCAAGCGAGACGGCGCGTCTCGCTGCTGCTAGGTTTGCGCCATGACGGACACCAAGGCACCCGACTCCTCCCGCCGCAGCGAACGCTCCCGCCGCGCCATCTACGCCGCCGCCCTCGCCCTCGTATCCGAGGTGGGGTACGCGAAGACCACCGTCGAGGGGATCGCCTCCCGCGCGGGCGTCGGAAAGCAGACCATCTACCGCTGGTGGCCGGAGAACTCCAAGCCCGCCGTCCTCATGGACGCCTTCCTCGACCTCGCCGAGCGGGTGGGAGGTGCGGCCGGCGCCGAGGGCGGCGGCGGGGCCGGGGGCGAGGGCGGCGGGGCGGGGAGTGAGATCCCCGACACCGGTGACCTCGCCGCCGACCTCCGGCGGGTCCTGCGCGCCACCGTCGACGAGCTCAACGACCCCGTCTTCGAGGGCCCCACCCGCGCCCTCGCCGCCGAGGGCATCGTCGACCCCGAGCTCGGCGCCCGGTTCACCGCCAAGCTCCTCGAACCCTCGCTCCAGCTGTACGTACGCCGCATCGAGGCCGCCCAGGCCGCCGGCGACATCGATCCGGACGTCGACCCCCGGATCGCCCTCGAACTCCTCGTCGGCCCCCTCCACCACCGCTGGCTGCACCGCACCCTGCCGCTCACCCACACCTACGCCGACACCCTCGTCGACTACGCCCTGCGCGGCCTCGGCGCCCGTCGGTGAGAACCGGCCCACCCCCCGGTTCCCGACTCCGGTCACCCGAGGCGCAGGATGGTGGGACGATGGAGAGCCCGTGGGACCGAACGGGCGAGCATGAGGTGTGAGGGGATAGATGGGCGACGGCATCGGCCGCTACCGCGGCACGGAGAGCAAACTCGCACAGTGGCTGCGCAGGCGCCCCAAGCGGACCGCGGCCGACGTCGAGAACGACCGCGAGAACGCGCTCCTGGCCGTCGCCGCCGCCGGGATGCCGCTGGCCCCCGCCGCGTACCCCGTCGGCTACCGCTGTTCCTGTGAGCGGATCGGCTGTCCCACCCCCGCCCGGCACCCCGTCTCCTTCGCCTGGCAGACCCAGTCGACCACCGACCGGGCCCAGATCGAGCGCTGGGCGCGCAACCAGCCCGAGGCGAACTTCGTCACCGCCACCGGCATGGTCCACGACGTCCTGGACGTCCCCTACGCCGCCGGCCGGGCCGCCCTGGACCGGCTGCTCGCCGAGGGGGTCGACGTCGGCCCGGTGGCCGTCTCCGACGCCGCCGAGGACCGCGCCGACGGCGGGCGCATGTTCTTCTTCACCGCCACCCGCGGCACCCCCGAGGACGAGGACGAGTGGTGGCCCTGCGAGCTGGACTGCCATCCCGAGACCATGGACGAGCACCCGGGGCTGCGCTGGCACTGCCGCGGCAGCTACGTCCTCGTGCCGCCGTCCCGGCTCCCCGGTGACGAGGGCAGCCAGCCCGCCCTGTCCTGGGTCCGCGGCCCCGAGCACCCGCTGCCGGACCCGCTGAACCTCCTGGAGTCCCTCACCGACGCCTGCGCCCGGCACGCCGCCGCGCAGGCCGAGCAGGGGGAGAGCGCCGAGCACGAGATCGCCTGGCCGATCGGACGCTGACCGGGGCTTGGAGTGGGCCTGATCGGACCGGAGCCTTGAGCGGTCCCGAGCGGCGCCCGGAGCGGCGGTGGCGCCGTTACGAGCCCTCCGCCGCCGTCACGCCCTGGAGCCGGCCCACGACCGCGACCGCGTCGCGCTCCGTGCCCGCCGGCTTCACCAGCGCCGTCTGGCTCGACACCCACCGCTTGGTGACCGTGTTCCGCACCTCGCCGGTCAGCAGCGCCTTCACGTCCTTGCCGACCTTCGGCCGGTAGCCCTTCGCCGCCGTCTCGCGCTCGAAGTAGCGGGTGGCGAAGAAGACCAGCGCCCCGCCGTCCGCCGTGACCAGCCCCAGCGGCGCGAAGTCCCCGCCGCTCTCCGCCCGGTCCACGTACTGCGTCACCAGCCCCGGCCGCCGGGCCTCCTTCTCCCGCGCCGCCCGCCACTCGGTGGTGTGCGGGCCCGGCGCGAACGGCCCGGCCGCCCCGCTCCTCAGGAACTCCACGTACCGCTCGCCCAGTTCCCCGGGCGGGACCGCCGGGCCCCCGGGACCGGCGCCGGCCGGCACCGCGTACCCCGCCTCGGTCCTGAACGCGGGGATGTCGCCGGGGCTCAGGATCGACAGATAGGCGACCTCCCAGAGCTGCCGGTCGCCGCCGCGCACGAAGACCAGGAGCCAGCGGTTGTCGCCGGGCCCCTGGTCGGTGTCCCGGTTGGAGTCGGTGTCCGCGACGAAGAAGCGCGGCCAGCCGGCCTTCCGGGGAATGTGGAACTTCGCGTCCGTCAGCTCCAGCGGCCGGTGGTCCGGGTTGCCGCCGGGCGAGGACTTCTGGCGGGAGCGGAGGCCCGCCTGGTTGATCTCCCCCATCGGACCGGTGACCCGGCCCGCGTCGAGGGCCGGGTCGTACGCCTTGTCGGCCTTGTTGTACGCGTCGGTGAAGTCCTTCAGGGCCCGCGCGGCCTCGGCCTCCGTGACGGCGGGGACGAGCTCCCGCTCGCCGTGCACGGTCACGCAGCCGCTCGCGGTCAGCGCCAGGACGGACGCCGTCGCCGCCGCGAGGAGCGCGTCAGCCGGGCGCCTACGCGCCGGTCGCCCCAGCCTTCTCATCGCTCTCGGCCGCCTTCTGCTCCGCCACCCGCTTGGACGGACCCGACCCTACCGGGGCCAGGAACACCGCGAGCGTCGGGATCAGATATGCGGCCCACACCGTGACCTGAAGGACCGTCGGGTCGGGCTGGAAGTTGAACACGCCCTTGAGCAGCGTGCCGTACCAGCTGTCCGGCGGGATCGTCGCCGAGATGTCGAACGCCTTGTCCGCCAGGCCGCCGAGGAACGCCGCCTCCTGGAGGTCGTGCACGCCGTACGCCAGCACACCGGCGGCGACCACGACCAGCATCCCGCCGGTCCAGGTGAAGAACTTCGCCAGGTTGATCTTCAGCGCGCCCCGGTAGAACAGCCAGCCCAGGAACACGGCCGTCAGCAGGCCCAGGATCACGCCGACCAGCGGCGCGTGGGTGCCGTCCGAGGAGGCCCGCACCGACGCCCATACGAACAGCGCCGTCTCCAGGCCCTCCCGGCCCACCGCCAGGAACGCGGTGGCCACCAGCGCGCCCGTGCCCATCTGGAGCGCCGCGTCCAGCTTCCCGTGCAGCTCCGTCTTCAGGTGCCGCGCGGTGCGCCGCATCCAGAAGACCATCCAGGTCACCAGCACCACCGCGAGGATCGACAGCGAGCCGCCGAGCAGCTCCTGCGCCTCGAAGGTCAGCTCCTGCGAGCCGAAGGTCAGCCCCGCGCCGAAGGCCAGCGCGACGGCGACGGCCACGCCGATGCCGATCCAGATCGGCCGCAGGGCGTCCCGGCGGCCGGTCTTCACCAGGTAGGCGATGAGGATGCAGACGACCAGACTGGCCTCAAGACCCTCGCGCAGGCCGATCAGATAGTTGCCGAACACGGCGGTCCCTCCTTGGACGTCTTGGACTACGGGGCTACGGATCTACGGGCTACGGGAATAAGGGATTACGGGGGCGGCGGGCCGCTCAGGCGAACAGCGCCCGGCCCCACCAGTCGTCCTTGTCGCGGACACCCGGCGGGATCGCGAACAGCGCCGAACCCACGTGCTGGATGTACTCGTTGAGCGCGTCGGCGCGGGCCAGCGAGGTCTGCACCGGGATGAAGCCGGTCCGCACGTCCTTCTGGTACGCGAGGAAGAACAGGCCCGCGTCCAGCCTGCCCAGCCCGTCCGTGCCGTCCGTGAAGGAGTAGCCGCGGCGCAGGATCGTCGCGCCCGCGTTGGAGTCGGGGTGCGCCAGGCGCACGTGCGAGTCCGGCTTCATCGCCTTCAGGAACGGCTCGTCGTGCTCCTTGGGCTTCCCGGCGGGCGCGCCTTCCTTCTTGTCGCGGCCGAAGACGTCCTCCTGCTCGGCGAGCGAGGTGCGGTCCCAGGTCTCGACGTTCATCCGGATCCGGCGGGCGACCAGGTAGGAGCCGCCCTCCAGCCAGGCGGCCGGGCCCTCGGCGCCCTTGCCCGACACCCACACGTGCCGGGCGAGGCGGTCGGTCTCGGTGCCCGCGATGTTGCGGGTGCCGTCCTTGAAGCCGAAGAGGTTGCGCGGGGTCTGGGCGTCCGGGGTCGTCGAGGACGTCTTGCCGAAGCCGAGCTGCGACCAGCGCACCGCGACCTTGCCGAAGCCGATGCGGGCGAGGTTGCGGATGGCGTGCACGGCGACCTGCGGGTCGTCCGCGCACGCCTGGACGCACAGGTCGCCGCCGCTGCGGGCCGGGTCCAGGTTGTCGCCGGGGAACTTGGGCAGGTCGACCAGGGCCGCGGGGCGCCTGCCGGCCAGCCCGAAGCGCCCGTCGAAGAGCGAGGGGCCGAAGCCGATGGTGAGGGTGAGCCGGGAGGGCTTGAGGCCCAGCGCCTCGCCGGTGTCGTCCGGCGGGGCCTCCGGCAGGCCGCCGTAGGCGCCCTCGCCGACCTCGTGGCCGGCCGTCATGCGCTCGGCGGCCCGGGTCCAGTCCTTGAGGAGCTCGATCAGCTCGGCGCGGTCCGACGTCTTCACGTCGAAGGACGCGAAGTGCAGCCGGTCCTGGACGGCGGTGGCGATGCCGGCCTGGTTCGGGCCGTGGAAGGGGACGGCCCCGCCGCTGTCCGCGACGGTCTCGGTGGCCCCGCCGCCGCCCCGGGTCAGGGCGACGGTGGTGCCGGCCGCGACGGCGCCGAGCGCGAGCCCGGCCCCGCCCCAGCCGATGACGCTGCGGCGGGAGGGGGCGGCGCCCCGCTCCTCGGAGCCGGAGCCGGAGCCGGCGCCCGTGGCGTCCTTCGCGTTCTCGTCGGTCATCGGTGGATCCCCCTGCCTACTTCACGACGGCGGCGGCGAGCTTGGAGAGCGGCTCGGCGAGCGCGTTGACGCCGTCCGAGAGCTCCTTGCGCTGTTCCTTGCCGACCTTCTCGTACGAGGTGAAGACGTAGCTCGTCTTGTCCGCGCGGTACTTGTCGAGGAGCGTGTTGAGGGCGGCGAACTGCTTGTC
>NZ_JBEZHM010000123.1:0-6330 GCF_040650575.1 Streptomyces sp. NPDC048659 | reverse complement strand
GCGAGCGCGACCGTCGAGTGCAACGGCGACGGCGCCAGCAAGTACCCGGTGGCCATCGGCAAGCTCGCCATCTACAGCTGCAACGGCAGCTGGCCCTAGGGAGTCGGCGCGGTCTCCTGTGCGCTCCGGCCGCTGTCGGCGCGCCGCTCCCCCGCCGCGTCCGCCGCGTCCGTGACGCCCGCGTTCGCGTGCGCGCCGGTCCGGGCGGCGGACGGGCCGGCCGGGTCCGGGCCGCCCCAGCCGCCGGCGGGCGGCTGCGCGACGGCGCGCCACCACGGGGCCTGGGGCAGGTCCTTCGCGCCCGGCTCGAAGGGCTCGCCGGGGCGCGGCAGCGCGAGCGCCTGCCCGGCCTCCGCGCCGGCGGCTACGGTGCCCTCCCCCGGCTCGGCCCACGGGTGCGGGGCGAGGTTGAAGGTGCCCCAGTGGATCGGCAGCATGACGCCGTGCGGGGCGCCGCCCTGCAGGTCGAGGTGGGCGCGGACGCCCTCGGCGGGGGTCATGTGGATGTCGGGCCAGTACTCGGAGTAGGCGCCGATCTGGATCATGGTCGCGTCGAAGGGGCCGTGGGCGGCGCCGATCTCGGCGAAGCCGGAGAAGTACCCCGTGTCGCCGCTGTGGTAGATCCGGTGCTCGGGGCCCTCGACGACCCAGGAGGCCCAGAGGGTGTGCTGCTGGTTGCGCAGCCCCCGGCCGCAGAAGTGGCGGGCCGGGGTCGCGGTCAGCCGCACCCCGCCGACCTCGGTGGACTCGTTCCAGTCCAGCTCGCGCAGCCGCGAGGCGGGCACGCCCCAGTGCTCCAGGTGGGCGCCGACGCCGAGCGGCACCGCGAAGACGGTGTCGGTGCCGGCCAGCGCCTTGATGGTGGGCAGGTCGAGGTGGTCGTAGTGGTCGTGGGAGATCACCACGACGTCGACCGGGCCGAGCGCGGCCAGCGGTACGGGCACGGGGTGCAGGCGCTTGGGGCCGGCGAAGGCGAACGGGGAGCAGCGGTCGCCCCAGACCGGGTCGAAGAGCACCCGGCGGCCGTCGATCTCGGCGAGGACGCTGGAGTGCCCCATCCAGGTGATCCGCAGGCCCGAGGCGGGCGGGCGGGCCAGGTCGGCGAGGGTGGTGGGGTGGACGGGGATCGTGCCGGTGGGGGCTCGGCGCGCCCGTGCCTCCTTCTCGAAGTAGATCTTCGCGAACTCGACCGTGGAACCGGACGGCCGGTGCCGGGCCCGCTCCGGGTTCCGGAAGACGCCGTCCGCGTAGTTCGGGGAGCGGCGGATGCGCGCGAGGCGCTCGCCCGTCGGGTCGGCGCCGAATGCCTCGGGGCGCAGCGCGCGCAGCCGTGCCCGCAGGGAGTGGTCGGGGCCAGTGCCGGTCACAGGACCTCCTGAAAGTCGAGGATCTTTTCATTATGGGCGGCCCGCCGGGTCCGGCGCCCGGACGATCGGCGATACTGAACCGTCATTCAGTAAAGCCGGGAGTACCCGGGAGTACCGAGGAGTACGCCGATGAGCGCCGCCCCCCTGCTGAGCGTCGGCTGGACCGACCACGTCACCGGCCGCCGCGGGTATCTGGTCGTGGACCGGCTGGTGCGCGGGGTGGCCAGCGGCGGGCTGCGGATGCGCGAGGGGTGCACGGCCGAGGAGGTCGCGGGGCTGGCGCGCGGGATGACGATGAAGGAGGCGCTGCACTACGACCCCGCCGCACGGTACGTGCCGCTGGGCGGCGCCAAGGGCGGCATCGACTGCGACCCGCGCTCCCCGGAGGCGTACGGGGTGCTGGTCCGCTACCTGCGTGCGATGCGCCCGTACGTCGAGCGCTGCTGGACCACCGGCGAGGACCTCGGGCTGACCCAGGACCTGGTGGACCGGGCGGCGGCGGAGGCGGGGCTGGTCTCGTCGGTCCAGGCGGTGTACCCGCTGCTCGACGACGAGGCGGCGGCCCGCGCGCGGCTCGCCGACGCCTTCGCGCTGGAGGTGGACGGGATCGGCCTGGACGAGCTGGTCGGCGGCTGCGGCGTGGCCGAGGCGGCGCTGACGGCCCTGGACCGGGCGGGCACGCCGTACGCCGGGGCGCGGGTCTCCGTACAGGGCTTCGGGACGATGGGCGGGGCCACCGCGCGCTTCCTGGCCCGCGCGGGGCTGCGGGTGGTCGCGGTCGCCGACGTCGCGGGCACGATCGTGAACCCGGCGGGCCTGGACGTCGAGGCGCTGCTCGCGGCGCGCGACGCGTACGGGGCGGTGGACCGGGCGGCGCTGCGGCCCGGGGACCGCGAGGAGGCCGGGGACGCGTGGGTGGCCGTGGACGCGGAGGTGCTGGTGCCGGCCGCCGTCTCGTACGCCGTGGACGCGGCGAACCAGGAGCGGGTGCGGGCGCGGCTGATCGTGGAGGCCGCGAACATGCCGGTGCTGCCGGAGGCGGAGCGGCTGCTCGCCGCGCGCGGGGTGACGGTGCTGCCGGACGTGGTCGTCAACTCGGGCACCAACGCCTGGTGGTGGTGGACCCTCTTCGGCGATGTCGAGGCCGACGCGGACGCGGCGTTCGCGCAGGTCAGGCGGGCGATGCGGAGGCTCGTCGGGCAGGTGCTGGACCGCGCGGAGGCGGACGGCACCAGCCCGCGCGCGGCGGCGCACGCGCTGGTGGAGGCGCGGCTGCCGGAGATCGCCGAGCGCTACGGCTGGTACTGACGTGGCGCGCGTGCGGCTGGATCCGGCCCGGCGGCGCGAGGCGCTGCTGCGCGCGGCCGTCGCCCGGATCGAGGCCCAGGGCGTGGCGGCGCTGCGGATCGCGGACGTGGCGGCGGACCTCGGGGTCAGCGCCGCGCTGGTGCTGTACCACTTCGCGAGCAAGGAGCAGCTGGTCGCGGCGGCCTTCGCGCACGCGGCCGAGGAGGACCTGGTCCGGCTGCGCCGGGTGCTGGACCGGCCCGCCCCGGCGCTGCCCCGGCTGCGGGCGGCGGTCCGCTGGTACGCCCCGACCGGCCGGGCGAAGGGCTGGCGCCTGTGGATCGAGGGCTGGGCGGTCTCGCTGCGCGAACCGGCGCTGCGGGAGGTCGCCGGGGCGCTGGACCGGGAGTGGAAGGCCGCGCTGGCCCGGGTGATCGCGGAGGGCGCGGCGGCCGGCGAGTTCACCTGCCCGGACCCGGCGGGCACGTCCTGGCGGCTCACCGCCTTCCTGGACGGCCTGGCCGTCCAGACCACCGCCTACCCCGGCGCGCTCCCCCGCGCGACCCTGCTGTCCTGGGCGGACGAGGCGTTGGCCCGCGAGCTGGGGCTGCCGGGCGCGGGCGGGAGCGGGGGCGGGGCGGCCCCCGGGACGCCGGACCCCGGGATACCGGACCTCGGGATACCGGACCCCTAAGAGCCGGACCGGGCAGCCCCGTACCCGTACCAAGCCCCGTACCCGCCCCCGCCCCCGTCGCCTCAGACCAGCTCGTAGACCGCCGTCACCGACACGTGCTCCTCGATCTCGCCGGGGGCCAGGGGGACGCTGTCGCCGCCGTCGGCGGGGGCGCTGGGCAGGGCGCCGGGGGTGGGGCGGACGCTGTCGCCCTCGGTGAGGGAGACCAGGCGGCCGAGGCGCCGGCCGCTCAGCGCGGCGTGCTGGGCGGCCTTGTCGCGGGCGTCGCGGAAGGCCGCTTCCCGCGCCTTCGCGCGGAGCGCGGTCGGGTCGGAGACGTCGAAGGAGACGCCGTTGACCCGACCCGCGTCCCCGGTCGCGTCGCCGACCGCGCCGATGACCTGCCCGGCCTTGTCGATGTCGCGGACCTTGACCGAGAAGCTCTGCCCGGCCTGATAGCCCGTCACCTTGCTCTCGCCCTCGGGTGTCTGGGTGTAGACGGGCGAGAGGGACAGGCTCTCGGTGCGCACGTCCCGGTCGGCGATGCCCTGCGCGCGCAGCGCGGCGAGGAGGGCCTTGGCCGCCTCGCTCTGCGCGGCCATCGCCTCCTTGGCGGTCGGCCGGGTCGCCTCCACGCCCACCGAGACCACGGCCAGGTCCGGCGCGGCCGACGCCCGCCCGCTCCCGCTGACCGTGACGGTGGTGGCGGCGGCCCGCGCGGCGGCCGTGCGGGCCGGGCCGGCGGCGCTGCCCGGCACGGCGGCGACGGCGGGGGCGGCCGCGCCGAGCAGCAGCCCGCCGAGGACGGCCCCGACGGCGAGCGCGCGCCCGGTGCGGACGGAGGTGCGGGCGGGCTGGCTTCCGGGGTGACGGGGCGTCATGGAGGGGTCCCTTCGGGGATGGTGGTCGGCGCGCACATCCCACCAGCCGCCGCCCCCGGCGGCGCAGCGCCACTCCTGGCGCGCCCGCCTCCTTCACCTCAGCAGGCGAGTGCGAGCGGCGGGCGCCACACCGCGCCGTCCCCGGCGGCGCCCGCCCTGGGCGTGTAGGCGAGCGGCACCAGGTGGGTGGCGGCGGCGGCCTCGTTGCGGGTGCCGAGCCAGAGGTCGATGACCTGCCAGGGCCGGCCGTCGACGACGGAGACGGTACGGGGCTGGCCGCCGCAGCTGTTGGCGTCGAAGACCCGGCGCCCGTTCGCGGGCGCGCTCCAGCCGACGTTGCCCGGCGCCTCCCAGCCCGAGTAGAGCGAGGGCGCGGTGGCGTAGCCGATCGGGGTGCCCGCGCAGTAGCCGCAGGCGGGGTCGGCGTACGTCAGCACGTACAGGCGCGCGACGGGGTCCCAGTAGCCGCCGGGCCCCTCGACCTTGCGCAGTCCGGCGACCTTGCGGACGCCGACGCCGCTGCCGCCGCTCCCCGACGGATCGAGCTGCTCGATGTTGAGCTGCGCCGCGCCGGGCAGGGTGCAGACCAGGGCGGGGGGGGTCGCCGGGGGTGCCCGCGTCGAGGAAGCCGAAGTCGCCGTTGCCGGCGCAGATCCGGAGCACGGGCTTGCGGTACCAGCCGTCGGGGCCGGCGCCGGGGCCGCAGGGTCCGGCCGCGGAGGCGCAGCCCATCGCGTTGTAGGCATTGTTCCGTTTGTCGACGGTGTAGTGCCGGGGGCTGTTGAACCACAGCACGAAGGCGCCGTCGTCGCGGCCCCAGCCGGACCGCCGGATCATCCGCGGGTTGAAGCAGCCCTGGCCGGTGGAGCCGCAGGTGTCCTGCCAGGAGTCGTCGGTCCAGGGGTCGACCGTGGTGGGGTCGAAGAGCTGCCTGGGGGTGCTCCAGGGTCCGCGGGGCGTGGGCGCGGTGGAGACGCCGAAGCCGCACCAGGGGGTGCTCCTGACCAGCCACTCGAAGCCGCAGGCGTACATCGTGCCGTACAGGTAGTACGTGTCGCCGAACTTGGCGAGCTGGCCGTCGTGGAGGTCGACGCCGGAGATCGTGAACGCGGGCGGCGGGGTGTCCCGCCCGGGTGTGGCGGCTCCCGCGGGCGGCGGCGGCGCGAACAGCGCGGCCACGGCGAGCAGCAAGGTGGCGAGGGACTGACGGACGCGCACGGGCGCCCCCTCCTCCGGGTCCTGGGACCCGGTCCTGGAACGGCGGTCATGAACGGCCGTCCCGGGAACCGGTCCTGGAGCGGCGGTCTGGAACAGCGGTGCACCGATGATCCCGCCGCCGCCCCGCCACCCGGGCCCGCCACGCCCGTTGTCGGTGCCGCTTGGTAGAACTTCTGGCACCACCCGAAACGACGTCGTCTGGAGCGCTCATGACCATTGGGGATCACCTGCGGGACTTCCACGGCCTGCCCGTGTTCGAGTTCCCGGCCCCGGGAGCGGCGGTCGAGCTGCCCGAGGCCGCCTCGGTGGCCTGGCGGCTGTCCGCTTCCACGTACGCCGACCCCGGGGAGGAGAGCTGGGAGCCGCTGTTCGAGCGCTTCCTGGCGACCGTGGACACCACGGCGGTGCGGGCCGTCGTGGTCGGCGGCTGGGAGGAGGCGTACGACACCTCGTCCGCCGCGATCGTGAAGGCGCTCGTCGGGGCGAACGACCGGCTGACCGGCCTGGAGGCGGTGTTCCTCGGCGACATGACCGTCGAGGACTGCGAGATCTCCTGGATCATCCAGTCCGACGTCACCCCGCTGCTCGCCGCCTACCCGGCGCTGCGCGAGCTGGGCGTGCGCGGCGGCACCGGGCTCGCCTTCCCGCCGGTGACCCACGGCGCGCTGCGCGCCCTGGTGGTGGAGACCGGCGGGCTGGGCGCCGAGGTGGTGCGCGGCGTCGCGGCCAGCGACCTGCCGGCGCTGGAGCGGCTCGAACTGTGGCTGGGCACCGAGGAGTACGGGGCGGACACCACGGTCACGGACCTGGTGCTGCCCGCCGCCGAGCGCCGCTCGGCCAAGCGCCCACCGTCCTGGGTGAAGTGACGAGGAGCCCTCTCCGATGGAAACAGCCCCCGCCGGGT
>NZ_JBEZHM010000122.1:0-7277 GCF_040650575.1 Streptomyces sp. NPDC048659 | reverse complement strand
GCTCCCGGCTCCCGGCTCCCGGGATATCGGCTCCCGGCTCCCGGCTCCCGGGATATCGGCTCCCGGCTCCCGGCTCCCGGGATATCGGCTCCCGGGGCATCGGCCTCCGGCTACCGGATCTCGGCGAGCAGCGCCAGCACCCCGTCCTCGTCGGGTGCCTCCAGCAGCCGCTCGCGGAAACCGGCGTCCATCAGCTTGCGGGACAGCAGCGCCAGGATCCGCAGGTGCTCGTCACCGGCCGCAGCTGCCGGCACCGCGATCATGAAGATCAGCCGCGCCTTCGTCCCGTCGAGCGAGCCCCACTCCACGCCCTCCGGCGAACGGGCGAAGCCGACGAGCGGCTCCGTGACCGCGTCCGTCTTGGCGTGCGGGATGGCGATCTGCTCGCCGAGCCCGGTCGTGCCCTGGTCCTCCCGGGCGAAGGCGACCCGGACGAGCTCCTCGGGATCGGCGACCTTCCCGGTCCCCGTGAGCAGCCCGGCCATCTCGCGGATCGCCCCGTCCTTGTCCCCGGCGTCGAGCCGCAGCTTCACGGTCCGGGCGGTGAGGTACCCGGACAGCACCCGGTCCCCGCCCCCCTCGGCCCCGGCACCGGAGGCCCCGGCCGAGGAGGCCACGGAGGAGGCCACCTCGGCGGAAACCCCAGAGGAAACGCCCGCGGAGACCCCAGAGGAAACCCCGGCGGGCACCGCAGCGGCCACCCCGGCAGCCACGCCGGCGGGCACCTCGGCGGGCACCCCCGCAGCGGCCACCCCGGCCGGCACTCCCGCCGTCGCGAGCGCCGCGCCGCCGCCCCGGGCGAACCGCTCCCGGATCTCGATCAGCGCGTTGGTGGCGAGCGCGGTGACGACCGTGCCCGCCGCGACCGCGACGAGGAACATCGGCACCCCGCCGATCGCGCCCAGCGCGGCGACGATCGGACCGCCGTGCGGCACCGCGTCGGTCACCCCGGCGAGCCCCGCGAGCGCGCCCGCCACGGCACCGCCCAGCATGTTCGCCGGGATCACCTGCGCGGGCCGTGCGGCGGCGAACGGGATCGCGCCCTCCGAGATGCCGAACATCCCCATGAAGAGCGAGGCCATGCCGGTGTCCCGCTCCTGCTGGCCGTAGAGCTTGCGGCGGAGCAGCGTCGCCAGGCCCTGGCCGAGCGGCATCACCGGGATCGCGGCGGCGCACATGCCCATGACGGCCTCGTTGCCGGTGCCGATGAGCCCGGCGCCGAACAGGAACGCCGTCTTGTTGACCGGCCCGCCCATGTCGAACGCGATCATCAGGCCGAGGATCGCCCCCAGCAGGATCGCGCTGGTGCCGGTCATCCCGCCGAGCCAGCTCGTCAGGTGCTCGAAGACCCAGGCGATGGGCCGCCCGACCACGTAGATGAAGAAGAGCCCGAGCGCCGTCGTGGCGACGATCGGGATCACGATGATCGGCATGATCGGCTGCACCACCTTCGGCACCCGCACCTTCTTGATCGCGAGCACCAGATAGCCCGCGAGGAAGCCGGTGACGATGGCGCCGATGAAGCCCGCGCCCGCCTCGGAGTCGTACAGCGCGCCGGTGTTGGCGATCACGCCGCCGATCATGCCCGGCACCAGCGCGGGCCGGTCCCCGATGGCGTACGCGATGTAGCCGGACAGGATCGGCACCATCAGCTTGAAGCCGATGTCGCCGATGTCGTTGACGGCCTTCCAGAAGGAGTCCTCCGGGATGACCAGGCCCTCGGGTGTCGGGTGACCGCCGAGGGCGAGCGAGACCGCGATGAGCAGCCCGCCCACGACGACGAACGGGATCATGTACGAGACGCCGTTCATCAGCGCCTTGTACGCGGCACTCCGCTCCCTGCCGCCGCCGCCTCCGCCCGCGCCCGCCGCGCCACCACCCCCTCCGCCGCTCCCGTCGCCCGCCTGCACGGGCGCGTCGGCGACCTGCTCGATCAGCCGCTCGGGGTGGTGGATGCCCTCGGCGACCCCGACCGACAGCACCGGCTTCCCGGCGAACCGGCTCCGGTCCACGTCCTTGTCGGCGGCGATGATGATCCCGTCGGCGTTTCTGACATCGTTGTCAGTCAGCACGTTCTCCGCGCCGATCGAGCCCTGGGTCTCCACCTTGATCTCCACCCCCATCGCCGCAGCGGCCTGGGCCAGCTTCTCCGCCGCCATGTAGGTATGGGCGATCCCCGTCGGACACGCGGTCACCGCGAGCAGCCTCCGCGTGCGCTGCTCACCCGCGGGTCCGGTCACGAGCTGTTCCTCACGTACGTCTCCTCACGCTCTCTCCGGACGGCATCGCTCCGGAATCCCGAGCATCCTCTCGTGACGGACGGCGGCGTCAAAAGTCCGAAAGACCCTGAATGCGAGGGCCGCTGGACCCTTTGTCGAGCCATGATCCAGCCGAATCCGGAACGGGGCCGGACTGTGGGTCACTGCGCCGATCGGTGTAGATTCGTGACCAGCCAGACGTCGCTGCTGATGGCGGTCGGGCGGTCCCCACGTGGACCGGCCGAGGGAGAGAGGGCCTCCGACGACTGCACCGCGGAAGTTACCGGGCATTCCCATGCCCGCGTGACGCCCGACTGCGGTGCACCGGTGTGCCCACTCGACCCTCGAACCGATCACACGAGGAGCAGCACCAGTCATGACGACTGTCGCCAACCAGGACTTCAAGGTCGCCGACCTCTCCCTCGCCGCCTTCGGCCGCAAGGAGATCACCCTCGCCGAGCACGAGATGCCCGGCCTGATGTCGATCCGCCGCGAGTACGCCGCGCAGCAGCCGCTGGCCGGCGCCCGCGTCACGGGCTCCCTGCACATGACCGTGCAGACCGCCGTCCTCATCGAGACCCTGGTCGCCCTCGGCGCCGAGGTCCGCTGGGCCTCCTGCAACATCTTCTCCACCCAGGACCACGCCGCCGCGGCCATCGCCGTCGGCCCGAACGGCACCCCGGAGAACCCCCAGGGCGTCCCGGTCTTCGCCTGGAAGGGCGAGACCCTGGAGGAGTACTGGTGGTGCACCGAGCAGGCCCTCACCTGGCCGAACACGCCCACCGGCGGCCCGAACATGATCCTGGACGACGGCGGTGACGCCACCCTCCTCGTCCACAAGGGCGTCGAGTTCGAGAAGGCCGGCTCCGCTCCGGACCCGTCCACCGCGGACAGCGAGGAGTACGGGTACATCCTGACCCTCCTCAACCGCACCCTCGGCGAGAGCCCCCAGAAGTGGACCCAGCTCGCCTCGGAGATCCGCGGCGTGACGGAGGAGACCACCACCGGTGTCCACCGCCTCTACGAGATGCAGCAGGCCGGCTCCCTGCTCTTCCCGGCGATCAACGTGAACGACGCCGTCACCAAGTCGAAGTTCGACAACAAGTACGGCTGCCGCCACTCCCTGATCGACGGCATCAACCGCGCCACCGACGTCCTCATCGGCGGCAAGACCGCCGTGGTCTTCGGCTACGGCGACGTCGGCAAGGGCTGCGCCGAGTCCCTCCGCGGCCAGGGCGCCCGCGTCATCATCACCGAGATCGACCCCATCTGCGCCCTCCAGGCGGCGATGGACGGCTACCAGGTCGCGACCCTGGACGACGTCGTCGAGACGGCCGACATCTTCATCACCACGACCGGCAACAAGGACATCATCATGGCCGCCGACATGGCCAAGATGAAGCACCAGGCCATCGTCGGCAACATCGGCCACTTCGACAACGAGATCGACATGGCCGGCCTGGCCAAGATCGACGGCATCGTCAAGGACGAGGTCAAGCCGCAGGTCCACACCTGGACCTTCGCCGACGGCAAGGTCCTGATCGTCCTCTCCGAGGGCCGCCTGCTCAACCTGGGCAACGCGACGGGCCACCCCTCCTTCGTGATGTCGAACTCCTTCGCGGACCAGACCCTGGCCCAGATCGAGCTCTTCACCAAGCCGGAGGAGTACCCGACCGACGTCTACGTGCTCCCGAAGCACCTCGACGAGAAGGTCGCGCGCCTCCACCTCGACGCCCTCGGCGTCAAGCTCACGACGCTCCGCCCGGAGCAGGCCGCCTACATCGGCGTCCAGGTCGAGGGCCCGTACAAGCCGGACCACTACCGCTACTGATGCACCGGCACCGGGCGTCCGCTCACGGACGCCCGGGTGCCCGGCACACCCGTAGAGGAACAGGCAGGCCCCCGCACCCCCGTGTCGGGGGCCTGCCCCGTCTCACCCGGCCCACAGCTCCAGGAAGCACCCCGAGGACCCATGCCCCGCGGCCGTTATTCGCTCCATGACCCGCACGATCACACCCCCCTCGGTGAAGAGCACTTCAGCTGCGCGCCCGGCCCCTCCGGCTGGCGCTACGTCTCACGGACGACCACCCCCTCCGGCGACCCCGCGGGCTCCGTCGACCTGGCCGTCGACGAACTGGGCCGCCCCATCAGACTCGAACTCCACGCCGCGGACTGGCAGGTGCGAGGCGCCGCGATCGACGGCGTCACCTGGGTCCGCACGGACCCCACCGGAACCCACGCCACCGAAGGCAATGTGCGCGCCCACGCCTTCACCGGCACGTCCCCGGCGTTCCTCGTCGCGATCTCCCGGCTCCTGCGGCTCACCCCCGATTCCCCCGAGACCCGCGTCCGGCTCGTCGCCTTCACGGATCCCGTGCTCGCCCCCCTGACGGTCGACCAGTCCTGGGCCCTGACGAAGAGTGAAGCGCACGCCACTGACAACGGCCCCCTGACCGTGGACGAGTACCAGGTCAGCACCCTCGACACGGGGGAGCGGCACACCGTCCACCTGGCCGGCGACGTGGTCCTCTCGGCCCCCGGCATCGAGCTGGAGGACCTGGACACCCCGCCGTCGGCCTTCTGACTCAGGCGGGCGGCGCGAACCCGGTGGCGGGAGCGGCGCCCCCGGAAGAATCGGCACCACCGGCAGCCTCGGAAGCCGCTGCCGACGACTGGCCCGGGTAGCCACCCGCTGCGGGATACCCGCCACCCCCCGGAAGCCCACTCCCAATCCCACTCCCGGCCGTGCCCGTGCCCGTACCCGTGGGGGCGAACGCCCGCCGAGCATCCCGGGCCTGCCGCTCGGCGACGACACCGGCGAGGAAGGCGGCGGCGGGCACCCCCGGCGGCGGAGGCGTCCCGGTCCGGGCCACGAGCTCGTCGGCGAGCCGCTCCGCGAGCCGCCGCCCGATCGCGGGGTCCAGCTGCGTCATCCGCGTCAGGTACTGACGTATCTCCAGCCACAGCGGATCCGGCACGGCCGACAGGTCCAGCCCCCCGAACCGCCCGACGAGCCACTGCGGGGGCGGCGGCACCACCATGCTCCGGGCGGAGGCGACCCGCTCCCGCACCACCAGCGTCCCCGCGAAGACGTCCCCGAGCCGCCGCCCCCGCTCGGAGACCAGCGAGGCGACGCACGCGACGGCACCGAAGGTCATCAGGATCTCGACGACCCCCATGCCCCCGCGCATCAGCGCGTGCCGGAACCGGATCGGCCCCCCGTCGTCCCGCACCACCCGCAGCCCGCAGGCCAGCTTCCCGAGCGACCGCCCGTGCGACAGCGTCTCCACGGCGATCGGCACCCCGACGAGGAAGAGCAGGAAGGTCACGATGGAGATCGCCATGGCGGCGGCCTCGTCCAGCGAAGCCGTCGCCAGCAGGAGAAGGAGGCTGACGAGCAGGTACCCGAGCCAGATCACGACCAGGTCGATGAGCAGGGCCAGCGCCCGGCTCGGCAGCCGCGCCGGCTGCAACCCCAGGACGACGGCATCCCCCGTCACGACCCCACTCACACGCCCCGCCCTTCGTCGACCTGCCGAACCCCGTCCGAACGCCAGTCTGCCAAGCTGATGCGCAGCGCGCCGCAGTTGTACGGACCGTACGCACCCAGTGCCTGGAGCAGCAGCCGATCATGGACCTCGACGTCTTCGTCACCGCACACCGTGCCGAGTGGGACCGTCTCGACCACCTCCTGCGCCGGGGACGCCGCCTCAGCGGAGCGGAGGCCGACGAACTCGTCGCCCTCTACCAGCGCACGGCCACCCACCTCTCGCTGATCCAGACCAGCGCCCCCGACCCGATGCTCACGGCCCGGCTCACCCAGCTCGTGGCCCGCGCCCGGGCCACCGTGACGGGCACCCGCCGCGCCTCCTGGCGCGACGCGGCCACGTTCCTGACGACGGGCTTCCCGGCCGCGGTCTACCGCGCCCGCCACTGGTGGGTGCCGACGGCGCTGATATCGACCCTGGTCGCGGCCCTGATCGGCTGGTGGATCGGTACGCACCCCGAGGTGCAGGCATCGATCGGGGCCCCGGCCGAGCTGCGCGAGATGACCCGCCCCGGCGGCCAGTACGAGACCTACTACTCCAGCCACCCGGCGGCGTCCTTCGCGGCGCAGGTCTGGACGAACAACGCCCAGGCCGCGGCCGTCTGCCTGGTGCTCGGCGCCTTCCTGGGGATCCCGGTCCTCTACATCCTGTTCCTCAACATGCTGAACGTCGGCGTCGGCATAGGACTGATGGCTGGCGCCGGCCGTCTCGACGTCTTCCTCGGCCTGATCCTTCCGCACGGCCTGCTCGAACTGACCGCCGTCTTCGTCGCGGCCGGCACGGGCCTCCGCCTCGGCTGGACCGTGATCGACCCGGGCCCCACCACTCGCAGGGCCGCCCTGGCCCAGCAGGGCCGGGCGGCGATCGGCATGGCCATCGGCCTGGCCCTCGTCCTCTTCGTATCCGGCCTGATCGAGGGCTTCGTGACCCCGTCGGGCCTCCCGACCTGGGCCCGGATCTCCATCGGCATCGTCGCTGAGCTGGCATTTCTCGCGTACGTCTACGTACTCGGCGGCCGAGCCGCCAGGGCCGGCGACACGGGCGACGTGGAAGAGGCCGCCCGCAGCGCGGAACTGCCGACGGCGGCGTGACCCGCCCGCCACGGCCGATGTGCGGAGCACTCCGCTGACCTGCTAGTCTCCTCTCCGCCCACAAAAACCGTTGACACGGTCGGCGTGGGGAGGTAGATTCAAACGGTTGCCTGGAGCTGGACAAGCTCGGGGCCAAAGCGTTAGACTCTTCCTCGCTCCGGTCGGAATTCTCCGACGGTGGAGCCACCCCCGATTCCTTATTCGAATCAAGAAGCCACCGATTAGGTCGGCCCAAATGATTCTGATAAAGTCGGAACACGCCGGAAGGCCCCGAGAAACAAATTCCGGGACCGGAAAGCACCGAGGAAATCGGATCGGAAAGATCTGATAGAGTCGGAAACGCAAGAACGAAGGAAGCGCCCGGAGGAAAGCCCGAGAGG
>NZ_JBEZHM010000121.1:0-7486 GCF_040650575.1 Streptomyces sp. NPDC048659 | reverse complement strand
GACCGCCGCCCTGGCGCTCGCCGCCCGCGAGGGCCTGGACAACCTGACCTTCGTCATCAACTGCAACCTGCAGCGCCTCGACGGCCCCGCGCCACCGAGGTGGTGCGGGGAGGCCCTTCGCCGGGGTACGCGGAGGCCGGACCGGTCAGGGCATGTGCCCGTCGCGGAGCACGTCCGCCGCCTCCTCCAGCGCCTCGCGGCACCAGGTCAGCGCCTCGCCGTCGAGCCCCGGTTCCCGCTCGCGCAGGAAGCCGAGGATCCCGGGGGCGGAGTCCGCCAGTTGCGGGAGCAGGAAGAAGAGCTCGCGCAGGTACCGGGGCTCCGCTCCCGCGGCACCGTCCAGGAGCAGCGGGAGGAGCTCCAGGATCCGGCGCCGGCAGTAGCCGGCCGCGTCGACGGCGGCGCCGCCGACGGTGACGGTGAGGCCCGGGGTACGGGCGTTGAGGACGGCCTCCAGCACGCTGACCGCCTCGGCGGTCGCCCGCCCGCGCTCCCGCGCGAGCTCCGCGATGAGGTCCACGCACGGCGCGGCCGCGGAGTACAACTGGCCCTGGTTGGCCACCTGCACGTAGAGCACCGCCTCCGCGCCACCGCGCGCCCCGGCGTCCCCGTCGAACAGCGCCTCGACCTTGGGCACGAGCCCGGCCGCCGGAACGCTCATGGCGGTCACACCGGCCCAGTCCCGGGCCTGACCTGGTGTCACCGCCCGCCGCCCCTCAGGTGCCGCGCGAAGAACCGGGCCCCGGCGTCCAGTTCGTGGGCCGGGACGCCGGTGTGGCCGCCGAGGTTGGCGTGGAGGGTCTTCTCGCGGGAGGCGAAGGCGTCGAAGAGGTCCAGGGCTTCCTGGCGGTCGTTGCCCTCGTCGTCCCATTGGAGGAGGACGAGCAGCGGGATGGTGACCGTGCGGGCCTCCTCGACGACGGCGGCGGGGATGCGGCTGCCGGCGAAGAGGCCGGCGGCGGCGATGCGGGGTTCGGTGGCCGCGAGCCGGACGCCGAGGGAGATAAGGCCGCCCTCGTAGCCGACCGGGCCGCCGATGCCGGGGAGGGCGAGGAGCGCGTCGAGGGCGGTCCGCCATTCCGGGGCCGCCTTGTCGACGAGCGGGAGGACGAGGGCGTCGACGAGGTCGGGGCCGACCGGTTCGCCGGCCTGGATGGCCCGGCGCAGGGCGGCGCGGGCCTGTTCGGCGGCCTCCCAGCGGGGGCGGTCGCCGCTGCCGGGGAGTTCGATGGTCGCGGCGGCGAAGCCGTACCGGGCCGCGTAGTGCCGGGCCCGTCCGGCCAGGCGGGCGTACGTCTTCGGCAGGCCGAGGGGCGGCGGGCCGATGAGGACGAGCGGCGCCGGGGCCGTGTCGGGGGTGGCCTCGGGGGTCCACAGGTAGCCGGGGATGCCGTCGAGGAGGAAGGCGCGTTCGAGGACGCCGTCGTCGAGGCGGCGCTCGGAGGTGAACTGCGGGGAAGGGGCGACACGCATGGCGGTGCCTTTCGGGAGTGCGCGGGATCGGCGCTCCCGGACGCCCTGCCTAGCGTCCGACCGTGACCCCTGAGGGGAGCACCCATGTCGATGTAGCGTTCACGGGTACCACCTCCTCGGTCTCTCACACGGCCGTCTCCACGGTAACAGCCGCCGGTCGGGGGGCACCAAGGGGTTTCGGTCTCCGACGGAAGATGCGAGGAACACCGCTATGCGCACGTACCTGGACGAGCTGTTCTCCCTGGCCGGCCGGACCGCCCTGGTCACCGGCGGCAGCTCGGGGATCGGCAGGGCGATAGCGGGGGCCCTCGCGCGGGCGGGCGCGTCCGTGGTGATCGTGGCGCGCCGGGAGGCGGAGCTGAAGGCGGCCGTCGACGAGCTGGCGGCCGAGGGGCTTACGGCGGCGTGGGTGAGCGGGGACCTGGGCACCCGGGACGGGGTGCGGGCGGCGGCGGAGGCGGCCGCGGAGGTGTTCGGGGAGCCGGACATCCTGGTGAACTCGGCGGGGATCAACCTGCGTCCGCCGCTGTCCGAGCTCTCGGACGAGGTCTGGGACCGGACGATGGGCGTGAACCTGGAGGCGCCGTTCCTGCTCGGGCAGCGCTTCGGGCCGAAGATGGCCGAGCGGGGCTTCGGGCGGATCATCCACGTGAGCTCGCAGCAGGCGCACCGGGCGTTCGTGCAGTCGGGGGCGTACGGGGTGTCGAAGGGGGCGCTGGAGTCGCTGGCGCGCTCGCAGGCGGAGGCATGGTCGCCGTACGGCGTCACCTGCAACACGCTGGTGCCGGGCTTCGTGATGACGCCGCTGAACGCGCGGCTGAGCTCGGACCCGGTGAAGGTGGCCGAGCTCGCGGCGCGGACGCTGGTCGGGCGAAACGGGCTCGCGGAGGACTTCGAGGGGGCCGCCGTCTTCCTGGCGAGCCGGGCCTCGGGGTATGTGACGGGGCAGGCGGTGTTCGTGGACGGCGGGCTCTCCGTCCACTGAGGGGCCCGGGCGCGGCGGTCCTGGGCGTGCCGGACCGGGCCGCGCCGCGTGCCCGCTCCGGACGCCGGACGCACCGTCCGGAGCGGGCACGCGGACGGCCCCTCCCCGGACGGTGCGTCCGGGGAGGGGCCGTCGGCGGCTCAGCGCAGGTCGAAGCGGTCCAGGTCCATGACCTTGGCCCAGGCGGCGACGAAGTCGGCCGTGAACTTCTCCTTGGCGTCGTCGGAGGCGTACACCTCAGCGACGGCGCGCAGCTCGGCGTTGGCGCCGAAGACCAGGTCGGCGCGGGTGCCGGTCCACTTGACCGCGCCGGAGGCGTCGCGGGCCTCGAACGTGGTCTGGTCGTCGGAGACGGCCTGCCAGGCGGTGTCCAGGTCGAGCAGGTTGACGAAGAAGTCGTTCGTCAGGGTGCCCGGGGTCTCGGTGAGGACGCCGAGGGAGGTGCCCGGCTGGGTGACGCCCAGCGCGCGCAGGCCGCCGACGAGGACCGTCGTCTCGGGGGCGGACAGGGTGAGCAGGTTCGCCTTGTCGACGAGGAGGTACTCGGCGGGGAGGCGCTGGCCCTTGCCCAGGTAGTTGCGGAAGCCGTCCGCCTGGGGCTCCAGGGCGGCGAAGGACTCGACGTCCGTCTGCTCCTGGGAGGCGTCGACGCGGCCCGCGGAGAACGGGACCTCGACGGTGACGCCGGCGGCCTTCGCGGCCTTCTCGACGGCCGCGTTGCCCGCGAGGACGACGAGGTCGGCGATCGAGACCTGCGCGCCGCCGGCCGCGTTGAAGGACTCCTGGACACCCTCCAGGACGCGCAGCACCTGGGCCAGGTCGTCCGGGTTGTTGGCGGTCCAGTTGCGCTGCGGCTCCAGGCGGATGCGGCCGCCGTTGGCGCCGCCGCGCTTGTCGCTGCCGCGGAAGGAGGCGGCGGCGGCCCAGGCGGCGGAGACGAGCTGGGTGACCGTCAGGTCGGAGCCGAGGATCTTCTCCTTGAGGGAGGCGATGTCGGCGGCGCCGAGCGCCTCGCCCTCACGGGCGGGCAGCGGGTCCTGCCAGAGCAGCTCCTCGCTGGGGACCTCGGGGCCGAGGTAGCGCACGACGGGGCCCATGTCGCGGTGGGTGAGCTTGTACCAGGCGCGGGCGAAGGCGTCGGCGAACTGCTCGGGGTGCTCGTAGAAGCGGCGCGAGATCGGCTCGTAGACCGGGTCGAGCTTGAGCGACAGGTCGGTGGTGAGCATCGTCGGCAGGTGCTTCTTGGACGCGTCGAAGGCGTCGGGGATGACCGCCTCGGCGTTCTTCGCGACCCACTGGTGGGCGCCGGCCGGGCTCTTGGTGAGCTCGTACTCGTACTCGAAGAGGTTCTTGAAGAAGCCGTTGCCCCACTGGGTGGGGGTCTCGGTCCAGGTGACCTCCAGGCCGGAGGTGATGGCGTCCTTGCCGACGCCGGTGCCGTAGGAGCTCTTCCAGCCGAGGCCGAGCTGCTCGATCGGCGCGGCCTCCGGGTCGGGGCCCACGTTGTCGGCGGGGCCGGCGCCGTGGGTCTTGCCGAAGGTGTGGCCGCCTGCGATGAGGGCGACGGTCTCCTCGTCGTTCATCGCCATGCGGGCGAAGGTCTCGCGGATGTCGCGGGCGGCGGCGATCGGGTCCGGGTTGCCGTTGGGGCCCTCGGGGTTGACGTAGATGAGGCCCATCTGGACGGCGGCGAGGGGGTTCTCCAGCTCGCGGTCGCCGGTGTAGCGGGCGTCGCCCAGCCACTCGGTCTCGGGGCCCCAGTAGACGTCCTCGTCGGGCTCCCACTCGTCGACGCGTCCGCCGCCGAAGCCGAAGGTCTCGAAGCCCATGGTCTCCAGGGCGACGTTGCCGGTGAGGACCATCAGGTCGGCCCAGGAGATGGCCTTGCCGTACTTCTTCTTGACCGGCCAGAGCAGGCGGCGGGCCTTGTCCAGGCTCGCGTTGTCCGGCCAGCTGTTCAGCGGGGCGAAGCGCTGCTGGCCGCCGCCGGCGCCGCCGCGGCCGTCGCTGATCCGGTAGGTGCCGGCGCTGTGCCAGGCCATGCGGATCATGAGCGGGCCGTAGTTGCCGAAGTCGGCGGGCCACCAGTCCTGCGAGGTGGTGAGCACCTCGGCGATGTCCTGCTTGACGGCGGCGAGGTCGAGGCCCTGGAACGCCTCCGCGTAGTCGAACTCCTCACCGAGCGGGTTCGCCACGGCGGGGTTCTTGGCGAGGATCTTCAGGTTGAGCCGGTCCGGCCACCACTGTCGGTTCCCACCGCCCTGCGTGGGGTGCGCGGCGCGGCCGTGGACGACCGGGCAGCCGCCCGTACCCTGCGCCGCCGCCTCGTCCTCGGTGACAAGCGGATCGTGCTTCTGCTCAGACATCGGTCTTTCCTTCCGAACCATTCGGATCACGGAGCTCGGGAACTGCTGAGGCGTCGGTGTGACCGGCGCACACCCTCTTGGCTACTACTGGAGTCGATCCTATGGTGGACTCAGTCCAAGTCAATACGACAGCCGGACCCGTACGGATTACTCGCGCCGCACCGGCGCTGACTCGCGCCGACCGGGCGCTGCAAGGGCTGGTGACCATGAGCAACCTTCTGGAGCGGCTCCGCCGACGGGGCTGGCGGATGACGGCCCAGCGCCGGGTGGTCGCCGAGGTCCTGTCCGGCGAGCACATCCACCTCACCGCCGACGAGGTGCTGGCCCGCGCCACCGCGAGACTGCCCGAGATCTCCCGCGCGACCGTGTACAACACGCTGGGCGAGCTCGTCTCGCTCGGCGAGGTCCTGGAGGTCTCCAGCGTGGGCCGCGCCAAGCGCTACGACCCGAACGCGCACGAGGCCCACCAGCACCTGGTGTGCTCGGGCTGCGGGGCGGTCCGGGACGTGCGCCCCGAGGGGGACCCGCTGGCGGGGCTCGCGGACGCGGACCGTTTCGGCTTCACGGTGACGGCGGTGGAGGTCACGTACCGGGGGCTGTGTCCGCGGTGCGCGGAGGATCCGGAGCGGGCATGAGAAAGGGCCCCCTCGCGGGGGCCCTTCGCCGGGACTCTGCCGGTGGCGCTCAGCCCTCGGTCGGCTCCAGCCGCAGCGAGATGCTGTTGATGCAGTACCGCTGGTCGGTCGGGGTCGGGTAGCCCTCGCCCTCGAAGACATGGCCCAGGTGCGAGCCGCAGCGGGCGCAGCGGACCTCGGTGCGGGTCATGCCGTGGGAGGTGTCGGGGATCAGCTCGACCGCGGCGGTGTCCTTCGGGTCGTAGAAGCTCGGCCAGCCGCAGTGCGACTCGAACTTCTCGGTGGAGGTGAAGAGCTCGGCGCCGCACGCCCGGCAGGAGTAGACGCCCTGGGTCTTCGTGTCCGTGTACTCACCGCGGAACGCGGGCTCGGTGCCGGCCTGCCGGAGCACCTGGTACTCCGCCGGGGACAGCTCGTCCCGCCATTCCGCGTCCGTCTTCTCGACCTCGTACGCCATGAGCTCGCTCCTCCGCTACTTCGCCGACTCGTCGAGGCGGGCCAGGATCCGCGGGCCCAGGTCCGTCACGTCGCCCGCGCCCATGGTGAGAACGAGATCGCCGGGCCTCGCCATTCCCGCGACCGTGTCCGGCACGGCGTCCTTGTCGTGCAGGGGCGTGACCTCGGCGCCGGCCGCGCGGGCGGCGGCGACGATCAGCTCGCTGGTGACGCCGGGGATCGGGTCCTCGCGCGCCGGGTAGATGTCGAGGACGACGGAGCCGTCGGCGAGCGCGAGGGCCTCGCCCATCTCCCGGCCCAGCTCCTGGGTGCGGGAGAAGAGGTGGGGCTGGAAGACGACGAGGAGCCGGGAGGCGCCGGCCGCGCCGCGCATGGCCTCCAGGTCGGCGGTCATCTCGGTGGGGTGGTGCGCGTACGAGTCGATGACCTGGACACCCGCGGCCTCGCCCTTGAGCTGGAGGCGGCGGCCGACCCCGGTGTACGCGGTGAGGGCCTGCGCCAGCCCGGCCGGGTCGATGCCCACGCGGGCGCCGGCGACCAGGGCGGCGGCGGCGTTGTGGGCGTAGTGGCGGCCGGGCACGGAGACGGTGAAGGTGTGCTCGGCGCCGTCGAGGGCGACGGTGACCTCGCTCGTCATCCCGTTGGGGACGATCTTGAGGATGCGGGCGTCGGAGTCCTCGGACTCGCCGACGGTGACGACGCTCAGGCCCTCGCGCCCGGCGACCCGGCGGGCCAGCTCGCGGGCGCCGGAGTGCTCGCCGACGACGAGGGTGCCGCCGGGGCGGATCTTGGCGGCGAACGCCTCGAAGGACTCGTAGATCTCGTCCATGGAGGCGTAGTTCGCGTGGTGGTCGAGCTCCACGTTGAGGACGATCGCGACCTGCGGGTCGTACTTCTGGAAGCTGCGGTCGCTCTCGTCCGCCTCGGCGACGAAGACCTCGCCGTCGCCGTGCCGGGCGTTGGTGCCGGGGCCCGCGAGGTCGCCGCCGATGGCGTACGAGGGGTCGAGGCCGAGCTCGGTGAGGGCGACGGCCAGCATCGAGGTGGTGGTCGTCTTGCCGTGGGTGCCGGCGACGGCGACGGCGCTGAGGCCGTCCATCAGGGAGGCGAGCGCGTCGGAGCGGTGCACGACCGGGATGCCGAGCTCGGCGGCGCGGGCCAGCTCGGGGTTGTCCGCGCGGATGGCGCTGGAGACGACGACGGCGGAGGCGTCGTCGGCGAGGTGCTCGGCGGCGTGGCCGATGTGCACGGTGGCACCCAGGGCGCGCAGGGACTCCGCGGTCGCGGACTCCTTGGCGTCGCTGCCGGCGACCTTGGCGCCCCGCTGGGCGAGGATCTTCGCGATGCCCGACATTCCGGCACCGCCGATGCCGATGAAGTGCGGCCGTTCCATGGCGGCAGGGATGGCGGGTGCCATGCGGATCTCTCCCCGGGGTGCGTCTGTCTGGAAGGCTCCAGCCTAGTGCGTCGGGGCGGGCTTCTTCCTCGGTGGTCAGGCCCTCGATCGGGATGCCAGTCCCGGCCGGGGGCCGACGCATGTCTGGGGTGGTGAGCTGGAGCATATGCCACGC
>NZ_JBEZHM010000120.1:0-7538 GCF_040650575.1 Streptomyces sp. NPDC048659 | reverse complement strand
CGGCGTGCGGCCGGGGCGCCCTCGTAGCGGAGCTACTTGGGCGTTTCGGCCGTGCGGCGAGCGTGCGTGCCGGGCGGGCCGGACCCGACGGGAATCGTCAGACAGGCCCTAGACGGCCGGCGCCCCTCCTCGCCGCCCGTCCTCCCGTACCCCTCCCTCCTCAGGAGCACTTCGACATGCCCAAGTCCAAGCCCGTCATGATCGTCAGCGGTGTGGTGCTGGCCGCCACGCTGCTCGGCGTCGCCTCGTACGCCGCCACCAAGCCGTCCGGCCCGTCGGCCCCGTCCGCGGCGGCCGAGGTCTCCGTCGACCCCAACGAGGGCGTCTACCCGGAGCTGGAGGCGTACGCCCGCCGGGACACTGCCGACAAGCTCGCCCTCGGCCGGGCCGACGCGCCCGTGGTCCTGATCGAGTACGCCGACTTCAAGTGCGGCTACTGCGGCAAGTTCGCCCGCGACACCGAGCCCGAGCTGATCGAGCGGTACGTGGACAAGGGCGTGCTGCGCATCGAGTGGCGCAACTTCCCGATCTTCGGCGAGGAGTCGGAGGCCGTGGCCCGCGCCTCCTGGGCGGCCGGGCAGCAGGACCGTTTCTGGGAGTTCCACAAGGCCGCGTACGCGGAGGGCGCCAAGGAGAAGGGGTTCGGCAAGGAGCGCCTGGCCGCCCTCGCGAAGGAGGCCGGCGTCCCGGACCTCGCCCGCTTCACCCGCGACACGGACGGCGAGGCGGCCAAGGCGGCGGTCCGCGAGGACCAGCAGCAGGGCTACTCGCTGGGCGCCACCTCCACCCCCTCCTTCCTGGTGAACGGCCGCCCGATCGCGGGCGCCCAGCCGATGGAGGCGTTCACCGACGCCATCGACGCGGCGGCGAAGACGGCGGCGACGAAGAAGAAGCGGGGCGGGGGAGCCAAGCCGGGCACGGACGGCCGGCCGACCGCCGGTCAGCCCGGCGCCGGGGAGACGGCGGAGTCCGGCCGGTGACCTCCGGTATCGGCTACTTCGCGGCCTTCCTCGGCGGGCTGCTCGCCCTGCTGAGCCCGTGCAGCGCCCTGCTGCTCCCGGCCTTCTTCGCGTACTCGGTCGACGGCCGGGCCCGCCTGATCGCCCGCACCGGCGTCTTCTACGCGGGCCTGGCCACCACCCTGGTCCCGCTCGGCGCGGCCGGCTCCTTCGCCGGGCGCCTCTTCTACGGCCACCGGGACCTGCTGGTGGCCGTCGGCGGCTGGCTGATCATCGCGCTCGGGGTGGCGCAGATCCTGGGCCTGGGCTTCGCGTCCCGCCGGCTGAGCGAGGCGAGCGGCCGGATCCGCCCGACGACCGCGTTCTCCGTCTACGCCCTGGGCCTGGTCTACGGCCTGGCCGGCTTCTGCGCGGGCCCCATCCTGGGCAGCGTCCTGACCGTGGCCGCGCTCAGCGGCAGCCCGGTCTACGGCGGCCTGCTGCTGGCGGTGTACGCGCTCGGGATGGCGGTCCCGCTCTTCGTGCTGGCCCTGCTGTGGAACCGCTACGACCTGGGCCGGCGGCGCTGGCTGCGCGGCCGGCCGATCCGGCTGGGGCGCCTGGAGCTGCACTCGACCTCGCTGCTCTCGGGCCTGTTCTTCATCGCGCTCGGCACGCTGTTCCTGGTCTTCGACGGGACGACCGCGCTGCCGGGCCTGCTGTCGGTGGACGCCTCCTTCGCCGTGGAGGAGCGGGTCGGCGCGCTGGGCCGCGCGGTCCCGGACTGGGCGCTGCTGGTCGCGGTCCCGGCCGTGGTGGCGGCGGGCTTCGGCGTCCGGGCGCTGCGGGCCCGGCGGCGCGAGGAGGCGTAGCGGGCGGGTACGGGGAGGAGGCCGCCGCCCTCCTCCCCGTACCAGCGTGAGTGGTTCGGCGGGGGCACACGAAGAAGGCCCCGTTCTCTCGAACGGGGCCTTCTCTCTTTGTGGCTGGGGCCGGGGTCGAACCGGCGACCTATCGCTTTTCAGGCGATCGCTCGTACCAACTGAGCTACCCAGCCACGAGACTGTTTCCAGCCTCAGCGACTCTGACGGGACTTGAACCCGCGACCTCCACCTTGACAGGGTGGCGAGCTAACCAACTGCTCCACAGAGCCATATGTTGTGCGAGAACCAGTCTCGCACAGGATTGTGCGTGCCCCCAACGGGATTCGAACCCGTGCTACCGCCTTGAAAGGGCGGCGTCCTGGGCCACTAGACGATGAGGGCTAAGGGCCCACCTGGGCGCTTTCCAGCGCGTCGGGGACGTGAGAAGCATATGGGATGGCAGGCGGTATCGCCAAAACGGTTCCCTCCGGGGGGAGAATGGGCCCGTGCTGGAGATGACGCGCGAGGAGTTCGAGGAGCTCGTCGCCGAAGCCCTGGACCGCATCCCGCCCGAGCTGACGCGGCTGATGGACAACGTCGCCGTGTTCGTGGAGGACGAGCCGTCGCCCGACGATCCCGAGCTCCTCGGGCTCTACGAGGGGACGCCCCTGACCGACCGAGGCGAGTGGTACGCCGGGGTGCTCCCCGACCGGATCACCATCTACCGGGGTCCGACCCTGCGGATGTGCGAGTCGCACGAGGACGTCGTCGCGGAGACCGAGATCACCGTGGTCCACGAGATCGCCCATCACTTCGGCATCGACGACGAGCGGCTGCACGCGCTGGGTTACGGCTGAGCCGGACCGGGCGGGGGCGTGTCCCTTGCGGCGCCCGAGGAGTTGGGCAGGGCAATGCGTTCGATCGGCTCGGTCGGCGCCCCTTTCCTGCCTGTCATGTCCTGGAGGTGCCTCCGTGCGCCATTTGCCCACCCCGGTGCGTTGGGCCGCCACCGCGTTGGCGGTCGCCGCCTGCGCGGGTCTCAGCGGCTGTATGAGTGTCAGCGACGACGGCGCGAAGCCGGCGCCCAGCAGCTCCGTGGGGAAGCGGGGCGCGGCGGCGGGCGCCGCGGAGGACGGCGGGGCGTCCGACGGCCACGGCGGGGGCGGCTTCGACCGTACGGGCCGGAGCGGGGCGGACGCGGACGGCTCGGGCAAGGACGCGCCGGTGCCGAGCGGCTCCCCGAGCGCCTCGGGCAAGCCGGGCGGCGGCGCGGGCCCCGCGGGTCCCGGCGGGCAGCCGAAGCCGGTGCAGACGCCGGGCGGCGGTACGGGCGGCCCCGGCGGCGGCGCGGGCGGCGGCTCGGGGGCGCCGGGCGGCGAGACCACCCCGCCGGTCGATCCCTCCCCTCCGGCGCCGACCACGGAGCCGAGCACGGCCCCGCCGGAGCCGACCTCCGAGCCGACCGTCAGCGAGACGCCCTCGACCACCCCTGGGGCGGACACCCACATGGGTGCCATGCGGGCCGCGGACGGCCCCGGCGAGCTCTCCGAACCGGAGGCATCGCCGCAGGCCAGGCCGGTGTGACGGAGATCGGTTTGCCTTGGGTGGGGGGGAGTGCGTATGGTGGTAGATCGTTTGATCCCATTTGCCCGGCGCCACGACCGAAGAGCGCCGTGACTGGCGCGTACTCTCCCTTGCCGTGGCTGACCGCATTGAGGCGGTCCGTAGTGCGAAACACGGAGTTGACGGGCGCGTGCCGAGACTCCGGAAGGTTTCGCATTTCGCATGTCCATTTTCAGTTCTGATCACGCCGTCCTGCCCGAGAACGAGAACGACGAGACCGTCGCCGAGGCCGTGACGGCCGAGGACACCACCGTCGTCGTCGAGGCGGACGAGCCCACCGAGATCGCGGAGATCACCGAGATCTCCGACTCCGCCGACACCGACGAGGCCGCTGAGGCCCCCGAGGCCGACGCGACCCCCGAGATCACCTTCGGCGACCTCGGTCTCCCCGAGGGCGTCGTGCGCAAGCTCGCGCAGAACGGTGTCACCACCCCGTTCCCGATCCAGGCCGCGACCATCCCGGACGCCCTGGCCGGCAAGGACATCCTCGGCCGCGGCCGCACCGGCTCCGGCAAGACCCTCTCCTTCGGTCTGCCGCTGCTCGCCACCCTCTCCGAGGGCCGCACCGAGAAGAAGAAGCCCCGCGGCGTCATCCTCACCCCGACCCGTGAGCTCGCGATGCAGGTCGCGGACGCCCTCCAGCCCTACGGCGACGTGCTCGGCCTCAAGATGAAGGTCGTCTGCGGCGGTACGTCCATGGGCAACCAGATCTACGCGCTGGAGCGCGGCGTCGACATCCTCGTCGCCACCCCCGGCCGCCTGCGCGACATCATCAACCGCGGCGCCTGCTCCCTGGAGCAGGTCAAGATCGCCGTCCTCGACGAGGCCGACCAGATGGCCGACCTGGGCTTCCTGCCCGAGGTCACCGAGCTGCTCGACCAGGTCCCGGCCGGCGGCCAGCGCCTGCTGTTCTCCGCCACCCTGGAGAACGAGATCGACAGCCTGGTCAAGCGCTACCTGGTGAACCCGGTCACCCACGAGGTCGACCCGTCCGCCGGCGCCGTCACCACCATGACCCACCACGTCCTGGTCGTGAAGCCGAAGGACAAGGCCCCGGTCACCGCGGCCATCGCCGCCCGCAAGGGCCGCACCATCATCTTCGTCCGCACCCAGCTGGGCGCCGACCGCATCGCCGAGCAGCTCCGCGACGCCGGTGTGAAGGCCGACGCGCTGCACGGCGGCATGACCCAGGGCGCCCGTACGCGGACCCTGGCGGACTTCAAGGACGGCTACGTCAACGCGCTCGTCGCCACCGACGTCGCCGCCCGAGGCATCCACGTCGACGGCATCGACCTGGTCCTGAACGTGGACCCGGCCGGCGACCACAAGGACTACCTGCACCGCTCGGGCCGCACCGCCCGTGCCGGCCGCTCCGGTGTCGTGGTCTCCCTGGCCCTGCCGCACCAGCGCCGCCAGATCTTCCGCCTGATGGAGGACGCGGGCGTCGACGCCTCGCGCCACATCGTCGGCGGGGCGGGCGCGTTCGACCCCGAGGTCGCCGAGATCACCGGCGCCCGTTCGCTGACCGAGGTCCAGGCCGACTCCGCGAACAACTCGGCCAAGCAGGCCGAGCGCGAGGTCGCCGACCTCACCAAGCAGCTGGAGCGCCTGCAGCGCCGCGCCGTCGAGCTCCGCGAGGAGGCCGACCGCCTGGTGGCCCGCGCCGCCCGCGAGCGCGGCGAGGACCCGGAGACCGCGGTCGCCGAGGTGACCGAGGCCGCCGAGGCCGAGCTGGCCGAGGCCATCGCCGCGGTGGCGGCCGAGCCGGTCCGCGAGGAGCGCCGCGACTTCGACCGTCGTGACGACCGCGGTGGCTACGAGCGCCGTGACAACGACCGCGGCGGCTTCCGCCGGGACAATGACCGTGGTGGCGACCGTGGCGGCTTCCGCCGCGACAACGACCGTCCGTCCGGCGGTTTCCGTCGGGACAACGACCGTCCGTCGTTCAACCGCGACCGTGACAACGACCGCGGTGGCTTCCGTCGCGACAACGACCGTCCGTCCGGCGGTTTCCGTCGGGACAACGACCGTCCGTCGTTCAACCGCGACCGTGACAACGACCGTGGTGGCTTCCGCCGTGACAACGACCGTCCCTCGGGCGGCTTCCGTCGGGACAACGACCGTCCGTCCGGCGGCTTCCGCCGCGACAACGACCGCCCCGCCTTCAACCGCGACCGTGACAACGACCGCGGTGGCGACCGTGGCGGCTTCCGTCGGGACAACGACCGTCCGTCCGGCGGTTTCCGCCGCGACAACGACCGCCCCGCCTTCAACCGGGACCGTGACAACGACCGTGGCGGCTTCCGCCGCGACGACCGCCCCTCCGGCGGCCACCGTGGCAGCGACCGCCCGTTCAACCGCGACCGTCGTGACGACCGCCCGTCCAGCGGCTTCCGCCGCGACGACCACCGCCCCTCGGGCGGCGGCTTCCGCCGTGACGACCACCGCCCGTCCGGCGGCGGCTTCCGCCGCGACGAGAAGCCGCGCTGGAAGCGCAACGGCTGACCGTCCGTAAGGCTCGGTAAGGCCCCGTAGGGCCGGACGAGGGCCCGCAACCGCACACCGCGGCTGCGGGCCCTCGTCGTATCGCCGCACCGGGACCGATACCCGATCGGTTTCGGGGTGGTCTCCGGCTATGCTGCACGAGAGTGCTTGTCCACGGGCCGTTAGCTCAATTGGCAGAGCAGTGGACTTTTAATCCATTGGTTGTGGGTTCGAGTCCCACACGGCCTACCAAGCGCAGCCGAGGGGATCCCCCTGACCTGCCGCGAAGCGCCCCGACCGGTTTCCGCCGGTCGGGGCGCTTCGTCATTCCGGGCGCCCGTGTGGGGTGGTGTGTGAGCGGGCGGCGCGGGGTCGGTCCTCGGCGTCGCTCTTCTTCGTCGATGTCTCGTCGATGCCTGTACGGGTGAATTCCCGGCGGTGGCCGCCACGTCCGCCGCCAGGGGGGCCGTTGAGGAGGTGAGCGACCTGATGACGGTGATTGCCCTGGGAGTGCCGATGCGTTTGCTGCTGATCCGCCATGGCCAGACGGCCGCGAACCTGGCGGGTGCCCTCGATACGGCGGCTCCCGGGATGCCGTTGACGGAGGCCGGGCACCGGCAGGCCGGTGAGCTGGTCGGGGTGCTGCGGGACGAGCGGATCGGCGCCGTGTTCGTGTCGCCGCTCACGCGGGCGCGGCAGACCGCGGAGCCGTTGGCGGCGGCGCTCGGGGCGCGGCCCCGGGTGCGTACCGGACTGCGGGAGCTGGAAGCGGGTGTCTGGGAGTGCAGCACGGCGCCCGACGACGTCAGCAGGTACGCGGCGGTCGCCTCGGCGTGGGCGAGCGGGCGGCCGGAGGTGCCGATGCCGGGGGCGGGCGACGGGACGGAGTTCCTCGGGCGGTTCGACGCGGTGGTGGCGGAGGCCGCGGCCTGCGGGGCCGAGGTCGCCGCGCTGGTGACGCACGGCACGGCCGTCCGGATCTGGTCCGCGGCGCGGGCGGCCAACGTCTGTCTGGGCTTCGTCCTGGAGAACGAGGTGCCCAACACGGGTGTCGTGGTCGTGGAGGGCACCCCGGTCACGGGCTGGCGGGTGCTGTCGTGGGCGGGACAAGAGGTCGGGGAGCGGACCGCGTCAGCCCTTGTCCTGGGCTGAGGGCTTGCGGGGAGCCGGCAGATCGGCGACGTCCTGCCCCGACAGGTCGGCGATGCGGTCCATGAGCCGCCGCGTCGTCTCCCGGAGGGCCGCCGTGGTGGGGAATCCGTCCGGACGGCGCTCGTGGCCGGGCGGCACGGCGACCGGCGGGCCGAAGCGGATCCGGACCGGGTGGCGGCGCAGTCGGGTGCTGCCGAGGGGCTGGACGCGGTCGGTGCCGGTGATGCCGAACGGGATGAGGGGGGCTCCGGTGATGAGGGCGAGGGCGGCGGCGCCGGGGCGGCCCCGGTAGAGCCTGCCGTCGGGTGAGCGGGTGCCCTCGGGGTAGAGCGCGAGGAGCTCGCCCCCGGTCAGGACGCCGGTCCCGGCGTCCAGGGTGGCGCGTGCGGCCGACGGCCCGCCGTGCCGGTCGCGCCGTACTCGGCGTACGCCGCGACGCGTCGCAGGACGAGATCAAGAAGGCTTTCCGCCGACTCGC
>NZ_JBEZHM010000119.1:0-7753 GCF_040650575.1 Streptomyces sp. NPDC048659 | reverse complement strand
AGTAATGGGTGGAGCTGACCGGTACTAATAGGCCGAGGGCTTGTCCTCAGTTGCTCGCGTCCACTGTGTTAGTTCTGAAGTAACGAACTCGCCCCCTGAGGGGTGCGGCTTGAGTTCAACTTCATAGTGTTTCGGTGGTCATAGCGTTAGGGAAACGCCCGGTTACATTCCGAACCCGGAAGCTAAGCCTTTCAGCGCCGATGGTACTGCAGGGGGGACCCTGTGGGAGAGTAGGACGCCGCCGAACAATTTTTAGCCTCAACCCCTGGACTATGTCCGGGGGTTGAGGCATTTTTGCGTTCTGGGTCATGCGGGGGAGCCGGGGGGAACGCTGACGTGGAATTCTCGTCCTGGGGTGATGAGGGCCGGGCATTTCTGGGGGTGTGCGTCGCCGGTGCGGTGATCGTGCTGCTCTGGTGGGGTGTCGCGCGATGGGTCGCCTATCGGGATCCGCATCTGCGGACCGGCCGGCGGATTCCGCTGGTACCTCGCGGGCTGGTACGGGCGCGGCCGGAGGGGCTGCGGGGCGCGGTGCGGGGTGTCGTGGCCCTGCGCCGGCACCAAGGGGTGGGCAGCGGGATGTCCCCGGGCGAGCTGCTGGCGCGGGTCGCGGAGGCCGAGCGGGCGGCGCGGCTGCTGGGTTGGGGCCGGCGGGTGTGGGCCGTGGGTGTGCCGGGGCTGCTGCTGGCCGGGGGAGTCGTCCTGGGGACGTGGGTGGTGACGTACGACGACGTCGTGAACGGGCCGGGCGGCTTGTTCCCCAGTCCCCAAGAGGTCTTCCGGCTGCTGTTCGGCGAGCGGGGGTTCGTCGACGGGCAGGAGGGCTGTCTGGGGTGGTCGCTCCTGCGTGGCTGCGAGGAGGACTTCGTTCCCTGGTGGTCCGGGGCCGAGGCCGGTTTCGCCTTCGGGGCCGCCGTGGCGCTCGTCGTCGGGGCCTGGTGGCTCCGGCGTTCCGCGGTGCGGGGCTTCGCCGTGTGGGCGGGGCAGGAGCCGCCGCTGGCCGCGTGCCTCGCGGCGCTCCAGGGGTGCCGCGAGGCCCTGCGTACGCCCGCTCCCCAGGTGTCCGTCCTCGACGCGGCGGTCGCGGAACTCGGCGCGGAGCTGCGGGACTTCGCGCGGTACGGGCCGCCCGCGGACGCCGGGCGGCGGGCCGAGCTGGAAGAGCACGCCGGTCGCGTCGCCGCGACGCTGCACGAAGCCTCGGGGCGGGTGCTGCGGGAAGGGGTGCCGGTCGCGCTGCCCGCGCTCGTACGGCTGCTGGCCCAGCTTCAGGACCGGCTGCATGACTCCCGGTGGCTCGCGCTCCTGGATGCCCCGCTCCTCGTGCCCGCGCCCGTTCCGCCGGCCGGTGGACCCGTCGCGTCCGGGGCGGGAGGGGCGGAGGGCGGGCGCTGGCAGCGGTACATGGCCGTCGCGACGGCGCTGCCGGCCGTTCCCGCCCTGCTGGCCCTCGCGCTCACGGCGGTGACGGTCGGTCAGGCGCGGGACGCGCTGCGGGTCACCGAGCGGGACCAGGTGGCGTCGAGCTACAACGACACCGTCGCCAACCTGGGCGACGACTCCGTGAACGTACGCATCAGCAGCATCTACGCCCTCCAGCGGATCATGAAGGAGTCACCCCGGGAGCAGCCCGCGATCGTCGCGCTCCTCTGCGCCTACGTACGGGACCAGGCCAAGGCCCCGTCGAAGGCCAAGGTCGCCGCCGCGCACGCGAATCCGGACACCCAGGCGGCGGAGGACGTGCAGGCGGCCCTGAACGTGCTGGGAGCGCGGCCCATCGGGGTCGAGGGGGAGCCCATCATGGACCTGCGCCGGGCCTATCTGGTGGGGGCCGACTTCACCGAAGGGAACTTTACCGACGCCGACTTCCGGGGTGCCGACCTCACGTTCTCGCAGCTGCGGGGGGAGTTCGAGAACGTGTGGTTCAGCGGCGCGATCCTGCGCGGGGCGCGCATGGACGGCGGTCTGTTCGACGAGTCGGAATTCATCGGCACCGACATGGAGAACGTCGTGTGGGACGGTGCCCGCTTCGAGGACGCCGACCTCACGCGCGCGGACCTCAAGGGGGCGTCGCTCGACCCCGAGACCGAGGGGTCGTACGTCAGCCTGCCGGGCGCGGACCTGTCGGGTGCGGATCTCACGGACGCCGATCTGACCGGTGCCTCGCTCGTCGGTGCCGATCTCGGCGAGGACAAGGCGCAGAAGCTGCCCGCGGCCAAGCTCACCCGGACCGACTTCACCCGTGCCGATCTCACCGACGCGCGGCTCGACGGGGCGGATCGGGGGACGGCGGTGTGGGACGGGGCCGTGGGGGTCTGAGGGGGAGTTGCAGGGGCGGACTGAGTTTACGGTGTCGGGGTCACCAAGCCCGTGTCGTAGGCCAGGATGACCGCCTGGACGCGGTCCCGGGAGGCCGTCTTCGCCAGGACGCGGGTGACATGGGTCTTCACCGTCGACTCCGCCAGGTGCAGCCGGGCGGCGATCTCCGTGTTCGTCCAGCCCTGGCCCACGACCGTCAGGATCTCGCGTTCCCGGTCGGTCAGGGCGGACAGGCGGGGGTCCTGGCGGGGCTCCGGGGCCGTGCCGGGGGTGCGGGGGAGGTGGTGGACGTACGCGTCGAGGAGGCGGCGGGTCAGGGACGGGGCCACCACCGCGTCGCCGCTCGCCACCGCGCGGACGCCGGCCAGCAGCTCCTCCGGCTGGGCGTCCTTCACCAGGAAGCCGCTCGCGCCGGCGCGCAGGCCGTCGTACGCGTACGCGTCCTGGTCGAAGGTCGTGACGATCAGGACCCGGGTGCGGGCGCCCGTGGCGACGATCCGGCGGGTCGCCTCGATGCCGTCCAGGCCCGGCATCCGGATGTCCATCAGGACCACGTCCGGGTGGTGCCGGTCGGTCAGGCGGACCGCCTCGGTGCCGTTCGCGGCCTCCGCGACGACGGTCATGTCGTCCTGGCTCTCCAGCAGCATGCGGAAGCCGAAGCGTTGCATCGCCTGGTCGTCGGCGATGAGTACGGTCGTCACGTGTGGTTCTCCGGGGGCGCGGGGAGGGGGAGTTCGAGTCTGACGTGCCAGCCTCCGTCCTTCGGCGACGGGCCGCATGCGAGTGTGCCGTTGTAGAGCGCTGCGCGCTCTCGCATTCCTGGCAAGCCCCTTCCTGTGCCTGTGCCTGCGTTCTTGTTTTGGCCTGTGCTCTTTCCCGTGTTGGTGATCGTCGCCGTCAGGGTGTGGCGCGTGGATCGCACCTGTACGTGCGCTTCCGCTTGCGCGCCCGCGTGTTTCAGGGTGTTCGTCAGGGCCTCCTGGATCACTCGGTAGACCGTCAGTTGGGCGCCTGGGGAGAGGGCGGGAGGGGTGGACCGGGGGAGGTCCGACGTGACCTTCAGGCCCGCTTTTCGTACGCCTTCCAGGAGGGGTTCCAGGTCGGACAGGGTGGGTTGGGGGGTACGGGACGGGTCTTGGGCGGTGTCCTCGCGGAGGACGTCCAGGAGGCGGCGGAGGTCGGTCAGGGCCTCGCGGCTCGTGTCCGCGATCGCGTCGAGGGCCTGGGCCGCGCGCTCGGGGCGCTTCGCCGCCGCGTACCGGCCGCCGTCGGCCAGGCCCGTGATGACCGACAGGCTGTGGCCGATGATGTCGTGCATCTCCCGGGCGATCCGGGCCCGTTCGCCCGCCGCCGCCAGCCGGACCTCTTGCGCGCGCCGCTCGGCTCGGGCGCGGGTGGTGAGCCCGAGGAGGGTGGCCAGGGCGTAGGCGGCCAGGGGTGGGAGGAGGGCGGTCGGCCAGGTGGTGCGGGGGGAGTGGGTCGTGGCTGTCGCCGCCGTCGTCGCCAGGGCCGGGAGGAGCAGGAGGGCCGTGCGGGCCAGGGTGCGGGGTGGGCGGGTTCTCGCGAGGTGGTAGAGCGGGAGCGCCTGGAGGTACGCGGCCTGGAGGAGCGCGCCCGAGGCGGCGCTGACCAGGGCCGCGCCCGCCAGCGCGGCCAGCACCGCCGTGGGGTGGCGGCGGCGCGCGTACAGCGGGAGGGTCAGGGCCAGGGTGGTGGCGGTCACCAGGGCCTGTGGGGCGGTCGGGTCGGCGGCGGTGCTGCGCCAGCCGCCGCCCGTCGCGTCGACCAGGGCGGCGCCCGTCCAGAGCAGGGTCAGGACGGTGTCCCAGACCCGGGGGCGGGCGGTGTCGAACGCCCGTATCCGGGAGGCGGATCGGTGGAGGGCGCCGCTCAGGTCCATGGTCACCGGGCCATCCTCATACGTCGCGGCGGCGCAGGGACAGGGCCGGTACGGCGAGAGCCGCGGCGGTCCAGAGGGCGAGGGTGAGGAGCGCGGTGGCGGGGGTGGGCGCGGCGGGGGCCGGGGTGGCGGTGCCGAGGGCGCCGGCCGCCTGGAGCGGGAAGTGGCGCACGGCCGTGTCCATCCAGGCGTACGGGAGCATCCCGAGGACCTGGGGGAGGACCAGGACGCCGCCGATGAACGCGCCCAGCGCGCCGGGTACGGAGCGGAGGGCGGCGCCGAGGCCGAGGGCGATGAGGCCGAGCAGGGTGAGGCCGGCGGCGTTGCCCGCGAGGGCGGTGAGGACGCCGGGGTCGGTGAGGGAGGCGGCCTGGTCGGTGTCGTCGAGGAAGAGCTGGGCGGTGACGAAGGTCAGCAGGCCGGTGGCGAGGGAGAGGGGGAGGACCGCCGCCGTGTAGGCCGCGGCCTTCGCCCAGAGGACGGGGAGGCGGCGGGGGACGGCGGTGAAGGTGGCGCGGATCAGGCCGGTCGCGTACTCGCCGGCCGTGACCAGGATGCCCAGGACGGCGAGGGAGACGGCACCGAGCTGCGAGCCGTACAGGGTGAGGACGACGGTGTCGATGTCGGAGTCTCCGCCGCCGGAGGTGTACGTGGAGCCCATCAGGATGCCGACGCCGAGGATGAGCGCGGCCGTGGTGCCCAGGGTCGTCCAGGTCGAGCGGAGGGTGTGGAGTTTGTGCCATTCCGCTTTGAGGACTCGGGGGGTGGTGAGGTGGGGGGTTTGCTGAAGGGTTTGCTGGGGGGTTTTGGATTGGTTTGCTTGGAGCTGCTTCGTCTTGTTCATCGGGGGGCTCCCTGGTACTCGGTCGCGTCTCGGGTGAGGTCCATGAACGCCTGTTCCAGGGACGCCGTTCTCGGGGTGAGTTCGTGGAGGGGGATGCCGTGGGCCGCCGCCGCTCGGCCGATCTCCGGGGCTTCCAGGCCCGTGACGCTGAGGGTGTCGGCGGCCTCGGTGGCGATGTGGGTCGCGGCGGGCAGCAGGGCGCGCAGGCGGTCCGCTTCCGGGGTGACGACCGTGACGGTGGTGCCGCCGGCCTGGCGTACGAGTTCGGCGACGGTCGTGTCGGCGAGGAGCCGGCCCTTGCCGATGACGATCAGGTGGTCCGCGGTCAGGGCCATCTCGCTCATCAGGTGCGAGGAGACGAGGACCGTGCGGCCCTCGGCGGCGAGGTCGGTGAGGAGGGTGCGGATCCAGCGGACGCCCTCGGGGTCGAGGCCGTTGACCGGTTCGTCGAGGATGACGGCGGCCGGGTCGCCGAGGAGGGCGGCCGCGATGCCGAGGCGCTGGCCCATGCCGAGCGAGAAGCCCTTGACCCGGCGGTCGGCGACCTCGGTGAGGCCGGTGACGCCGAGGACGTGGGCGACGCGGGAGCGCGGGATGCCGTGGGTGAGGGCGAGGGCCGTCAGGTGGTGGCGGGCGGTGCGGCCCGGGTGCAGGGAGCGGGCTTCGAGGAGGGCGCCGGCCTGGGTGAGCGGGGCCGGGTGCTCGGCGTAGGGGCGGCCCGCGATCGTCGCGCGGCCCCGGGTGGGCGTGTCGAGGCCGAGGAGCATCCGGAGGGTGGTGGACTTTCCGGCGCCGTTGGGGCCGAGGAAGCCGGTGACGGTGCCGGGGCGGACGGTGAAGGAGAGGTCCTGGACGACCGTTCGGGAGCCGTAGCGCTTGGTGAGGTGCTCTGCGCGGATCATGCTTCGACGGTAGGGAGCGGGGCGGGCGCGGGCGTCGGACCTGGGGTGGCAGGGGGCGGGCCTGTGTCGTACCCGGGTATGACGTGGGGCGGGGGGTGCGTTGCAAAACGCCTTGTCAGGGGCTTGGGGCGTGGGGAGGATCCTGGGCATGGACTTTCTTGTGCGTGAGGTCCGGGCCGACGAGTGGGAGCGGACCCGGGAGATCCGGCTGGCGGCGCTCCGGGATCCGGTGGCCCCGATCGCCTTCCTCGACACCTATGACGCCGCCGTCGGGCGGCCCGACTCGTTCTGGCGGGAGCGGGCCGAGGGCGCGTCCGCGAGCGGGGCCGGTGCGGCGCGGCAGTTCGTGGCGGAGGCGGCGGACGGGCGGTGGCTCGGGACGGTGAGCGTGCTCGTGGAACGGCCCACGGACGAGGTGCGGTTCGGCGAGGTCGCGGTGGTGGACCAGACGCATGTCGTGGGGGTGTACGTGCGTCCCGAGGCGCGTGGGGTCGGGGTGATCGACGCGCTGTTCCGGGCGGCCGTGGAGTGGTCCTGGTCGCTGTCGGAGCCGGTGGTGCGGCGGGCGCGGCTGTACGTCCACGAGGACAACGCGCGGGCCGCCGCCTTCTACCGGCGCTTCGGGTTCGTCGCGACGGGGGCGAAGGTGGCGGTGCCCGGGGACTCGGGCGCGTATGAGCTGGAGTACGAGATTCCGCGTCCCTAGGGCGCGTCTTCAGGGTGTCCCTAGGGCGTCGGGAGCGGGTCGGGCCAGCGGGATCTGGCCTGTTCCCGTGAGCGCATCAGGGCGAGGGTCGGCAGGCCGTGGGCGGTGCCGTCGGCGAGGAGCGCCGGGAGGGCCGGGAGCGGGGCGACGGCGGCGACGTCGTCGAGGACCAGGCTCAGTGGTGGGTCGAGCCGACCGTCGGATGACCGTGCGGCCATGCGGCGGCCGTGCTCGACCACGCTTGCGACGAGCGCGGTGAGGAGGGGCATCGCGCCGGGGTGGGTGCGCGGGTCCTCGATCGGTTCACCCACCACGTACAGGGTGCCCTGTTCGGCCACGAAAGATGCCAGCGTGAGCGTGTCCGTTCGATTGGGCGTGCAGGCGTCCCTGATGTGGATCGAGGAGAGGGCGGAGAGCGTACGGGCCGTCAGCGCCTGGGCCGCCTGGCGGCGTTCGGGGTGGGCGGTGAGCGCGGATTCGAGGAGTCCGGCCTGGCCCGATGCCGCCTTGGGGTGGGTGCGCAGGATCCGGACCGGGTCGTGGGCGTCGGCGCCCTGGGCCCAGCGGTGGACCTGCTTGAAGGGGCGGCCGTCGACGGCGGCGGCGTGCAGCCAGCAGCGGAGGAGCGTTTCCGCGGTGTCGGCTAGGGCCGCGTCGAGGCGGGACTGGGGGCGTACGGGGGCGAGGAGCGCGGTGGCGCGGTCCTGGGCGGTGGCCGGGTCTTCGCAGCCTTCCGCCGGGTTCCAGTGGAGGCGGGCGGGGGTGTCGCAGAGGTGGCCGGGGTCGTAGACGAGGACGGGGCCGAGTTTGGCTCTGGCGTCCTTGGTGTCCTCCCACAGGGTGGGGTCGGAGGTGACGATCAGGGCCGGGCCCTCGGCTTCGCGGATCGCTTCCGTCGCGGTGGGGCGGCGGGTTTGCTGGGGGGCGTAGATGACGTTTTGGGGGAGGAGGGCCGCCGCGGTTGCTGTCGGTGGGGTTTCTGCCGGTGCCACAGCGCCCGCTCCTCGATGTCGCCCGGGTTGAACTTCCAGTGCTTCTCCGGCGTGTCCAGGCGCTCCAGGAGCCGGTCGCGCTGCTCCTCG
>NZ_JBEZHM010000118.1:0-8170 GCF_040650575.1 Streptomyces sp. NPDC048659 | reverse complement strand
GACGCGGCGCTGTCGAACTACTTCCGGCCGGGCAACCTCACCGCGCTGCGCGAGCTGGCGCTGCTGTGGACCGCCGACCGGGTCGACGAGTACCTGCGCCAGTACCGCGGCGAGCACAACATCCAGTCCACCTGGCAGGCCCGGGAGCGGATCGTCGTCGGGCTCACCGGCGGGCCGGAGGGCCGGACCCTGATCCGGCGGGCCGCGCGGCTGGCGGAGAAGGGCGCGGGCGGCGAGGTGCTGGCCGTCTACATCTCCCGCAGCGACGGCCTGACCTCCGCCTCCCCGAAGGAGCTGGCCGTCCAGCGGACGCTGGTGGAGGACCTGGGCGGCACCTTCCACCACGTCATAGGCGACGACATCCCGGCGGCGCTGCTGTCCTTCGCGCGAGGTGTCAACGCCACCCAGATCGTCCTCGGCTCCAGCCGCCGCCGCTCCTGGCAGTACGTCCTCGGCCCCGGGGTCGGCCAGACCGTCGCCCGGGACTCCGGGCCCGACCTGGACGTCCACATCGTCACCCACGAGGGAGCCGCCAAGGGCCGCGGGCTGCCCGTCGCCCGCGGCGCCCGGCTCGGCCGCGTCCGGCTCGTCTGGGGCTGGGTCGTCGGCATCGGCGGGCCCGCGCTGCTCACCCTGCTGCTCACCCACGTCGACGCGGACCTCGGGCTCGCCAACGACATGCTGCTCTTCCTGGCCCTGACGGTGGCCGCCGCCCTGCTGGGCGGGCTGCTCCCGGCGCTGGCCTCGGCGGCCTTCGGGTCGATGCTGCTCAACTGGTTCTTCACCCCGCCGCTGCACCGGCTGACCGTCGCCGACCCCAAGAACATCGTCGCCATCGCCGTCTTCTTCGGCGTCGGCGTGGCCGTGGCCTCCGTCGTCGACCTGGCCGCCCGCCGCACCCACCAGGCGGCCCGGCTGCGCGCGGAGTCCGAGGTCCTCTCGTACCTCGCAGGCAGCGTGCTGCGCGGCGAGACCAGCCTGGAGGCGCTGCTCCAGCGGGTCCGCGAGACCTTCTCCATGGAGTCCGTCGTCCTGCTCGAACGCGGCGGCGACCTCGAACCCTGGACCTGCGCCGCCAGCGTCGGCGGCCGGCCCGTGTCGCGGCCCGAGGACGCCGACGTCGACATGCCCGTCGGCGACCACCTGGCGCTCGCGCTCAGCGGCCGGGTGCTGCCCGCCGAGGACCGCCGGGTGCTCGGCGCCTTCGCAGCCCAGGCGGCCGTCGTCCTCGACCGCCAGCGCCTGGTCGACCAGGCCGAGGAGGCCCGCAAGCTGGCCGAGGGCAACAAGATCCGCACCTCGCTGCTGGCCGCCGTCAGCCACGACCTGCGCACCCCGCTCGCCGGGATCAAGGCGTCGGTGACCTCGCTCCGCTCCGACGACGTCGAGTGGTCCGAGGAGGACCAGGCCCTCCTCCTGGAGGGCATCGAGGACGGCGCCGACCGCCTCGACCACCTGGTCGGCAACCTCCTCGACATGTCCCGGCTCCAGACCGGCACGGTCACCCCGCTCATCCGCTCCACCGACCTCGACGAGGTGGTGCCGATGGCCCTCGGCGGCGTCCCCGACGGCAGCGTCGAGCTCGACATTCCGGAGACCCTGCCCATGGTCGCCGTCGACCGGGGCCTCCTGGAGCGGGCCGTGGCCAACATCGTCGAGAACGCCGTCAAGTACAGCCCCGACGGCATCCCCGTCGCCGTCGGCGCCAGCGTCCTCGGCCAGCGCCTCGAACTGCGCGTGACGGACCGCGGCCCCGGCGTCCCCGACGAGGCCAAGGACGGCATATTCGAGCCCTTCCAGCGCTTCGGCGACGCCCCGCGCGGGGCCGGCGTCGGCCTCGGACTCGCGGTCGCCCGCGGCTTCGTCGAGGCCATGGGCGGCACCATCACCGCCGAGGACACCCCGGGCGGCGGCTTGACCATGGTCCTCACCCTCAGGACCGTGGGACCCCCGCCGCCGGACACCGCCGCCCCGACGATGCCGGCGCACATCATGACCTGACCGGCGCGCCCGCCCCCGCCCGCGCCCCCGCCCATACGCTCGCCCGTACCCCCCCGCCCGTATGCCCGCAGCACTCCGTCCCGTAACCCGCTCCCGCATCCCGCTCCCGCATCCCGCTTCCGTACCCCGTACCAACGACAAGGAAGGCATCTCTTCATGACCCGGGTCCTGGTGGTCGACGACGAGCCTCAGATCGTCCGCGCCCTGGTGATCAACCTCAAGGCGCGCAAGTACGAGGTCGACGCCGCCCCCGACGGCGCCACCGCGCTCCGGCTCGCCGCCGAGCGCCACCCCGACGTCGTCGTCCTCGACCTCGGTCTGCCCGACATGGACGGCGTCGAGGTCATCAAGGGCCTTCGCGGCTGGACCCGGGTGCCGATCCTGGTGCTCTCCGCCCGGCAGACCTCCGACGAGAAGGTCGAGGCGCTCGACGCGGGCGCCGACGACTACGTCACCAAGCCCTTCGGCATGGACGAGCTGCTGGCCCGGCTGCGCGCCGCCGTCCGCAGGGCCGAGCCCGTCGGCGGCGGCGAGGACGGCGTCGTGGTCGTCGAGACGCAGGGCTTCACCGTCGACCTGGCCGCCAAGAAGGTCCACCGCGACGGCAAGGACGTGCGGCTCACCCCGACCGAGTGGCACCTCCTGGAGGTCCTGGTCCGCAACAGCGGGCGCCTGGTCAGCCAGAAGCAGCTCCTCCAGGAGGTCTGGGGACCCTCGTACGGCACCGAGACCAACTACCTCCGGGTCTACATGGCACAGCTGCGGCGCAAGCTGGAGCAGGACCCCTCGCACCCGCGGCACTTCGTCACCGAACCGGGCATGGGTTACCGCTTCGAACACTGAGTTCGGTGTCGGCGGCGGCCGGTACGCTTTCTCTATGAGTGCTGCACCGCGTACTGAGAAGCCGGCCGGGCGCTTCCGCCGGATGCTCGACCGTCTGTCCACCTCCCAGGAGGAGCTGGAGTCGGTGGAGCTCCAGGAGGACTCCGCCGCGTCGGGGTGCACGCGCATCTGCGACTGCTCCGACCGCCAGATAGTCAAGGTGACTGGTACGTTGCGGACGGTCACCCTGCGTCCGAGGGCCGGTGTGCCCGCGCTGGAGGCCGAGCTGTTCGACGGCTCGGCGCCGCTGGACGTCGTGTGGCTGGGCCGCCGTTCCATCGTGGGCATCGAGCCGGGCCGCAAGCTGATCGCCTCCGGCCGGATCTCCATGAGCCACGGCCGGCGGGTCCTCTTCAACCCCAAATACGAGCTGCGACCGCTCGGACAGGAGTAGCCGGTGACGTCAGTCGACAAGCCGACCACCGAGAAGCCCACACCCGACCAGGACGCCCAGGCCGACAAGGCAGTGACCGAGGCGGCCCTCTTCGAGGCGTTCGGCGGCGTGCGCGGCATGGTGGAGACGGTCCTGCCGGGCCTGCTCTTCGTCACGATCTACACGATCAACAAGGACCTGCGCTCCTCGGCCATCGCCGCCCTCGCGGTCTCGCTCGTCCTCGTCGCCGTCCGGCTGATCCGCCGCGACACCGTCAAGCACGCCTTCAGCGGCGTCTTCGGCGTCGCCTTCGGCGTGGTCTTCGCGATGATGACCGGCAACGCCAAGGACTTCTACCTGCCGGGGATGCTGTACACGCTGGGCCTCGCCCTCGCGTACATCGTCACGACCCTCGCCGGAGTGCCGTTGATCGGCGTCATCCTGGGCCCGGTCTTCAAGGAGAACCTCTCCTGGCGCACCCGCAACCCCGGCCGCAAGAAGGCGTACGCCAAGGCCAGCTGGGCCTGGGGCCTGATCCTGCTCGCCAAGTGCGCGATCCTCTTCCCGCTGTACTGGTGGGCCGACACCGCGCAGCTCGGCTGGGTCCTGGTCGCCCTGAAGATCCCGCCGTTCCTGCTCGCGGTGTATCTGACCTGGGTGTTCCTCGCCAAGGCGCCGCCGCCGATCGACGTCTTCGCCGAGATGGAGGCCGAGGAGAAGGCCGAGAAGGCGGCGAAGGCGGCGGAGAAGGCCGCGAAGGCCGAGGAAGCCCGCCAGGCCGCCGCCCAGGGGCGTCCCGAGGCGTGAGCCCGGGGGCGTCCTGAGACGTGGCCGAGGTGTGCGTACGTACACGTGCGTACGGGAACGCACACACGGACGTACCCGCGCCCACGCGAAGGGGCCCGGGACCTGTCACAGGTCCCGGGCCCCTTCGCGTACGGCGGTGACTCGTCAGTCGTTCGGACCGCGGCGGACCGACAGCAGGTCCTCCAGCTGCTCCTCGCGCGCCTGGGTGGCCACGAACAGCAGCTCGTCGCCCGCCTCCAGGGTCTCCTCCGGGCTCGGCGTGAGCACGCGCGAGCCGCGGATGATCGTGACCAGCGAGGTGTCCGTCGGCCAGGGCACGTCACCCACCGAGGTGCCCGCGATCGCGGACTCCGGCGGCAGGGTCAGTTCCACCAGGTTGGCGTCGCCGTGGCTGAAGCGCAGCAGCCGGACCAGGTCGCCGACGCTCACCGCCTCCTCGACCAGGGCCGACATCAGGCGCGGCGTCGAGACGGCGACGTCCACGCCCCACGCCTCGTTGAACAGCCACTCGTTCTTCGGGTTGTTGACCCGGGCGACCACGCGCGGCACGCCGTACTCGGTCTTCGCGAGCAGCGAGACGACCAGGTTCACCTTGTCGTCGCCGGTCGCCGCGATGACGACGTTGCAGCGCTGCAGGGCCGCCTCGTCGAGCGAGGTGATCTCGCAGGCGTCGGCCAGCAGCCACTCCGCCTGCGGCACCCGCTCCACCGAGATGGCGGTCGGCGCCTTGTCGATGAGGAGGACCTCGTGCCCGTTCTCCAGGAGCTCGCCCGCGATGGAACGGCCCACGGCGCCCGCGCCGGCAATAGCGACACGCATCAGTGACCGCCCTCCTCGGGACCCTCGGCGAAGGCCGCCTCGACCTTGTCGATCTCGTCCGTCCGCATCATCACGTGCACGAGGTCGCCCTCCTGCAACACCGTCTGCGAGGTCGGCAGAATCGCTTCGCCCAGCCGGGTGAGAAACGCCACGCGCACCCCGGTCTCCTCCTGGAGCCGGCTGACCTTGTGGCCGATCCACGCGGGGGAGGTGTGCACCTCGGCGAGCTGCACTCCGCCGCTCGGGTCACGCCACAGCGGCTCGGCGCCCGACGGCAGCAGCCGCCGCAGCATCTGGTCGGCGGTCCAGCGGACCGTGGCGACGGTCGGGATGCCCAGGCGCTGGTAGACCTCGGCGCGCCGGGGGTCGTAGATCCGGGCGGCGACGTTCTCGATGCCGAACATCTCGCGCGCGACCCGCGCGGCGATGATGTTCGAGTTGTCGCCGCTGCTCACCGCGGCGAAGGCGCCGGCCTCCTCGATCCCCGCCTCGCGGAGCGTGTCCTGGTCGAAGCCCACGCCCGTGACGCGACGGCCGCCGAAGCCCGAGCCCAGACGCCGGAAGGCCGTCGGGTCCTGGTCCACGACCGCGACGGTGTGGCCCTGCTGCTCCAGGGTCTGCGCGAGAGCGGCTCCCACGCGCCCGCAGCCCATGATGACGATGTGCACGTCCCCTTACCCCGCACTCCTGATCGCCCTGCTGACCTGCGAAAACACGCTTCTCACAACTTTCCTGGCCTGATCGGCCATGTACTCGGCCGCACTTTTCGGCCACGTAGGCGGTGCCATGCGGTCCGTACGGTCGGCCCGTACGGTCAGTCCGTACGGGTCCCTACGGTCCCATGCCGACCCGCGCCGTCCCCTCGGGGCGGCCCGGGCGGCCCGGCCCGACTGGCCCGGACCGAGGCGGACCCGTGCGTACGCACTGTCCGGTCCGAGCTTATGCGGCAACGAAGACGGGGACCTCACGCAGCCCTCGTTAGGAACGCGTCAAGACCGCGTCAGGGGCGTGTCACCACGGGACATGCCATCTGCCCAGCTCTCCCTTGAGGTGGTATCCAGGGAGATTCCGTGCCGATCGGGGGTGGTGGTCGGCGTGGCTCTTTTCGAACGCTTACGATCCTCTGCGTGTCCAAACTGACCGACGTGCCCAAACGGATCCTGATCGGGCGGGCCCTGCGCAGCGACAAGCTCGGAGAGACTCTCCTCCCGAAGCGCATCGCCCTCCCCGTCTTCGCCTCCGACCCGCTGTCCTCGGTGGCGTACGCCCCGGGCGAGGTCCTCCTGGTCCTCTCGATCGCGGGCCTGTCGGCCTACCACTTCAGCCCGTGGATCGCCCTGGCCGTCGTGGTCCTGATGTTCACGGTCGTGGCCTCCTACCGGCAGAACGTGCACGCGTACCCGAGCGGCGGCGGCGACTACGAGGTCGCCACCACCAACCTCGGGCCCAAGGCGGGACTGACCGTCGCGAGCGCCCTGCTCGTCGACTACGTCCTCACCGTCGCCGTCTCGATCTCCTCCGGCATCGAGAACCTCGGCTCCGCCGTCCCCTTCGTCGTCGAGCACAAGGTCCTCGCCGCCGTGGCGGTGATCGTGCTGCTCACCCTGATGAACCTGCGCGGCGTCAAGGAGTCCGGCGGCCTCTTCGCCATCCCGACGTACGTCTTCGTCTTCGGCGTCTTCGCCATGATCATCTGGGGCGCCTGGCGCGGTCTCGTCCTCGGCGACACCATGTCCGCCCCCACCGCCGACCTGGAGATCAAGCCCGAGCACCAGGGACTGGCCGGATTCGCCCTGGTCTTCCTGCTGCTGCGCGCCTTCTCCTCCGGCTGTGCCGCCCTCACCGGCGTCGAGGCCATCTCCAACGGCGTGCCCGCCTTCCGCAAGCCCAAGTCGAAGAACGCGGCCAGCACCCTCGCGCTCATGGGCGGCCTCGCCGTCACCATGTTCTGCGGCATCATCTTCCTGGCCATGGCGACCAACGTCCGGATGGCCGAGAAGCCCGCCCAGGACCTGCTGCACAACGGCGTGCCCGTCGGCGAGGGCTACGTCCAGGACCCGGTCATCTCGCAGGTCGCCGCCGCCGTCTTCGGCGACGGAACGTTCTTCTTCGTGCTGCTCGCCGCCGCCACCGCGCTCGTCCTCTTCCTGGCCGCCAACACGGCGTACAACGGCTTCCCGCTCCTCGGCTCGATCCTCGCCCAGGACCGCTACCTGCCCCGCCAGCTGCACACCCGCGGCGACCGCCTCGCCTTCTCCAACGGCATCGTGCTGCTGGCCGGCGCGGCGGCCCTGCTCGTGGTGATCTACGGGGCCGACTCGACGCGCCTGATCCAGCTCTACATCGTCGGCGTCTTCGTCTCCTTCACCCTCAGCCAGATCGGCATGGTCCGGCACTGGAACCGGCACCTGCGGAGCGAGAAGGACCCCGCCAAGCGCCGCCACATGATCCGCTCCCGCGCGATCAACGCCTTCGGCGCCTTCTTCACGGGCCTGGTCCTGGTCGTCGTCCTCGCCACCAAGTTCACCCACGGCGCCTGGGTCGCGCTGCTCGGCATGGTGATCTTCTACGTGACGATGACCGCGATCCGCCGCCACTACGACTCCGTGGCCGCCGAGATCGCCGCCGCCGAGGAGCGCCCCGACGAGTACGTCCGCCCCTCCCGGGTCCGGTCCGTCGTCCTCGTCTCCAAGCTGCACAAGCCCACCCTGCGCGCCCTCGCGTACGCCAAGCTCATGCACGCCAACGAGCTGGAGGCGCTCACCGTCAACGTCGACCCGGCCGAGACCAAGGCGCTCAAGGAGGAGTGGGAGCGGCGCGGCATCAACGTGCCGCTGAAGATCCTCGACTCCCCGTTCCGCGAGATCACCCGCCCGGTCATCGACTACGTCAAGAACCTGCGCAAGGAGAGCCCGCGGGACGCCGTCGCGGTCTACATCCCCGAGTACGTGGTCGGCCACTGGTACGAGCACATCCTGCACAACCAGAGCGCGCTGCGCCTCAAGGGCCGGCTGCTCTTCACGCCGGGCGTGATGGTGACCTCGGTCCCGTACCAGCTCCAGTCCTCCGAGGCCGCCAAGAAGCGGGCCCGCAAGCGCCAGGACTGGAACGCCCCCGGAGCGGTCCGACGCGGACCGGTCGAGAAGGGCACCGCGAAGGTTCCGGCCGAAAAGAGCAACTAGACTGGTGGGCTGCCGGCAGGACAGGCCGCAGGGGATCAGGCCGACGTCCTTGCCCGCCTCGGTCAGCGCCCGCCACACGCCCTCGGCGTGCTCGGGCTTCAGGAAC
>NZ_JBEZHM010000117.1:0-8391 GCF_040650575.1 Streptomyces sp. NPDC048659 | reverse complement strand
CCGACACCCCGATCATCACCACCGACGCCCGCCACCGCGCCGACGCCAAGAGCGCCCTCATCACCCTGGTCGAACACGCCCTCATGGCACGCCTGCGGTAACCGTCCCGACGGGCCGAGAGCCACGACGAAGGGCCCCCGGGATGTCCCGGGGGCCCTTCGTCGTGCGCGGGGTGTCAGCGCCAGCTGTGCGGGGCGCGGAAGCCGTTCTCGCGCTCCAGGCGGCGCCAGCCGGCGGTGGAGCGGCCGTGCTGGTGGGCGGGCTCGGTCGGCTGGGCGGCGGCGCGGGCCAGCAGGACCGCGGTGATCGCGGCCAGCTCCTCGGGCTCGGCGTGGCCCTTCTCGACGCGGAGAAGGTTGGCTGTGGCAGGCGTGGTCACTTCGGGGGGCTCCTCTTACTGAGGCGGGTTGCCGTGCTTGCGGGACGGCAGGTCGGCGTGCTTGGTGCGGAGCATCGCGAGGGACTTGGCGAGCACCTCGCGGGTCTCGGCCGGGTCGATGACGTCGTCGACCAGGCCGCGCTCCGCGGCGTAGTACGGGTGCATGAGCTCGGCCTTGTACTCCTTGACCATGCGCGCGCGCATCGCCTCGGGGTCCTCGGCCTCCGCGATCTGCTTGCGGAAGATGACGTTGGCGGCGCCCTCGGCGCCCATCACCGCGATTTCGTTGGTGGGCCAGGCGTACGTCAGGTCGGCACCGATGGACTGGGAGTCCATGACGATGTAGGCGCCGCCGTACGCCTTGCGCAGGATCAGCGAGATCCGCGGCACGGTCGCGTTGCAGTACGCGTAGAGCAGCTTCGCGCCGTGGCGGATGATTCCACCGTGCTCCTGGTCGACGCCGGGAAGGAAGCCGGGTACGTCCAGAAGGGTGATGATCGGGATGTTGAAGGCATCGCACATCTGTACGAAGCGGGCGGCCTTCTCGGACGCCTCGATGTCGAGGACACCCGCCAGCGACTGGGGCTGGTTGGCGACGATGCCGACGACCTGGCCGTCGATCCGCGCGAGGGCGCAGATGATGTTGCGGGCCCAGCGCTCGTGGATCTCCAGGTAGTCGCCGTCGTCGACGAGCTCCTCGATGACCTTGTGCATGTCGTACGGGCGGTTGCCGTCGGCGGGCACCAGGTCGAGCAGCACGTCGGAGCGGCGGTCGGCCGGGTCCTCGGATTCGACGGTCGGCGGGTTCTCGCGGTTGTTCTGCGGCAGCATCGACAGGAGGTAGCGCACCTCGGCGATGCAGGTCTCCTCGTCGTCGTACGCGAAGTGCGCGACGCCGGAGGTCTCGGCGTGCACGTCGGCGCCGCCGAGGCCGTTCTGGGTGATCTCCTCGCCGGTGACCGCCTTGACGACGTCCGGGCCGGTGATGAACATCTGCGAGGTCTCGCGGACCATGAAGACGAAGTCGGTGAGGGCGGGGCTGTAGGCCGCGCCGCCCGCGCAGGGGCCGAGCATGACCGAGATCTGCGGGATGACACCGGAGGCGCGGGTGTTGCGCTGGAAGATGCCGCCGTAGCCGGCGAGGGCGGAGACGCCCTCCTGGATGCGGGCGCCCGCGCCGTCGTTCAGCGAGACCAGCGGGGCGCCGGCCGCGATGGCCATGTCCATGATCTTGTGGATCTTGGTGGCGTGGGCCTCGCCGAGGGCGCCGCCGAAGATCCGGAAGTCGTGCGCGTAGACGAAGACCGTGCGGCCGTCGACCGTGCCCCAGCCGGTGATGACACCGTCGGTGTAGGGCTTCTTGGCCTCCAGGCCGAAGCCGCTGGCGCGGTGCCGGCGGAGCTGCTCGACCTCCTGGAAGGACCCGGCGTCGAGCAGCAGCGCGATCCGCTCGCGAGCGGTCAGCTTGCCCTTGGCGTGCTGGGCCTCGGTCGCCCGGTCACTCGGGCCACGCCGAGCCTGCTCGCGCAGCTCGTGCAGCTCGGCCACACGGCCGCGGGCGTCAGCGGGCTCGCTCGGGATCTGGTCCACAACGGTCATGTACCGACCCTACGAACTCGGGCAAGCAAACCCCCCCGTCGACTCCGTACAGTCTCCCGTGTCGATTCCTGGCGGGGCTTGACAGAACCTGTGCCCCACCAGTCCGAGTCGACAGCCAGACACCCCAGCTGATTGTGGGGTTCCTACACAAGGACCCCCGGTAAGGCTTCAGCCACAGTGGAAGCGGGCGTTCCCCCAGTCCGCGTGGTCGTTGCCGTTGCCGTCGCCGCCGTCCCCGACGACCAGGTCCACGTACGCGGCGCCGGTGACGTCGGCGGTGAGCGGCCGGGCGGGGTCGGCGGCCCTGAGGACCGGGGTGGCGGCCTTCTCGGCGCCGTCGGCGAGCACGGTGAACCGGACGGAGCCTCGGCTGGTCTGGACGTCGTCGACGCCGACCTCGGCGGTGAAGGAGGTGCACCGGCCGCCGAGATAGTAACGGACGGTGGCCGGGGCGTGGCTGCCGAGCCCCTTGGCGTAGGTCACGCCCCCGATCCGCAGCGGCCCGCCGTCCCCGGTGCCGGTCTCGCCGTTGGAGAGGTCCCGCTCGACCGGGCCCCAGCCGTTGGTGCTGGAGGTCCAGTCGAGGTCGCTGGCCCAGCTGTCGGCGGTGGGCGGCGGGGGCAGGGTGCGGACGGTGGTGGCGGCGGTCAGCCGCCGGGGCCCGTCGCCGACGGCGTACGTGACGGTGGCGCCCAGCTCGTACGGCCGGTAGGCGGCGTCCACGGGCGGGGTGACCCGCCAGGTGGCGGTCGCCCTGCCGCCCGGGGCGACCGGGGCGAGGGCGACCGGCCCGGCGGGCTCGGCGGTCCAGCCCTCGGGGAGCGCGAGGGCGGCGCGGGCGCCGGTGACCTCGGCGGCCTCGTCGTTGCCGAAGACGGCGGTGACGGTGTTCGGGCGGCCGGGCTCCAGGGTCTCGGGCGCGGTGACGCCGAGGGTGCCGCAGGCGGGGCGCTCGGCGGCCGGGCCGAGGTCGGTGACGGTGAAGCGGTCGAGCGTGAAGTCGGCGCCGTCGGGGGCGTCGGCCCGCTTGCGCAGCCCGGTCCAGGTGTCGCCGCAGCCCGCGGTGACGGTCTCGGCGAAGTGTCCGGTGGTCCGCTGCCGCCCGATCGGGGTGCGGCGGGTCTCCACGGGGGCGCCGGGCCCGGCCGTGCGGTCGTAGCCGGTGATCCACTCGTAGGCGCCGGTGTGGCTGGACTGGTAGTCGAACTCGACCCGGTAGGCCCGCCCGTCCTTCATCGGGACGGTCCAGGGGGCGGTGCGGTAGACCAGGCCGCTGTTCTCGTCGTGTGACTTGAGGGACTCGGCGCCGTCCAGCACGTCGTCGACGGCCTTCCCGTTCCAGCCCGCCTGGGTGTACGGGGCGTGCAGCTGGGCGATGTGGGTGCGGGGGTCGGTGGTGCCGCCCGCGTCGCCCTTGAGGAAGGGGCCCCAGCCCTGGTCGACGGCCTCGAAGTCCTCGTACACGAGCGCGCCGGGGCTGGTCGCGGGGTCGTTGGCGACGATCCGGACGTCGTCGACCCGGACGGTGGCCGCGCTGCCGGGCGCCGCCTCGATGCCGAGCTCGGTGCTCCCGCGCGCGGTGAAGGTGACCTTGGCGCGCTGGAAGCGGGTGCCGTTCCGGTCGGAGGCGGCGACCCGGTCCTCAAGGGCCGAGCGCTCGACGGTGACGGACCGGCCGCCGATGGAGAGGGTGGTCGGGCGGGTCTTCCCGGGCTCGACCTCGATCAGGGCGGAGGCGGTGTAGCGGGCGCCGGGGGTGAGGCCGGTGATCCGCTGGCGCAGGGCGGCGGGGGCGGCGCCGGTGAGCTTGGCGCCGGTGCGGCCCTGGGTGTCGGTCTCGCGGGTGACGTCGCCGGTCTTGCGCCAGGCGCGCAGCCCCGTGTCGTTGAAGCCGGGGTCCGCGACCGGGGTGCCCTGGCCCCAGCGGGGGTCGCGCTGCGCGGGGGCGCGGTGCGGGTAGAGGACGTAGGGCTGTCCGGCGGCGGCTTCGAGGGTGATCCGGCCGTCGACGGGCCGCACGGTGCCGGTCTTCACGCGCCCGTTGTCGGTGAGCCTGTAGACGGTGTACGAGCCGGTGCCGGGGACGGCCCAGCTCGTCGTGCCGCCGGTCTTGTTGTAGTGGTAGAGCCTGTCGCCGCCGTCCCAGGGCAGCAGGTAGGTGTCGCCGTCGAGGACCTTGCGGCCCTGCTCGTAGAAGGTGCGGCGGCCGTCCTCGACGGTGCCGCGGACCCCGCCGGTGAAGGTGATGTCGTTGCCGTCCCAGCGGGTGATCCGCTGGTGCTGGAGGTACTTGGCGGGCAGGTTGCGCTGCCAGATGTTGGCGGTGAAGGCGGTGTAGTCGGTCTCGCCGGTCCAGCCCTCGAAGTCGACGAGGGCGGTCTGGCCGAGGACCGGGTGGTCGTTCCAGACGTCCTTCTCGCCGTTGCGGATGAAGCGGACGATCTGCGAGTTGAGGCCCTTGTTGGTGGCGCCGCCGTAGTCGAGGTCGTTGGCCCAGTGGGACCAGAGGGAGTCCCGCTCGAACTTCTCGGACCACTCGGTGGCGACGTTCCAGCCCTGCGCCCGGGTGGCCTGCATGGTCTTGTCGGCGATCCAGCCGTGCGTGTAATAGACGTCTATGTACAGGGTGGAGAGGTTGGGGTCGGTCTCGTCCCTCAGCTGCTGGAGGCGGCGGGCCAGGTCGCCGCTGTTCACGTCGCGGCGCTGGTCGATGTAGTAGCTCTGGTTGAGCCAGTTCCAGCCGGGCTTGGTCTTGTCGACGAGGGTCTCGCTGAAGTTCTTCGCCTCGGGGTACGACTCGGTGGCGTTGATGTGCACGCCGAAGCCCGCGCCCCACTTACGCCCCTCGCGCAGCAGGGTGTTGAGGTCGGCGAGGCCGCCCGCGCGCTTGTTGTAGTTGCCGCCGTAGTCGGGGTGGGCGGAGTCGTGGCCCTCGGAGCCGTAGCCCTTGAGCAGGGCGAACTGGCCGAGCCCGTCGGTGGCGAGCGAGATCCGCTTGACGTCGTCGAGGGTGCGCAGGAAGGGGTGGGTGGCTTGGGAGGCGAAGTTGAACGGGATGTGGGCGACGACCCGGTCGGGGGTCTCCTCGCTGCCCTTCGCCTTGACGCCGATGGCGCGGAAGGCGACGGCGCCGTCCTGCCAGTCGGTGCGCCCGTCGCCGTTCGCGTCGGGGGTGACGACGACCTTCGCCCAGGGCAGCGCGGCGCCGCGCTCGGGCGCGGGAGCGCCCTCGCCGCGGTAGGTCCACTGGCCGGACCAGACGCCGACGCGGGTCTCGTCGCCCGCCTTGCGGGCCTGGTGCCAGAAGCGGGCGCCGTCGCGGGCGGAGGGGCCGGCGGGCTTGTCGTACGAGGAGTTGGACTCGACGGCGGCGGCGAGCCGGTCGGTGCTGACGATCGCGTAGCTCGCGCCGACGGCGCCCGGGTCGGCCGGGGTGGCGTCGGTGACCCGCGCGAAGACGTCGGCGGTGCGGGTGGAGTCGGGGTCGAGCCGGGTGAAGGCGGTCGCGGCGCCGGGCTCGGCGGAGCCGACGGAGACGAGGTCGTGGCCGGGGATGTCGAGGGTGCCGACCCGGAAGGCCGCAGTGTCCCGGACGGCGGTGATCCGGAAGGTGGTGGTCCGGCCGCTGACGTCGAGGCTCGTGTCGATCTCGACCCCGGGGAGCTCGGGGAAGGCGAGCGTGTAGGCGGCGGAGTCGCGGGTCAGGACGGGGGCGCCGGTGGCCCGCACGGTGCGGGCGGTGCCGTTGAGGACGACCTGGGTGACGGGCGCGGTGCTGCCGAGCAGCCGGGCGCCGGTGGCGCGGTCGGTGTACGAGAGGACGCGGGGGAAGTCGTCGGCGACGGCGACGGAGAGCCGGGCGGAGCCGATCACGGCGGAGCCGGTGGCGGCGGCCTCCGCGGCGGCGGCGCCCGTCGCGGGGTCCGGGGCCCCGGCGCGGGCGGGACCGGCCAGGGCGAGGACGGCGGAGGCGGCGGCGGCCAGCGCACAGGCGGTGCGCAGCCGCCGCGCCGAGGCGGCGGGAGGGTGTGGGTGCGACATGCGCACCAGTTGGCCCGGGGTGGCGGAGCACCGTCAACGAGATCGTCCGCCGACGGGCCCGCCAGTCCAACAACCCCTTCCGGTTAGTCCAAGTGGAGCCGGTGGTTCGGCCGTCGGCCCGGTCGGCGGTCCGGGCGGCCGTTCGGCCGGCGGTCCGGCCGGCGGCCCCTCGCGGGGAGGCTCAGCAGCCGCCGCAGTTGTAGAAGGTGACGTCCCAGTGGTTGCCTTCGTCGGCGTAGACGTTGCCGGCGCCGGACTGCCACTGCGGGGCGCCGTCGCCGCGCACGCCGATGTACGTGAACGTGTTCTTCACGTAGTTGGTGACACAGGTGGCCTTGCCGAAGTCCAGCTTGTAGCCGTTCCAGTGCGAGTAGGTGCCGCTCGCGTGGCCGGTCTCGGTGCCGCCGGTGATGTTGAGGGCGCAGCCGCTGGCGCTCTTGAGGGTCTGGGCGCCCTGGGCGGTGGCCTGGTTGAGCTGGTCGAAGGACGTACACGTGGCGTTGTTGCGGTCCGAGCAGCCGCCGGACGAGGACCAGGTGATCCCGGAGGAGCGGAACATCGAGGTCGCGGTGGCGTGGCTGATCTTGGTGACCGTGACCGCGGCGTGGGCCTCGGTCGCGGTGGACAGGGCTCCGACGCCGGGGGCGAAGAGGGCCCCGAGGACCAGGGCGAGAGCGGCGAGTACGGAGCGGTACCGGTGCTTCATTGCGGATGCCTCCTGCGGATGACCGTGACGGTTGGGGACGGCGGTGCAGGTGGTGCGGTGGCTCCGGCCGAGCGGCCGTGCGCAGGGAGATGGTGCCGCAGTTCTACGCGCGTCCGCCAGAGGGCGTGGGGGCCGTCCAGGTGAACATCTTCCGGAGATGTTGAATGTTGAACGGAATGGGGCTACAGTCGTTCTCGTTGAAGGTTCAACAACACGGCGACCGGCAGCCTCCCTGGCCGGAATTTCTGATCAAGGAGCACGTCATGGGCATCTTCGGCCGCAAGAACAACGAGTCCGCCACCGCCGTCGCGACCCTCCCGGTGGACCCGGCGCTCGCCGCCCTGACCGGCGACTACACGATCGACCCGGCGCACAGCAGCATCGGCTTCACGGTCCGGCACGCCATGGTCACCAACGTCCGCGGCACCTTCGCCGAGCACGAGGGCGCCCTCAAGCTGAACGGCTCGGACCCGGCAGCCTCCACCGCCACCATCGACGTCAAGATCGCCTCCATCGACACCGGCATCGCCGACCGCGACGGGCACCTGCGCAGCGGCGACTTCTTCGACGCCGAGCAGTTCCCGGTGATGAGCTTCCGCTCCACTCGGGCCGAACAGCTCGGCGGCGACAAGTACCGCGTCACCGGCGACCTGACCATCAAGGACGTCACCAAGCCGCTCGCCATCGACCTGGAGTTCAACGGCACCGCGACCGACGTCTACGGCAACGAGCGGGTCGGCTTCGAGGGCAGCGCCGAGATCCTGCGCTCCCAGTGGGGCCTGACCTGGAACGCGGCCCTGGAGACCGGCGGCGTCATGGTCAGCGACAAGGTCAAGCTGAACTTCGACATCTCCGCCATCAAGAACGCCGCCTGACCCCCGGGGCCCCGCCCCGGCGGCGCCACCCGGCCGTGACACGAGCGCGCCCGCCTCTCCGCCACCGCGGAAGGCGGGCGCTCGGCGTTCCCCGCCCGGCGGCGGCGGGGTAGGAGTCACCCAAGGCGTCGACGCACTGGGCAGGAGCGACACATGACCACTCCGGTGTTCCCGGATTCCCCACTGGCCACGGCACGGCTCACCCTGCGGCCCTTCGCGGCGGGCGACGCCGCCGAGGTGGCCGCGATGCTGTCGGACCCCGCGTGCGCCCGGTGGCTGCCGCTGGAGCAGCCCTACACGCTCGCCGCCGCGCGCAGCTGGTGCGAGTCGGTCTCGCCGGAGTTACGCGCGCGGGGGACGGGCGTGCACTGGGCCGCCGTCGAGACGGCCTCCGCCCGGTTCGTCGGCAGCTTCGGGTTCAACGGGGTGGACTGGCAGGCCCGGTCGGCCGACATCGCGTACGCCGTGCATCCGGCCATGCGGGGCCGGGGGCTGGCCCAGGAGGCCGTGGCGCGCATAGTCGACTGGCTGCTGCGCGAACAGGGCTTCACGCGGTGCCAGCTCCGCGCCGCCGCCGGAAACCGGTCGAGCCAGAAAGTCGCGGCAGCCGCCGGATTCACCCCGGAGGGGGTCTGCCGGAAGGCCGGCTTCACCCACGGCGGGCTGGTCGACCTGATCGTCTACTCCCGGCTCTCCGACGACCTGTAGCGGGCCCGGCGGGGGCGGCCTGGACGGAGCCTGACCATGAAGGTGATCAACGACACCCGTACGGCGTTCGCCCGCGAGCTGCT
>NZ_JBEZHM010000116.1:0-8447 GCF_040650575.1 Streptomyces sp. NPDC048659 | reverse complement strand
GGCGTCGTCGGCGCTCCCGTAGGCGTGGTCGGCGTGGTAGGTGCCGGTGCTGCTGGGGGTGACCGGGATCTCCGCCTCGTGGAGCTTGGCCACCACTCCCGGCCCAGGATCTGCAGCGACTCGAAGAGCGGCAGGCCGACCGTGCGGCCGGTGACGGCGACGCGGACCGGGGCCTGCGCCTTGCCGAGCTTGAGGCCGTGGGCCTCGCCGGCGGCCAGGACGGCGTTCTTGAGCGACTCGGGGTCGTTCCAGTCGGCCGCGTCCAGCTTCTCGCGGGCGGTCACGAGGAGGGCGTCGGAGCCCTCCTTCATGGCCTTGGTCCAGCTCGCCTCGTCGAAGACCGGCTCCTTCAGGAAGAGGAAGTCGACGTTGGCCGTGATGTCCGAGAGGACGGTGAGGCGGGTCTGGGCGTACGGCGCGATGGCCTCCCAGGCGGCGCGGTCGAAGTCCTCGGGGGCCCAGTTCGCGTGCGGGGCCGCCAGCCAGGGCTCGCACGCCTCGGCGAACGCCTTCACGTCGAGCATCCGGATGTGGTCCGCGTTGATCGACTCGGCCTTCTTGAGGTCGAAGCGGGCCGGGTTGGCGTTCACGTCCGCGATGTCGAACTTCTCGACCATCTCGGGGATGGTGAAGATGTCCCGGTCGGCGGAGAAGGACCAGCCGAGCAGCGAGAGGTAGTTCAGCAGGCCCTCGGGGAGGAAGCCGCGCTCGCGGTAGAGGTTGAGCGACGCCTGCGGGTCGCGCTTGGAGAGCTTCTTGTTGCCCTCGCCCATGACGTACGGCAGGTGGCCGAAGGCGGGGATCTCCTTGGCGACGCCCAGCTCGATCAGCGCCTTGTAGAGCGCGATCTGGCGCGGGGTGGAGGAGAGCAGGTCCTCGCCGCGCAGGACGTGGGTGATCTCCATCAGGGCGTCGTCGACCGGGTTGACCAGGGTGTAGAGCGGGGCGCCGTTGGCCCGGAGGATGCCGTAGTCCGGCACGTTCTCCGGGGTGAAGGTGAGCTCGCCGCGGACCAGGTCGGTGAAGGTGATCGGCTCGTCGGGCATCCGGAAGCGGACGATCGAGGTGCGGCCCTCGGCCTCGTACGCGGCCTTCCGCTCGGCGGTGAGGTCGCGGCAGTGGCCGTCGTAGCCGGAGGGGCGGCCGGCGGCGCGGGCGGCCTCGCGGCGCTCGTCGAGCTCCTCGGCGGTGCAGTAGCAGGGGTACGCGTAGCCGCCGGCGAGCAGCTTGTCGGCGACGTCCTGGTAGATGTCCATGCGCTGCGACTGGCGGTACGGGGCGTGCGGGCCGCCGACCTCGGGGCCCTCGTCCCAGTCGAGGCCGAGCCACTTCAGGGAGTCGAGCAGCTGGTCGTACGACTCCTCGGAGTCGCGGGCCGCGTCGGTGTCCTCGATGCGGAAGACCATCGTGCCCTGGTTGTGCCGGGCGAAGGCCCAGTTGAAGAGGGCGGTGCGGACCAGGCCCACGTGGGGGTTGCCGGTCGGGGAGGGACAGAAACGTACGCGGATCGCGTTAGCCACGCTTGATCACCTTGTTGGTGAGAGTGCCGATGCCTTCGATGGTGACGGCGACTTCGTCGCCGACGTTGAGGGGGCCGACCCCGGCGGGAGTGCCGGTGAGGATGACGTCGCCCGGGAGCAGCGTCATGGCCTCGGTGATGTGGACGACCAGGTCCTCGATGGAGCGGATCATGTCGCTCGTGCGGCCGAGCTGCCGCTGTTCGCCGTTGACGGTGGCCTGAACGGCCAGGTCGCCGGCTTCGGCCGGGGTCAGGCCGGTCTCCACCCAGGGGCCCAGCGGGCAGGAGGTGTCGAAGCCCTTGGCGCGGGCCCACTGGAGCTCGCGCTTCTGGACGTCGCGGGCGGTGACGTCGTTGGCGCAGGTGTAGCCGAAGACGACGTCCTTGACGCGCTCGCGGGGCACCTCGCGGCACATGCGGCCGATGACCACGGCCAGCTCGGCCTCGTGGTGCAGCTCCTGCGAGAAGGAGGGGTACTCGATGCCGTCGCCGGGGCCGATCACCGAGGTGGTGGGCTTGAAGAAGGCCACCGGGAGCTCGGGGACCTCGTTGCCGAGCTCCCTGGCGTGCTCCGCGTAGTTGCGGCCGATGCCCACGATCTTGTTGGGGAGCACGGGCGGCAGGAGCCGGACCTTGCTGAGCGGGACCTTGGTGCCGCTCAGCTCGAAGTCGGTGTACGGGATGCCCTTGATGATGTCGAGGACCAGGCCGCCGGACTCGACGGTCCCTTCGCCCTCGACCGCGCCGAAGGCGACGTTGCCGTCGATGGAGAATCTGGCGATGCGCACGAGTGCTGTCGCCCCTCACTTGCTACTGGCTGGAGTCTGACGCTCCAGGCTAACGCGGCGAGGGGCCCGGCCCTGCGGGAATACCGCCGGGTGGCCGGAGGGGGCGGTGCGGCCCGTACGGCGCCGTACGGCCGCCGGCTAGCGCTCCGGGCGGTACGGCTCCGGGGCGACCATCAGGATGGTGCGGCGCGGGTTGGCCGTCTGGGCCGGGAGCTGGACGGCGTACTCGGGCTGGGCGCCGCGGCCGAGCTGGGCGGCGTCCTCGAGGTGGGCGAGGGTCGCGCGGCGGGGGTTGGCCGTGGTGCGGAGTACGGGCGTCGTGTTCATCGCGGTCTCGGTTCCCTTGTCTGGGGAGGGGCTGGGGGTGCGCCACCCATTTTGTAAAGCGTCAGGCTAAACATGCAATTCCCTTCGAATGCCTGGCGGATCCAACGAACTACGTGTGAGTTTGCTCACCTGCGCGAGAACAAATAGGGCATTGCGCACCGTCATGCGTCGTCACCGAAACGGACATTCCGCCATTGAATGATCCATTCCGCTCCTGATCATGGCGACTGGGACACCCGGGCCACCTCGCCCCTTCGGTGCGATACGCCCGATTCCTCCGTGATCATCTTCTACATGGGGTGACACGTCGTTCACGCGTTGTCATCCCCTTCGCGCCACGCCCGACAGCCCTTGTTGGAGATCCGGCACTGTGCTGGAATTCCCGCACCGCCGCGGGTTTGCAAGCCGGCGCGCAGGAGGCGCGACACAGCGCCGGCCGAGTGGCGGGAAAGGGGGATCTGCGCCGGTCACCTACGACCACCACTGGGGCGCGCCTGCGCCCCACGAAGCCGACACCGTCCTCTCCGTTCACCCGGAAGGACGCCTGGTCCAGAGGTTGCGACGCTAGTGCAGGGACGTTTCAAGAGGGATGGCACGGGCTCTTCCCAGGCCCGCGAGGGCCGAGGGGAAGCTCCCGCCGAGCAGGATCCGCGTGCCGGAGCCCAGCACGGCTCCTCCGCCCCGCAGCCGCCGAACCCGGGACCGGGTGACAAGAACGGCACCCCCGGCGGCCCCGCCGCCGCGCGCGGCGCCGCCGAGGCGCCCGCCGAGCAGCCCGCACCCGCCAAGTCGGGTTCGGAGAACGAGGTCGGGCCCCGAATAGCCCTGCGCAACTGGCGCATCTCCACCCGCCTGGTGGCCCTGCTGACCCTCCCCGTGGTCGCGGCGACCAGCCTCGGCGGCATCCGTATCAACGAGTCGCTCGACGACATGCAGCAGCTCGACCACATGCAGCTGCTCACCAAGCTGACCAAGGAAGCCACCGACTTCGCGCAGGCCCTCCAGACCGAGCGCGACCTGTCGGCCGGTCCGCTGGCCAACGGCAAGTCGGCCTCCGACTACCAGGTCTCCAACCCGCGCCAGCGCACCGACCGCGCGTACAAGGCGTTCCTCGACGCGACCAACGACATCCCGGCCACCGAGGACGACGAGTCGCTGCGCAGCATCCGGCAGAACGTCAGCCAGATCGCCTCGCAGGTCAGCCAGCTCGGCGCGATCCGCGGCGCCGCGTACGAGAAGAAGATCGCCCACTCGGTGACGGTCGAGGCGTACAGCCGGCTGATCCGCTCGCTGCTCAGCCTGTCCCAGGACATGGCGCAGGCGACCAGCAACCCGGAGATGATCAAGCGGACCCGCGCGCTCGCCGCGTTCTCGTCCGCCAAGGAGTACGCCTCCATCCAGCAGGCGATCATCGCCGCCGCGCTGCCCGCCAGCGACAGCCAGTCCGGCAGCCTCCAGCTCGGTGACCGCCTCTACGGCGAGGCCGCCCTCAACTCCGAGGGCGTCGAGCTCAAGACCTTCCAGTCGATCTACGAGTCGACGGGCGGCAACGCCGACGAGCTGACCGCCGCGCTGACCTCCGGCAACCCGAACATCGAGGCCGCCGACAAGTACACCGAGCGGGTCCTCCAGTCGGACCGCGGGATGTCCGACCGCGTCAAGCGCGGTCACCTGAACTTCACCGACGAGTACGGCACGAAGATCAACGCCATGAACACCATCGAGGCCACGCTGCTGGGCGAGATGGAGAGCAAGGCCCGTGAGCTGCGCCAGGAGTCGCAGCGCGAGGCCATCATCAACGGTGCGCTGATCCTCCTCGTCCTCGGCGTCTCCCTCGTCGGCGCCTTCGTCGTGGCCCGGTCGATGATCCGCTCGCTGCGCCGGCTCCAGGACACCGCCACCAAGGTCGCCCAGGAACGCCTGCCCGAGCTCGTCAAGCAGCTCTCCGAGTCCGACCCGCAGGACGTCGACACCTCCGTCGAGTCCGTCGGTGTGCACTCCCGGGACGAGATCGGCCAGGTGGCCGCGGCCTTCGACGACGTGCACCGCGAGGCGGTCCGCCTCGCCGCCGAGCAGGCCCTCCTCCGGGGCAACGTCAACGCGATGTTCACCAACCTCTCGCGCCGCTCCCAGGGCCTGATCCAGCGTCAGCTCTCGCTCATCTCCGAGCTGGAGTCCCGCGAGGCCGACCCGGACCAGCTCTCCTCGCTCTTCAAGCTCGACCACCTCGCGACCCGTATGCGCCGGAACGGCGAGAACCTCCTCGTCCTCGCCGGCGAGGAGCCGGGCCGTCGCTGGACCCGCCCGGTCCCGCTGGTCGACGTGCTCCGCGCCGCCGCGTCCGAGGTGGAGCAGTACGAGCGCATCGAGCTCGCCTCGGTCCCCGCGACCGAGGTCGCCGGCCGGGTCGTCAACGACCTCGTGCACCTCCTCGCCGAGCTGCTGGAGAACGCCACCTCGTTCTCCTCCCCGCAGACCAAGGTCAAGGTCACCGGTCACGCCCTGCCCGACGGCCGGGTGCTGGTCGAGATCCACGACACCGGCATCGGCCTCTCCCCCGAGGACCTCGCCGCGATCAACGAGCGGCTCGCCTCGCCGCCCACCGTGGACGTCTCGGTCTCCCGCCGCATGGGTCTGTTCGTGGTCGGCCGCCTGTCCCTGCGGCACGGCATCCGGATCCAGCTCCGCCCGTCCGACTCGGGCGGCACCACCGCGCTCGTCATGCTCCCGGTCGACGTCGCCCACGGCGGCAAGAAGCCCGCGCCGAAGCCCGGCGCCGGCGGCCAGGGCGCCATGCCGCAGGGCCAGTCCGCCCCCGGCGGCCTGCTCACCGGCGGTCCCGGCGCGGCCGGCGGCCCCGGCGCCCCGGGCGCGCCCGGCGGGCGGCTCCCCGGCGGTCCCGGTCCGCGCACCGCGCTGCCCGGCCGCGAGGGCGCCCAGCGCCCGAACGGGCAGCAGGGCCAGGGCGGTCCGCAGGGCCCGAACCTCTTCCAGGAGCGCAGCCAGCTCCCCGCGCAGGCCCAGGGCCCGCAGACGGAGCGCCTCCCGCAGGTCCCGCAGGACGGGCAGCGGCCCGAGCCGCAGCAGCGTCCGGGGCTCGGCGCGGGCGCGCCCGGCGGTTTCGTCGGCGGCGCGCAGAGCGCGATCCCCTCGCGTACGGACGTCTGGGGCGGCCAGCAGGCCCCGCAGCCGCAGGTCCCCCAGGTCCCGCAGCCGCAGGTGCCCCAGCCGCAGCAGCAGGCGCCGCAGTTCCCGCAGGCCCAGCAGGGTCAGCAGCAGGGCCAGCAGCCCCACGGGGCCCAGGCACCTCAGCAGCCGCAGGGCGGTTTCCCGCGCGCCGAGCTGCCGGGCGGCAACCCGGCGCCGCAGCGCCCGCAGGTCACCAGCTGGGGCAACGAGCCGGCGCAGCCGGTCCGCCGCCCGCAGCAGGACATGACGCCGCTGGACGCGCCGCGCGGCCACGAGGAGCCGGACACGGGCCGCTACGCCCAGCCCGGCTTCCCGCAGGGTCCCGGCTCCACCGGCCAGTTCCCGCGCCCGGACTTCGGCGCCCCGCAGGCCCCGCAGCAGCAGGCCCCGCAGCTCCCGCAGGCCCAGCAGCCGCAGGTGCCCCAGGGCTACCAGGGCGGCGCCCAGGACCCGGCGGCCACCGCGCCGTTCCCGCGCCCGGACTTCGGCGACGCGCAGGGGCCGGGCTCCACCGGCCAGTTCGCGCGCCCCGGCTTCGGCGACGCACAGGGACCCGGCTCCACCGGCCAGTTCCCGCGCCCCGACTTCGGCGACGCGCAGGCCCCGCAGCAGCAGGCCCCGCAGCTCCCGCAGGCCCAGCCGCAGCAGGCGTACGGCCACCAGCCGTTCGTCCCGCAGGCGCAGGCCCCGCAGGCGCCCCAGCAGCAGGCCCCGCAGGCCCCGCTGGAGCAGCGGCGGCCGGGACTTTCCCAGCAGCCGCAGCAGCCGCAGCTCCAGCAGCCGCGCCAGCCGGAGGCCCTGCCGCCCGCGCCGAGCTCCGGCGGCGAGATGCGGACCCCCCTGTACGACACCCTGGAGACCAACTGGTTCCGCCAGGAGCAGGGCCAGGAGCAGCAGGCTCCGGCCCAGCCCCAGGGCCAGGCGCCCCTGCCGTCCCGGCAGCCGGGCCAGGGCGTCCCCCCGCAGCCCGTCTCCGCGGCCCCGCAGCAGCAGGGCCCGCAGCAGACGCAGCAGCAGGCACAGCAGCAGCGGGGCGGCGCCTGGCGCACCTCGCCCAACGACGAGCTGGTGCGCCAGGCCGAGCGGGTGCGCAAGCCCGCGGCCGGCGGTGTCACCACCTCCGGGCTGCCGCGGCGGGTGCCGCGTGCCAACCTCGTGCCCGGGACCGCCCAGGAGCAGGCCCAGTCGGCCGGCCCCCAGGTCTCCCGCGCACCCGACGACGTCCGCGGCCGGCTCACGAATCTGCGCCGCGGTATCCAGCAGGGCCGACAGGCCGGTAACTCGACCACGGGTTCCCACGACCTCGGTCCGACCCACCAGCAGGAGCGTTAGTTGAGCGCGATGAGCCAGGCGGCGCAGAATCTGAACTGGTTGATCACCAACTTCGTGGACAACACCCCCGGGGTGTCGCACACGGTGGTGGTCTCCGCCGACGGACTGCTCCTTGCCATGTCCGAAGGGTTCCCCCGCGACCGTGCCGACCAACTGGCGGCGGTCGCGTCCGGACTGACCTCGCTGACCGCGGGGGCGTCCCGGATCTTCGAGGGCGGCCCCGTCGCCCAGACGGTGGTGGAGATGGAGCGCGGCTTCCTCTTCCTCATGTCCGTCTCCGACGGTTCCTCGCTGGCCGTGCTCGCGCACCCCGAGTGCGACATCGGCCTCGTGGGCTACGAGATGGCGCTCCTCGTGGACCGGGCCGGCACGGTCCTCACCCCGGACCTGCGTGCCGAGCTCCAGGGCAGCCTGCTCCACTGAGCGGGCGCCGACCCTCGTAGTCGAACCCAGACCGACCGCAGGGCGGTGCGCCCCTCCGCGCCGCCCCCGGACCGTTCACCGTCCGGCCGCCCCATCCGGCCCCCCACCGGCCCCATCAGACGGCAGAAGTCTCTGCTGTCACGCCCGGAGGATTCATGACCCCGCCCCCCGCCTCTCACGATCCGTATGGCGCGTCGATAGACGACGGCTACGGCGAGGGCGACCAGCCGCTGGTCCGTCCCTACGCGATGACCGGCGGCCGGACCCGGCCGCGCTACCAGCTCGCCATCGAGGCGCTGGTCAGCACGACGGCCGACCCGGCGCACCTGGCCACCCTGCTCCCCGAGCACCAGCGGATCTGCCACCTGTGCCGCGAGGTGAAGTCGGTGGCGGAGGTCTCCGCGCTCCTGTCGATGCCGCTCGGTGTGGCCCGCATCCTCGTCGCCGACCTGGCCGAGGCGGGCATGGTGGCGATCCACCAGCCGGGCAACGGTGAGGCCGGCGGCACGCCGGACGTGACGCTCCTGGAAAGGGTGCTCAGTGGACTTCGCAAGCTCTGACGGCGGTTCCGCGACTCAGGGTCGCTCCACCACCAGCGCGAAGATCGTGGTGGCGGGCGGCTTCGGCGTGGGCAAGACCACGTTCGTCGGCGCGGTCTCCGAGATCAACCCGCTGCGAACCGAGGCCGTGATGACCTCCGCCTCGGCGGGGATCGACGACCTCACGCACACCGGGGGCAAGACCACCACCACGGTGGCGATGGACTTCGGCCGTATCACCCTGGACCAGGACCTGATCCTGTACCTCTTCGGTACGCCCGGCCAGGACCGCTTCTGGTTCATGTGGGACGACCTGGTCCGCGGCGCCAT
>NZ_JBEZHM010000115.1:0-10182 GCF_040650575.1 Streptomyces sp. NPDC048659 | reverse complement strand
GAGATCCAGAGGATGCCGTGCCGGTCGAGGACGCGCCGGAAGGCCGCGTAGAGGCCGTCGGGCGGGGAGGTGAAGCCGCCGACGCCCTGGATGGGCGTTCCATACGGCTCCTGCCCGGCCTCACGGCCCTGGCGGCGGCGCTCGCGCTGACCGCCACGGCCTGCGGTCCGACCGAGACCCCGGCGGCCGACAAGCCCGCCGACACGCCCGCGGCCTCCAGCGCGCCCGCCGCGGACGGCTCCGGCGCGGACCTCGCGGACGACATCGCCGGCAAGCTGAAGAAGCACGGCGTCGACCTCGACAAGTGGAAGAACGGCGACTGGAAGAACTGGGACCAGGACACCTGGCTCCGCGAGGCCCAGGACTTCGTCAACCCGGTGATCGACGGCCTCTGGGACCCGGCCCGGATGCAGTCCGCCAAGAGCCCCGACCCGACGATCACCGCGCAGGCGGGCACCTCCGGCAGCGACCCGGTGCCGCGCCCGGTCCAGGCGCAGCGCGAGAAGACCCCGTACCACCGCAACGCGGCCCCGGTCGGCAAGATCTTCTTCGACTCGCCGCAGGGCTCGATGGTCTGCTCCGGCACGATCGTCAAGGACCCGCGCAACCCGGGCCGGTCCAACATGGTCTGGACGGCCGGGCACTGCGTGCACGCGGGCAAGAAGGGCGGCTGGTACCGCAACATCACCTTCGTCCCGGCCTTCAACGACCTCGGCAAGTCCCCGGCGGCGCTGCGCACCGCGCAGCCGCAGGAGATCTACCCGTACGGCCAGTACTGGGCCGACTGGGCCGTGACCTCGGGCGAGTGGATCAAGAGCGGCGGCACCAACCAGGCGTGGCCGTACGACTACGCCGTGCTGCACGTCCAGCCGGAGCGGGGCCGCAAGTCGCTGGAGGAGACCGTGGGCGTGGCCCTGCCGGTCGACTTCTCCGCCCCGTCGGCCGCGCAGGCGGGCACCCTCGGCGCCTGGGGCTACCCGGCGGCGCCGCCGTACAACGGCATGATCATGCACAAGTGCCTGGACCGCGGCACCCGCCTCACCACCGCCCCGGCCACGCCGACGATGTACCGCATCGGCTGCACCATGACCGGCGGCTCCTCCGGCGGCGGCTGGTTCCGGGTGCTGCCCAACGGCACGACCGCGCTGGTGTCGAACACCTCGATCGGCCCGGCCGGCGGCAACGGCTGGCTGGCCGGACCGCAGCTCGGCAAGGGCGCCAAGGCGGCGCACGAGATGGTCAGCAAGAAGTTCGCCCGCTGACCCAGCCCCACCCACGCGAGAGCGCCGGCCGCCTCCCGGAAGGGAGACGGCCGGCGCTCTCGTCGGTCGGTGTCAGTGCGCGGCCGGGACGTACGGCGCGAGCAGCGCCGCCAGTTCCTCGTGCACCCGCGCCTTGAGCAGGGTGCCCTCCGCGGTGTGCTCCTCGGAGAGGACCTCGCCCTCGGCGTGCACCCGCGAGACCAGGCCGCCCTCGGTGTACGGCACCAGGACCTCGATCTCGACCTGCGGGCGCGGCAGTTCGGACTCCAGGAGCGCCAGCAGCTGCTCCATGCCCTCGCCCGAGCGGGCGGAGACGGCGATGGAGTGCTTCTCCACCCGGAGCAGGCGCTGGAGGACCAGCGGGTCGGCCGCGTCCGCCTTGTTGATGACGACGATCTCCGGCACGTTCACCGCGCCGACGTCGCGGAAGACCTCGCGGACCGCCGCCAGCTGCTCCTCCGGAGCCGGGTGCGAGCCGTCCACCACGTGCAGGATGAGGTCGGAGTCGCCGACCTCCTCCATGGTGGAGCGGAACGCCTCGACCAGGTGGTGGGGCAGGTGCCGGACGAAGCCGACCGTGTCGGCCAGGGTGTAGACCCGGCCGGTGGGCGTCTCGGCCCGGCGCACGGTCGGGTCGAGGGTGGCGAACAGCGCGTTCTCCACCAGGACGCCCGCGCCCGTGAGGCGGTTGAGCAGCGAGGACTTGCCCGCGTTGGTGTAACCGGCGATGGCGACCGACGGGATCTTGTTCCGCCGGCGCTCCTGGCGCTTGATGTCGCGGCCGGTCTTCATCTCCGCGATCTCCCGGCGCATCTTCGCCATCTTCTCGCGGATCCGGCGCCGGTCGGTCTCGATCTTGGTCTCACCGGGGCCGCGGGTGGCCATGCCGCCACCGCCGCCGCCACCCATCTGACGGGAGAGCGACTGACCCCAGCCGCGCAGCCGCGGCAGCATGTACTGCATCTGCGCGAGCGCGACCTGCGCCTTGCCCTCCCGGGACTTGGCGTGCTGGGCGAAGATGTCGAGGATGAGGGCGGTCCGGTCGACCACCTTCACCTTGACGACGTCTTCGAGGGCGATCAGCTGGCCGGGGCTGAGCTCACCGTCGCAGACGACGGTGTCGGCGCCGGTCTCCAGCACGATGTCCCGCAGCTCGCGGGCCTTGCCGGAGCCGATGAAGGTGGCCGGGTCCGGCTTGTCGCGGCGCTGGATGACGCCGTCGAGGACCAGGGCGCCGGCCGTCTCGGCGAGCGCGGCGAGCTCCGCCAGGGAGTTCTCCGCGTCCTGCACCGTCCCGGAGGTCCACACGCCGACCAGCACGACGCGCTCCAGGCGCAGCTGCCGGTACTCGACCTCGGTGACGTCCTCGAGCTCGGTGGAGAGGCCGGCGACGCGGCGCAGCGCCGCGCGCTCGGAGCGGTCGAACTGGTCGCCGTCCCGCTCCCCGTCGATATCGTGGCTCCAGGCGACGTCCTCTTCCATCAGGGCATCGGCCCGAAGGCTCTCGGTGCGGCTGGTCTCCGCGAAGCTCTGCTCGTCCTGGGAAGAAGATGAAGAGGAGGTCATTGGATCCTTTACGTCGAAGAGGAAGTGGTCACGGAGAACTCCGTCACGGCAGTCACAACGCGTGACGTCCGGGAAGAATTCCCGGGGCCCGGCCGCGCCGCCGACCAGACGATGGTGACACGCCCGCACCGGGCCCGTCATCCCGGTTTCAGGCCCGGGGCGCCCGGCTCTTCCAGTCCGGGTGGCCCGGCATGGGCGGGGTCTTCCGGGCGTAGAGCCAGTCGGCGAAGAAGCGCTTCAGGTCGCGGCCCGAGATCCGCTCGGCGAGGGCGGTGAAGTCGGCGGTGCCGGGCGTGCCGTCCCGGTGCTCGCCCACCCAGGCGCGCTCCAGCCGCTGGAAGGCGTCGGTGCCGATCTCGTGGCGCAGCGCGTACAGCGCGAGGGCGGCTCCGTCGTAGACGACGGGGCGGAAGAGGCTGATCTTCTCGCCGGGCTCCGGCGGCTTGGGCGCGGCGGGCGGGCCGCCGTCGGCGCGCCACTGGTCGGAGGCCCCGTAGGCGGCCTTCATGCGCCGCTCCAGGGTGGGCCCGCCCTTCTGCTCGGCGTACAGCGCCTCGTACCAGGTGGCGTGGCCCTCGTTGAGCCAGAGGTCGGACCAGCGGCGGGGCGAGACGCTGTCGCCGAACCACTGGTGGGAGAGCTCGTGGACCATGATCGAGTCGACGTACCACTCGGGGTAGCCGGGCTCGGTGAAGAGGCCGCGCTCGAAGAGGGAGAGGGTCTGGGTCTCCAGCTCGAAGCCGGTGTCGGCGTCGGCGATCAGCACCCCGTAGGTCTCGAAGGGGTACGTGCCGAGCCGGCTCTCCAGCCACTCCAGGTGGCCGGGGGTGCGCCGCAGCCAGGGCTCCAGGAGCTCGCGGTCGGCGGTGCGGACGACGTCCCGGAGCCGGAGGCCGTGCGGGCCCTCGCGGTGCACGACGGTGGAGTCGCCGATGGAGACCTGGGCGAGCTCGGTGGCCATGGGGTGGGCGGTGCGGTACGTCCAGGTGGTGGTGGCGCCGTCGCGGACGCGGCTCTCGGGCAGGCCGTTGGCGACGGCGGTCAGCCCGCTGGGGGCGGTGATCCGGAAGGTGAAGAACGCCTTGTCGGAGGGGTGGTCGTTGGAGGGGAAGACCCGGTGGGCGGCGTCGGCCTGGTTGGCCATGGCGAGGCCGTCGCCGGTGCGGACCCAGCCGCCGCTGTCGGCGGGCCCGCGCGGGTCGCTGGTGTGGGTGACGTCGATCTCGACGGCCTCGCCGCGCGCGACCGGGCGGGCGGGGGTGATCACCAGGTCCTCGCCCGCGGACTCGTAGGCGGCGGGCTCGCCCTCGACGGTGACGGCGGAGACGGTGCCGTGGGTGAAGTCGAGGTTGATCCGGGCCAGGTCGTCGGTGGCGAGGGCCTGGATGCGGGTGACCCCGGCGAGGGGCTCGGTGTTGCGGCCGGGGTAGGTGAGGGAGATGTCGTACGACAGGACGTCGTAGCCGGGGTTGCCGAGGGTCGGGAAGAGCGGGTCCCCGATGCCGAGGGGAGCGGCCGGGGGCAGGGCGGCGGCGACGAGCCCGGCGGAGAGGGCGACGAGGACGGCGGAGCGCAGCACGCGCGCGCGGGGCGCGGGAGTGCGGCGGGTTCGGGTGGGGAGCGGCATGGGCTACCGCTACCAGGGCGCGGGCCGCTCCCCCGGGCGGCGCGCGCGCCCGCCACCCGAAGGGGTCAGGGCCGGGGTGACGCGGGGTGCCGGGCGCGGCTGACGTCGTAGACGCCGGGGACGTCCCGCATGGCCCGCATGAGGGCGGGCAGTCCGGCGGCGTCCGGGAGTTGGAGGGTGTAGGTGTGCCGGACCCGCTGCTCGCTGGGGGGTTCGACGGTGGCGGCGACGACGGCGGCGCCCTCGGTGGCGATGGCCTCGGTGAGGTCGGCGAGCAGCCGGGGGCGGCCGAAGGACTCGGCGACCAGGGTGACCCGGCAGGCGTCGGTGTCGCCCCAGTCGACGGTGACGGGGCTGCGACCGAGCCGCCGCATGGTGTCGGCGGAGGCGCAGGCGGTGCGGTGGACGGTGACGGCGCCGCCGCGCACGACGAAGCCGGTGATCTCGTCGGGCGGTACGGGGGTGCAGCAGCCGGCGGGCCGGACGGCGGGGGTCTCGGTGCCGGGCAGCTCGGCGCGCAGCCGGGCGCCGGAGCGCCGGTCGGCGGTGACGCCGGCGGCGGGGCGGGGGGCGGCGGCGGGGATCTTGGCGGCCTCGGGGTGGGCCTGGAGCCAGCCGGTGATGGCGATCCGGGCGGCGGGGGTGCGGGCGTGGTCGAGCCACTGCGGGGAGGGCCCGGAGGCGGTGTCCTGGGCGAGCAGCGGCTGGACGGTGTCGCCGTCCCGCAGGACGGTGCCGAGCGGCGCGAGCCGGCCGTTGACCCGGGCCCCGAGACAGGTGTGGGCGGCCTCGCCGTACTGGGCGTAGGCGGCGTCGACGCAGGTGGCGCCCGCGGGCAGGCTGATGGCGCCGGGGTCCCCGCCGTCGGCGCGGTAGACGGTGATCTCCTGGTCCTGGGCGAGGTCGGCGCGCAGCGAGGTCCAGAAGGTGTCGGCGTCGGGGGCGGACTGCTGCCAGTCGAGGAGGCGGGAGAGCCAGCCGGGGCGGGTGGGGTCGACGCGCTCGCCGTCCTCGCCGGGCTGCTCGGCGGTGGTGTCCTGGCCGTTGTACGGGTTGCCGAGGGCGACCACGCCGGCCTCGGCGACCTTGTGCATCCGGTGGGTGCGGATGAGGACTTCGGCGACGGCGCCGTCGGGGGCGGCGACGGCGGTGTGCAGCGACTGGTAGAGGTTGAACTTGGGGGCGGCGATGAAGTCCTTGAACTCGGAGACCACCGGGGTGAAGCAGGTGTGCAGTTCGCCGAGGACCGCGTAGCAGTCGGCGTCCTCGGAGACGAGGACGAGGAGCCGGCCGAAGTCGCTGGCGCGCAGTTCGCCGCGCTTGAGGCGGACCCGGTGGACGGAGACGAAGTGGCGGGGCCGGACGAGGACTTCGGCGCCGACACCGGCCTCGCGCAGCAGCCCGGAGACCTGTTCGGCGATGGCGCCGAGGGTGTCGTCGGCGCCGCTGTTCCCGGCGATCAGGGCGCGGGTGGCCTCGTACTCCTCGGGGTGGAGGATGGCGAAGACCAGGTCCTCCAGCTCGCTCTTGAGGGCCTGGACGCCGAGGCGTTCGGCGAGCGGGATGAGGACGTCCCGGGTCACCTTGGCGATGCGGACCTGTTTCTCGGGGCGCATCACGCCGAGGGTGCGCATGTTGTGCAGGCGGTCGGCCAGTTTGATGGACATGACCCGCACGTCGTTGCCGGTGGAGACGAGCATCTTGCGGAAGGTCTCGGGCTCGGCCGCCGCCCCGTGGTCGACCTTCTCCAGCTTGGTGACGCCGTCCACGAGGTAGGCGACCTCGTCGCCGAACTCGCGGCGGACCTGATCGAGGGTCACCTCGGTGTCCTCGACGGTGTCGTGGAGCAGGGCGGCGGTCAGGGTGGTGGTCTCGGCGCCGAGTTCGGCGAGGATCAGGGTGACCGCGAGCGGATGGGTGATGTACGGCTCGCCGCTCTTGCGGAACTGGCCGCGGTGCGAGGACTCGGCGAGGACGTACGCCCGGCGCAGCACGGCCAGGTCGGCTTCGGGGTGGTGGGCGCGGTGCGCCTCGCCGACGTGCCCGATGGCGTCCGGCAGCCGGTCGCGGACGGCGGGTCCGGCGGTCGCGCCGAGCAGGGCCGCGCGGCCGAGCCGGCGCAGGTCGATCCTCGGACGGCCGCGTCTGCGGCCGGGAGCGTCGGGCCCGGTGGCCTCGCTCACGGGGTTGGTGGCCTCTGCGCTCATGGGCACCTCCGGCGGCATGGACCGGCGGAGGGCCGGGGCGGGGTGTGCCCGGCGGGCCGGTGCTTGATGCTACCGACCCCACCACGTGGCGCAGTCCCGCTCTCGCCGAGCGTGAACCGGATCACCCATTCGAGGGACGGATCAGCCGGTGGCGGTTTCGATTCCGGGGGCGAGCCAGGCGGGGTCCACGGTGCCCTCGGCGACGATCACGGCGGGTCCGGTCATCTCGATCTCGCCGTCGGGGTGCTCGGTGATGACGAGGGTGCCGCCGAGGACGTCGACGGTGTACGTGACGGGGGTGCCGGTGCGGGCGGGGTCGGCGCCGTCGCGGCGGGCGGCGGCGACGGCCACGGCGCAGGCGCCGGTGCCACAGGAGCGGGTCTCGGCGGCGCCGCGCTCGTGGACGCGCATGGCGACGTGGCGGGGGCCGCGGTCGGCGACGAACTCGATGTTGACGCCGTGCGGGTAGACGGCGGCGGGCTCGTACGGCGGCTCGACGTAGAGATTGCCCGCGTGGTCGAGGGAGTCGACGAAGGCGACCGCGTGGGGGTTGCCCATGTCGACGTTGCGGGCGGGCCAGCTGCGCTCGCCGACGGTGACGGTGACCCCGTCCTCGGGGAGCACGGCGCGGCCCATGCGGACGGTGACGGAGCCGTCCTTGTCGAGGTGGACGCGCTTGACACCGCCGCGGGTGGCGACGGCGACCTCGCCGGCGGTGACGTGCCCGGCGTGCTCCAGATAGCGGGCGAAGACCCGGACGCCGTTGCCGCACATCTCGGCGACGGAGCCGTCCGCGTTGCGGTAGTCCATGAACCACTCGGCCTCGTCGGCCAGGTGCCGCGCGTCGGGGTGGGCGGCGCTGCGGACCACGTGCAGCACGCCGTCGCCGCCGATCCCGGCCCGCCGGTCGCACAGCCGGGCGACGAGGGCGGGCGGCAGGTCCACGGCGTTGTCCGCGTCGGGGACGATCACGAAGTCGTTCTCGGTGCCGTGGCCCTTGAGGAAGGCGAGGGGCGAGGTCTGCGCGCTGGTCACGGGATCAACTGTACGGGTCGCCGCCGACAGCGGCCGGGAGGGTCCAGGAGGCGGGACGGGCCGGGCGGGGCGGGGCGCCCGGGGCCGCCGGGGCGGGCCCGGCCGCGCGCGGGCCGCGGCGGGCCGTGGGCGCGCGGCGGCGGGCCGGCGGCAGCGGCAGCGGCAGCGGCTCAGCGGAGGCGGGCGACGCGCCAGACGGCCAGGGCGACCAGGAGGGCGCTCAGGGAGACGTACAGGGCGAGGGCGCGCCAATTGGGGCGCTCGCCGGAGCCTCGGGCGGGCAGGCCCGGCCAGGTGTAGCCGACGCGGCGGGCGGCCATCATGCCCCAGCCGGCCGCGCAGCAGCTGATGAGGAGCCCGAGCATGGCGACGACGGCGCCGCCCTCGCCCGAGCCGAAGGCGAGCGGGAAGGCGAACATCAGGGAGCCGACGGCGGCGAGCCCGACGATCGGGGCGAGCTGCCAGATCCTCAGGCGGCGCTGCGGGCGCAGTTCCACCTCGACCTCGGCCGCGTCCACCTCGACGGCGCTGCCCTCGGCCTGGTCGGGCCCGTCCGGGGTCAGGCCGGCCGCCCCACCGGTGGTCTCCCCCCGGACGGCGGCCTGCTCTTCCGTGTCGCGAGGGCCGGCCTCCATCGCCACGCGCCCTCCCAACTCGGACTCCACTTGGTCGATCGATGCTCGATGATGGCACGGTCCCACCCCCCGGAATGACGGGCATGACGTCCCGATGCCATCACGTGATCAGGCTGTAACCGCTCGTTCGACCAACGTCAGCGCCCGCCCCGGGAGTTCCCCCCGGTCCGCGACGGCGCCACTCAGCCAGTGGACGCGCGGATCGCGCCGGAACCAGGAGTCCTGGCGGCGGGCGAAGCGCTTGGTGGTGCGGACGGTGTCCGCGCGCGCCTCGTCCTCGGTGCACTCCCCCGCGAGCGCGGCGAGCACCTGCTGGTAGCCGAGCGCGCGGGCGGCCGTCCGGCCCTCCCGCAGGCCCCGGGCTTCCAGCGCCCGCACCTCGTCGACCAGCCCGGCTTCCCACATGCGGTCCACGCGCGTGGTGATCCGCTCGTCGAGTTCGGGGCGGCCGACGTCCACGCCGATCTGCACGGTGTCGTAGACGGACTCGTGGCCGGGCAGGTTGGCCGTGAAGGGCTTCCCGGTGATCTCGATGACCTCCAGGGCGCGCACGATGCGGCGTCCGTTTCCGGCCAGGATGGCGCGGGCGGCCTCGGGGTCGGCGGCGGCGAGCCGGGCGTGCAGGACGCCGGAGCCGCGCTCTTCCAGTTCGGCCTCCAGGCGGGCCCGGACCTCCGGGTCGGTGCCGGGGAACTCCATGACGTCGAGGGCACCGCGCACGTACAGGCCGGAGCCGCCGACGAGGATCGGGACGCGGCCCTCGGCGAGCAGCCGGTCGATCTCCGCGCGGGCCAGCCGCTGGTACTCGGCGACGCTGGCGGCCTCGGTCACGTCCCAGATGTCGAGGAGGTGGTGCGGGACGCCGTCGCGCTCCTCCAGCGTCAGTTTGGCGGTGCCGATGTCCATCCCCCGGTAGAGCTGCATCGAGTCGGCGTTGACGACCTCGCCGCCCAGCTGCTGGGCGAGGAAGACGCCCAGATCGGACTTGCCGGCCGCTGTGGGACCGACGACGGCGATGACCCGCGGGGCGGGAGGTGCGCTTCTCACCGCACCAGTCTCGCAAACCCCGGGGCCCGTCCCCGAACGAGCGACGTGACGGGCCCCACCCGGCTTCGTTGCTGTTGCGGGATTCCGACCCTGAGTAGGCTAGGGAGCAGATATGGGCGTTTTCGCGATGTTTCGGCGCAAGGCCACCAAGGACGGCGAGGACGCCACGGTCACGGACCCCGCGGGCCGGGCGGCCGTGACCGAGGAGCCGGACACCGCGGAGGCGGAAGCGGCGGCCGAGGCGAAGGCCGGGGCCGTCGAGATCCCGAAGCAGCAGTCGGCCGAGGCGGCCGCGGACGACGAGGCCGGCGAAGGCGCCCGGACGTAGTTCCCGGACGTGCACACGGACCGGCATGGACACGGGCCCTCGGGGGTCCGTCGGAGGGAGGGTGACCCCATGGGTCTCCTGGATTCACTGAAGGCCAAGCTCGCCCCGGCGAAGGACAAGGTCACCGACCTCGCGCAGCAGCACGGGGACAAGGTGGAGCAGGGTCTGGACAAGGCCGCGAAGATGGTCGACGAGAAGACCAAGGGCAAGTACAGCGACAAGATCGAGACCGGCACCGGGAAGGCCAAGGAGGCCATCGAGAAACTCGCCCACAAGGACGGGCCGGACGGCGGCCAGGGCGGCCCGACCCCGCCGCCGGCCGCCTGAGCCGGACGGCACACCGGGACCTTCGCACGCGTACGGCGGACGGCCGCGGAGCAGCCCGGGGCCAGGGCGGCGGGCGCGTACTTGCCGAGGGCGCTGATCAGCAGCCGCAGTTCGAGGGCGAGGGCCTCGGCGAGGCGCTCCAGGCCGT
>NZ_JBEZHM010000114.1:0-10255 GCF_040650575.1 Streptomyces sp. NPDC048659 | reverse complement strand
ACGACGCCCGGCACGGCAGGCAGACGAAGGAGGTTTTGCCGTAGGAGCCCATGGGAGCGCAGCCTAGGAAGGGGCGGGGGCGGGTCGCCAGCGGATTTCCCGGTCCGGCCGGGCGGTTCCGGGACCGGGACCGGGCCCGGAACCCCCGCACTCGTCGGTCGTTACGCCGCCGGCGGGGCCAGCAGGGTCGGGTCCTGGTTCGCTCGGGTCAGGGACGCCGTCACGAAGCCCGTCGCCTTCAGGTCCTCGATCGTCGCGCGCAGGAACGCCACCGACTCCGCCGACCGCGTCACCGGGGTGCCCACCGCCTGCCGGATCTCCATGAAGCGCGCGTCCAGGAGGCGGACCTCCGGGTGCGCCGCCGCGTACGCCGTCATCGGCTGGCGGATGCCCGCCCCCGCCTCCAGGCCCTCGGCCGCGAAGACGTCCACGCCCTCGTCGCCGCGCACCAGCGTCGCGTGCCGCAGGGTGCGGGTGAGGTACAGGTCGTACGCCGAGCCCGTCTTCACGCCGACGCGCACACCCGGCGCGTCCACCTCCGCCGGGCCGGTCAGCGCCGAGTCGCGCGGCACCGCGTACACGCCCTCGATCACGACGTACGGGGCCGTGAACGCGACCTCCGCCTCCCGCGCCGGGTCCACCGCGAGGAAGCAGAGGTCCGCGCGGCCGGTCGCCATCGCCTCGTACGACTTGCGCGCCGCGTCGAAGCACAGCAGCTCCACCGGCACGCCGAGCCGCGCGCCGATCTCGCGGGCCAGGTCCACCGTGATGCCGGCGGGCGCCTCGGGGGTGCCCTGCGCCAGGACCGGGTTGCCCAGGTTGATCGAGGCGCGCAGGGTGCCGGTCGGGGCCAGGTCGGAGACGAGGGCGGGGGCGGGAGTCGTCGCGGAGGTCATGGGGCCGGAGCCTACGCCGCCGCCCGAGCGTGGACCGCGTCGAGGCGGGCCAGGTCCTCGCCGGTCAGCCGCAGCGCGCCCGCCGCCACGTTCGCCGCGAGGTGCGCGGGGTCGCCGGTGCCGGGGATCGGGAGCAGGTGCGGGCCCTGGTGCAGCAGCCAGGCGAGCCGGACCTGCGCCGGGGTGGCGCCGTGCGCCGCCGCCACGGCCAGGACCGCCTCCGGCTCCGCGCCCGTCGCTCCCGTCTCCCGGCCCGCCGCCGCGATCGAGTAGAACGGCACGAACGCGATGCCCTGTTCGCCGCAGTGGCGCACGAACTCCGCGTACTCCGGCCGCACCCCGATCCCGTACATGTTCTGCACGCACACCACCGGCGCGATCTCCCGCGCCTCCGCGAGCTGTTCGGGCGTGACGTTCGAGACGCCGAGGTGGCGGATCAGCCCCGCCTCGCGGAGCCCGGCCAGGGCGCCGAAGCGCTCGGCGACCGAGTCCGTGCCGAGGACCCGGAGGTTGACCAGGTCGAGGTGGTCCCGGCCGAGCTGGCGCAGGTTCTCCTCGACCTGCGCGCGCAGCTCCCTCGGCGTACGGGCGTGCTCGGCCCAGGCGCCGGACGCGTCCCGCGCGGGGCCGACCTTCGTCGCGATGACGAGGTCCTCGGGGTAGCGGCCGGAGGGGGCGAGGGCGCTGTTGATCAGCTCGTTCGCGGAGCGCAGCGGCGAGAAGTAGAAAGCGGCGGTGTCTATGTGGTTCACGCCCAGCTCGACGGCCCGGCGGAGCACGGCGAGCGCCTGCGCGCGGTCCCTCGGCACGGCGTCCTCGACGAGCGCGCCGCCGGTCTGCGGCAGCCGCATGGTGCCGAAGCCCATGCGGCGCACGGGGAGGTCGCCGAGCGTCCAGGTGCCGGAGGCGGCGGCGTCGGGGGAGGGGGAGGGGGCGGGGTGCGTGGGGTGTGCGGGGTGCGTGGGGGTGGTTCCGTCGGTGGTCATGGGCGGGATGATCTCCCTCCCGGTGGGGCTGTGTCATCCGCCCGGCCCGGCCGTACGCTGCGCGCTCAATGCAATCGTGATCGTGAACGGGGGCCGGGACATGGTGGCTGGGCGGGACAGCAGACGGGTGCGGGGCGGGGCGCGGGGCAGGCCGGTACGGCTGTACGAGGCGGTGCGGCTCCACGACCACCGGAGCGGGGCCGAACGCGCCGCCCGCCGCTTCCTCCTGGGCGCCCGGCTCGCGGCGGCCGGCGCCGTCCTGCTCGGGCACCTCGCGGTCGTGCTGCTGTGGCGGGACCCCGGCGCGGCGGGGCAGCGCCTGGCGCTCGGCGTCGGCGCGGCGGCGCTGGCCTGCGGGGTGCTGTGGGTGGCGGTCCTGTCCCGCGCCGCCCGCTGGGTGGCGGCCGGGGTGGTCGCCGACGCGGGCACCGCCCCGCCGCCCCCGGCCGGGCTGCTCCCCGACGCCCTCTCCGGGCCGCCCGACCTCGTGTGGGACTGGGCGCGGCTGCTGCACCTGGTGTCGCTGGGGGTGCCGATCGGCGCGCTCGTCGCCGCGCTCTCGGCGGCGGCGGACAAGGAGGAGCTGACGGCGTTCACCGCCTGGGGCGCCACCGGCCTCGCGCTGCTGGTCACCGTGATCATGGGCGGCATCATCGGCGGCCTGGGCTTCGGCCTTGTGGACGGCGACGAGGAGTGCTGGACACCCCGGGGCGCCCGCCGCCGCCTCCGCCGCTACGCCGTGCCGTTCCTGCTCTCGGCGCCCTGGCTGGCCGGCGTGTGGACGGTCTGGGCGGGGGCGCTCGTGTGCGCGGCGGCGCTGTGGCTGCTGATCGCGCCGGTGAACTACGTCGGGTCGCAGATCCCGAGCGTGCCGTCCTCCGACTGAGCCGGGGATACCCCCGTGTCGTCCTCCGACTGAGCCGGGGGCTACCCCCACCGTGCGCCCGCATGGCTGCCGGATGGGGGGCTGACGCATACTCAGACAGGCTTCCCCCATGACGACTTACGCCGGAATCGCCCTCGCCGCCCTGGCCCTCGCGACCCCCGCTCTCACGGTCCCCGCGGCCGTCCCCGTCGCTCCCGCGGCCGTCCCCGTCGCTCCCGCGGCCGTCCCCGTCGCCCTCGCCGCTCCGGGCGCCGCCCAGGCCGAGGCCGAGGCCCAGGGCCAGGCCCAGGCCCCCGCCCCCCTCGCCTGGCGCGACTGCGGGCCCGCCGGGCTGCGGCAGGAGTGCGCCACGCTCACCGTGCCGCTCGACTACGCCGACCCGGACGGCCGCCGGGTCCCGCTCGCCGTGTCCCGGATCCTCAGCGCCCGCCCCGAGCAGCGGCGCGGGGTGCTGCTCGTGGTGCCCGGCGGGCCCGGCGGCTCCGGGGTGCAGCGGCTGTCCGTCAAGGGGGCCGCGCTGCAGGGGGAGTTGGGCGGGGCGTACGACCTGGTGGCGTTCGACCCGCGCGGAGTCGGCGGCAGCGTGAAGGCGGGCTGCGGGCTCGCCGACGAGGACCGGCACCTGGTCAACCTGCGGAGCTGGCCCGCCGCCGACGGCTCCGTCGACGCGAACACCGCCCGCTCCCGCCGTATCGCCGATGCCTGCGCCCGCGCGGGCGGCGCCGAACTGCGCGGCCTCACCACCGCCAACCAGGTGCGGGACATGGACCGGCTGCGCGCGGCGCTCGGCGAGGAGAAGGTGTCGGTGTGGGGCGTCTCGTACGGGACGTACGTCACCGCGCAGTACGCGCAGAAGTTCCCGCGCCGCACCGACCGGCTGGTCCTCGACAGCAGCGCCGACCCGGACCCGCGCACGGTCGCGCAGGGCTGGCTGCGGGGGATGGCGCGGGGCGCCGAGGACCGCTTCCCCGACTTCGCCGCCTGGGCCGCGCACCCGGACCGGGCGCCGGAGGGGCTGCGGCTCGCCGAGCGGGCCGGGGACGTGCGGGGGCTGGTCCTCGACACCGCCGCGCGCCTGGACCGGGACCCGAAGCCCTCGGCCACGGCGGGGGTGCCGCTGACCGGCAACCTGCTGCGGCAGGCGCTCCAGTCGGCGCTCTACTCGGACGCGCAGTTCGAGGGCTTCGCCCGGCTCGTACGGCAGGCCCGCACCCCCGGCGAGACGCCGGTCCTGCCGCCCGCCCTGGCCGGTCCGATGTCCGACGCGGACGCGGCCGTCACGGTCGGCGTGATCTGCAACGACGTGAAGTGGCGGGGTTCCGTCGCCTCCTACGGGCGGGCCGTGGCCGCCGACCGGGCCGCGTACCCGCTGACGGCGGGGATGCCCGCGAACATCACGCCCTGCTCCTTCTGGAAGGGCGGCCCGGTGGAGCGGCCGACCCGGCTCACCGACCGGGGGCCGTCGAACATCCTCATGATCCAGAGCCTGCGCGACCCGGCCACCCCGCACTCGGAGGGTCTCAAGATGCGCGCGGCCCTCGGCGCCAGGGCCCGGCTGGTCTCCGTCGACCACGGCGGCCACGGCATGTACCTCGGCAACGGCAACACCTGCGGCGACCGCACGGTGACCCGCTTCCTGCTCACCGGCGAGCGCCCGGAGACCGACGTGACCTGCTGAGACGCGAGGAGGGCTCCCGGTACGCGCGTACCGGGAGCCCTCCGTAGCTGGATGTGCGGCCGAGCGGTCAGACCTTCGCCGGTGCCGCCTCCGGGGTGGCGGCGGGGGCCGGGGCGGGGGTCCCGGCGGACGGGGTCGCCGTCACCGTCTCCGCCTCCGTGCCCGCCTCCGTGTCCACGTTGAACTCCTCGATCAGCTCCTTGCTGAAGCCGAAGAAGTACGTGGCCAGGAAGCCCACGACGTAGCCGACGAGGAGGCCGCCCGCGTAGATCGCGATGGTCTCGCCGAGGCCCTTGTTGCCGTCGAGGAGGGGGAAGAGGGCCCAGCCCGACGGGCCGATCGCGGTGGAGCCGACCTGGTCGCCCAGCATGTTGAAGAGGCCGATGAAGCCGCCGCCGAAGGCGCCGCCGACGCAGGCGGTGATGAACGGGCGGCCGAGCGGCAGCGAGACGCCGTAGATCAGGGGCTCGCCGACGCCGAGGAAGCCGGCCGGGAGGGCGGACTTGATGGTGCGGCGGATCGAGCCGTTGCGGGGCAGCTTGCGGTAGACGGCCATGGCCGCGCCGACCTGGCCCGCGCCCGCCATCGCCAGGATGGGCAGGAGGACGGTGAAGCCCTGCTGCTCGATCAGGGTGGTGTGGATCGGGATGAGGGCCTGGTGGAGGCCGAGCATCACCAGCGGGAGGAACAGGCCGCCGAGGAGGAAGCCGGCGCCGGCGCCCGCGTGGGCGAGCAGCCAGGTGGCGAAGTCGCCGATGCCCTGGGAGATCTCGCCGGCGACGAACATCAGGCCGAAGATCGTGGCCAGGCCGGAGACCAGGACGGTGAGGGTCGGGGTGACCAGGACGTCCAGGGACTCGGGCACCCAGCGGCGGCACCACTTCTCCACGTACACGGCGAGGACCGCCGCGCCGAGCGCGCCGAGGACGCCGCCCTGGCCGGGGGAGAGGGTCTGGCCGAAGACGGTGATCTTGGCGACGCCGGCGAAGACGATGATGGACGCGACCGCGCCGCCGAGGATGGGCGTGCCGCCGAACTCCTTGGCCGTGTTGAAGCCGACGAAGACCGCGATGAGGGCCATGAAGCCGCTCGCGATGGCGGCGAGCGCCGGGGTGATGCCGGGCAGCCAGCCGAGGTTGATGAGCAGGCCGTTGAGGCCGGCGATGATGCCGCAGCCGATGAGGGCCGGGATCAGCGGGACGAAGATGTTCGCGATCTTGCGCAGGAAGAGCTTGAAGGGGGTGGCGTTCTTCGCCTTCTGCGCGGCCTTGATGGCGGCGCCCTGCGCGGCGAGTTCGTCGGCCGAGTGCACGGGGGTGGGGGCCTCGGCGACCAGGGCCTCGAACTCGGGGGTCACGCGGGCGACGGTGCCGGGGCCGAGGACGATCTGGTACGTGTCGTCCTCCACGACGCCCATCACGGACGGCAGGGCCTTGAGGGCCTGGTCCTGGACGAGCGAGCGGTCCCGCAGGCCCAGCCGGAGGCGGGTCATGCAGTGGGCCACGGAGCTGATGTTCTCGGCGCCGCCGACGAGGGGGAGGATCGCGGCGGCGATGGCGCGGTTCTTGTCGTCTGTGCTCATGGTGCGGTGGTGCCTTGCTGTGAGGGGGGTGCCCGGCGGGGGGTTACGGGGTGAGGGGGGCGGTGGCGGCGGCGGTGGCCGTGCCGGTGCCCGCCGTGGGTCCGGTCGCGTGCAGCGCTGCGCGCAGGTGGCCCTTCGAGTCGTGCAGGCGCTGGTCGGCGGCCTTGGCGTCGATGTCGGCGAGGATCATGAGGATCGCGGTCTTCACCTCCCCGTCGGCGGCGGCGAGGGCGGTCTCGATCTGCTCGTCCGGCGCGCCGGTGGCGAGGGCCACGATGCGGCGGGAGCGGGCCTGGAGCTTCTCGTTGGAGGCGCGGACGTCGACCATGAGGTTTCCGTAGGTCTTGCCGAGCCGGATCATCGTGATCGTCGAGATCATATTGAGCACCAGCTTCTGGGCGGTGCCCGCCTTCAGGCGCGTGGAGCCGGTGAGCAGCTCGGGGCCGGTGACGACCTCGATGCCGTGCTCGGCGGCGGCGGCCAGCGCGCTGTCCGCGTTGCAGGACAGGCCGATGGTCAGGGCGCCCTCGGCGCGGGCGTACTCGACGGCGCCGATGGCGTACGGGGTGCGGCCGGAGGCGGAGATGCCGATCACCGTGTCGTCGGCGGTGAGGCCGAGCGCGGTGAGGTCCTGGACGGCGAGCTCCTTGGAGTCCTCGGCGCCCTCGACGGCCTTGACCATGGCGGAGGGGCCGCCCGCGATCAGGCCGACGACCAGGGAGGGGTCGGTGTTGAAGGTGGGCGGGCACTCGCTGGCGTCGAGGACGCCGAGCCGGCCGGCCGTGCCGGCGCCGAGGTAGAGGAGCCGGCCGCCTCGGGCCATGCGGGCGGCGGTGGCGTCGATGGCGGCGGCGATCGCGGGGAGCTGCTTGGCGACGGCGGCGGGGACGGTCTGGTCCTCGCCGTTCATCAGGGCGGCGAGCTCGGCGGTCGGGAGCTGGTCGATCTCGGCGAGCTCGGGCCGGAACGCCTCGGTGGTGAGGGTGGCGAGCTGGGCGCGCAGCGCGGAGTACGTGGCGGTGGATGCGGGTGCGGTGGACACGGGGCGGCTCTCTCGGGGTTCAGCGGGTGCGGGGGGAGTGGCGGTGGGCGAGGGCTTCGTACGAGGCGGCGAGGGCAGGGGCCGCCGTCTCGTACGTACGTTGGGTGACGCAGGTGAACAGACAGTCCACGACCAGGAGTTGGCTGGTGCGGGACGACATGGCCGCGGGGCGCAGTTCGCTCTCGCGGGCGGTGGAGGTGGTCAGCACGTGGTCGGCGTACTGCGCGACCGGGCCGTCGGGGCGGCCGGTGATGGCGACCGTGGTGGCGCCGTGGTCGAAGGCGACCCGCAGCGGTTCTATGACGTCGCCGGTGGACCCGGAGTGGGTGATGGCGATGGCGACGTCGCCGGAGCGGAGCTGCACGGCGTTGGTGACGGCGAGGTGCGGGTCGCTGTGGGCGTGCGCGACCAGGCCGATGCGGAGCAGTTTCTGGCCGAGGTCCTGGGCGACGAGCCCGGAGGCGCCGACGCCGTAGATGTCGATGCGGCGGGCGGTGGCGAGGGCGGCGACGGCCGCGCCGAGCTGGACGGTGTCGAGTCCGGCGGCCGTGTCGGCGAGGGTCTGCTGCTCGTCGTAGGCCAGCTTGGCGACGACGTCGGCGACCGGGTCGTCGACGGCGATGTCGGCGGTGACGGAGGGGGCGCGGCCGGACTGCTGCTGGGCGGCGAGGCCGGCCAGCGCGAGGCGCAGGTCGCGGTAGCCGGGGTAGCCGAGCAGGCGGGCGGTGCGGACGACGGTGGCCTCGCTGGTGCCGGTGAGCTCGGCGAGGCCGGTGACGGTGAGGGCGGCGCAGCCGGCCGGGTCCCCGGCGACGGCCTCGGCGACGCGCTGCATGGAGCGGGTCATGGAGGGGGCGAGGGTGCGCACCTTGGCGGCGAGGGCGGCGGGGGCGGGCGGGGCCGTGGGGGCGGGCGCCTGGGTTCCGGCCGGGGCGCCGGCCCGGGGGCCGGGGCTGCCGGTGAAACTTTCCTTCACGTCATTGGTCACACTTGAAAGATATTTTCGGCCGGGGGGAGCGTCAAGAGTCCGTTGGGCCCGGATCGGGTCGGGACATTGGTCCTTCGCGGGGCGGTGGGGCGAGAATGTGTGCATGGACGACAGCACCTCTATCGACCCCGTGGAGCAGGCGCTCCACGCCGCCCGTGCCCTTGTCCTCGCCGACCTGGTGGCCCGCGAGGTCGCCATGGCCGAGGTCGTCTCGATGGTGGAGGACGCCGTCGCCCACCGCCGCTGGTGGGTGGAGCAGTGGCCCGAGGGCGCGGCCTTCGTGGCGGGCCTGGTCGCCCAGGACGTGCAGGACGCGCTGCTGGAACGTTACGGCCGCTGGCCGCTCTGCCCGGTCTGCTCCTCGGGCGACCCGCACGCCCTGGACGTCGAGCCGGAGATGGGCCCGGACCCGCACTGGGTCTGCGGCAAGCAGGGCGTCGTGGTCGCGCCGGTGGGCGGGCTCACGTGAGGGGTGCGGGGGCGTGACGCTGTACATCGACGCGCCGACCTGGCCGGGCCACGGCCGCGTGTGGTCGCACCTGGTCAGCGACGTCTCCTTCGAGGAGCTGCACGCCTTCGCCGCCTCGATCGGCGCCCCGGCCCGGGGCTTCGACGGGGACCACTACGACATCCCCTCCGACCGGTACGGGGACGCGGTGGCGGCGGGCGCGGTCGAGGTCGGCTCGAAGGAGCTGCTGCGCCGGCTCACGGAGGCGGGACTGCGGCGACCGAAGAGACGGCCGCCGCGCGGACCCGAGTGACGGGGCTCGGAGGGCTCAGGCGGTGTAGCTGATCCCGGCCCCGTGGGTGGCGGCGATGGTGCCGGAGGCGTAGCCGTCGTGGATGTTCACGGGGTTGCCGGCGACGTTCCGTACCTTCAGCGTCGTCCGTACCTGGGCGCAGCCGCCGAGCTGGGCGCGGGTGAGGCGGAGGGTGTTGGCGGCGGTCTGGTGGTGCTTGGCGTTGCTGATGTTCCAGCGGGAGACCGGGCCGGTGAGGGCGGGGCCGCACAGGGTGCCGTCGGCGTTACGGGGCTGGGCCTCGACCCAGGTCTCGACGGTGCTGCCGGTGTACGCGCTGGTGCCGCCGGAGCAGATGGGGGAGCCGGCGGCGCAGGTGGAGAGGGCCGCGTCCTGGTAGAGGACGAGGTCGGTGTCGGCGGCGGACGGGGTGTACGTGTAGCCGAGGGTCGTCGCGGTGGTGGCGCGGGCCACGGTGGTGCCGGTGCCCGCGAGCAGGGTCCAGCGGGCGGTGGCGGGGTAGGTCTTGCGGGCCAGCTCGGCGCCCGCGGGGACGCGCATGGTGACGGTGCGGCCGTTCGCGATGATCGAGGAGTACGAGACGACGGACAGCCGGCAGCTGTAGGCGCCGTCGGCGGGGGCGGTGAAGACCCAGCGGAGGGCGGCGGTGAGCGAGGTCTCGCCCGGGGGTACGAGGTTGGCGGCCCAGTAGGCGCCGGCCTCGGTGCCGGCGGGCAGGGGCGCGCCGTCGGGGGTGCCGTCGGCGACGCGGCAGCGGATGGCGAAGGTGTTGCCTATGTTGTCGCCCGCGGCGAGCGTGTCGACGGGGCCGGTGGAGAAGTACCGGGACCAGAGGAACGAGCGCTCGCCGGCGAGGGCGTCGAAGGTGATCTCGGTGCCGGGCACGTCGACGTAGGCGGCGGCGTTGCGGGTGACCTCGTAGGTGATCCCGGTGGGCGCGGGCGCGGCGCTCGCGGGCGCGGCGGTGAAGGCCGTGCCCGCGAGGGCGAGTACGAGTGCGGCGGCGGTGGCGCGGGGGGACGTACGGGACGTACGGGGAGACGTACGGAGTGACGTACGGAGTGACGTACGAAGGGGCGTACGGAGTGACGTACGGGGGGACGTGCGGAAGAGGGTGCGGAGGCGCACGGAGTGGTCCTGCCTTCCCGGCTGAGGGTGGGTCAGCGGGACGATACGGCCTTCGTCTCCTGGGGCGCACCCGAGGCCACGAGCCGGGAGCTTCCCTTGTGCAGCCGCAGCGAGACGGCGACGGTGACGAGGGCGAGCAGGGTCATGGCGGCGCCGGCCCAGGCGGGGGAGGCGAAGCCGTGGCCGGCGTCGATGACGGTGCCGCCGAGCCAGGGGCCGCCGGTGTTGCCGAGGTTGAAGGCGGCGGTGGTGGTGGCGCCGGCGAGGGTGGGGGCGGCGCCGGCGACGTTGAACATGCGGGCGTTGAG
>NZ_JBEZHM010000113.1:0-10514 GCF_040650575.1 Streptomyces sp. NPDC048659 | reverse complement strand
CACAGCAGGGGCGCGGGGACCAGCATGGTGAGGACGAGCACGGCGAAGGTCTGGATCTGCTGGACGTCGTTGGTGGTGCGGGTGATGAGCGAGGCCGCTTCGGCTCGACGCCCGGCAGCATCGTCAGCACGTACGACAGCAGCAGGAAGTCCGCGCCGATCGCCACGAGCAGCGCGGCGGCCTGGAGCAGCGTGCCGCCCGCGCCGTCGTGCGAGAGGCCGAGCCGGTCGGCGCTCCAGCCGACGGCGGTGGAGCCGAGCCAGGAGGCGGCGAGCGAGCAGAGCCCGACACCCGCGAGACCGAAGAGCACGAGGGTGTCCTTGCCCTTGCGGGCGAAGGGGTTGCCCTCGTCTACGCCGTCCAGCCCCCAGACCGCGCGCAGGCACTCGCGCATCGAGCCGACCCAGCCGATGCCCATGAAGAGCAGCACGGCGCCGGCGACGAGCCCGATGGTGCCCGCGTTGTCGACGAGGGAGCCGATGTCGAGCTGGTCGGAGATGCCGGGGACCTGGTCGGCGACCTTGTTCTCGATCTTGTCGAGCTGCTCGGTGCTGAGCAGCGCGGCGCCGATCGCGGCGGCGACGGTGATCAGCGGGAAGAGGGCGAGGAAGCTGAGGAAGGTGATGGCGGCGGCGAGGCGGGCCCAGCGGACCTCGTCCAGGCGCTCGTACGCCTGCCAGGCGTGAGTCCTCATGAAGCGGACGACCCAGGGGCCGACGACGGGGAGCTTGGTCAGCCAGTCCATGTCGGGCGCGCCTCTCGTTGTCGGAACACCAAGGTCCGGTTCCCCCAGAATCGCAGACAGGTCGCGAGTGCCATGCCCACTCCGAGTCCTGACACCGTGTCGGCCCGCGCGGAGGTGAGCCCGAGGCCGTGGCGGGAGACGACGAGGCAGAGCAACTGGACGGCGGCGCCCGCCAGGTTCACCCCGAAGAAGGCCGCGTACTCGCGGGCGGTGACGGTGCGGCGGCGGTAGGTGCCGAGGGCGTTGCCGAGGTAGGCGACCGTGCAGCCGGCCAGGAACGAGACGCACTTGGCGGGGACGGGGTCCAGGCCGAGACCCAGGGGCGCCCGGAGGGCGAGGAAGACGGCGAGGTCGGCGGCGTAGGCGGCGGCGCCGGAGAGCGCGAAGCCCAGCAGCTCGCGGCGGCGGGGGTCGGGGCGGGGCGTCTCCTGTTCCGACTCCGGCTCCGGCTCCCGCTCTTGCGCGCGCGCCGATTCCAGCTCCGATCCCGGCTTCGGCCCCCGCTTCACAGGCCGATGACCGCCATCCCGTACATCGCCGCCCAGACCAGGCCGATGACGGCCAGCGGCCGGTCGCGCAGCACGACCTCCTCCGGCTCGCCCGCGGTGCCCCGGTCGGCGAAGACGGCGTAGCGCAGCACGGCGAGGATGAAGGCGGCGACGGAGAGCTGGCGCCAGGGCAGCAGCGAGCCGTCGGCGGCGGCTCCGCTGCCCTCCAGTGCCCACAGGCAGTAGCCGAGGACGGCGACCCCGGCGGCCAGTTGCCAGACGAAGCGGAGGTAGCCGGTCGTGTACTGGGTGAGCAGGGCCCGGGTGGCGCCCCTGGTGTCCGCCAGCTGCACGGCCTCGGAGTAGCGCTTGGCCGCGACCATGAAGAGCGCGCCGAAGCCGGTGGTGATGAGGAACCAGCGGGAGAGCGGGATGCCGAGCGCGATCCCGCCGATCATCGCCCGCATCAGGAAGCCGGTGGCGACGACGGCGAGGTCGACGACGAGGACGTGCTTGAGACGGACGCAGTAGGCGAGTTGCATCGCCAGGTACGCGGCCAGGAGCAGCGCCGTCATCGCGTTGCAGAGCAGGGCCGCCGCGACGGCCGCGCCGAGCCCGAGCAGCGCGCCCGTCGCGTACGCGAGGGGTACGGGGACGAGGCCGGCGGCGACGGGGCGGTGCCGTTTCACGGGGTGGGCGCGGTCGGCGGCGGCGTCGCGGGCGTCGTTCACCAGGTACACGGCGGAGGCGGCGGCGGTGAACAGGACGAAGACCAGGGCGAGCCGCGCGGCGGTCGCCCAGGCCACGAGCTGCCCGGCGGCGACGGGCGCGGCGACGACGAGCACGTTCTTGACCCACTGCCGGGGGCGCGCGGTCCGCAGCAGGCCGAGGGGTACGGCTAGGGGGCGGGGGGTGGTGGGAGTGGTGGGGGTGGCCGGGGTGGCGGGGGTGCCCGGGACGCCGGGGACGCCGGGGACGCCGGTGAGGCCGGGGACGCCGAGGACGCCCGGGACGCCGGTGAGGCCGGGGACGCCGGGGATGCCCGGGACGCCGGAGGCCCCCGGAGTACTGGGGGCGCCCGGGAAGTCCGGGGCACCGGGGGCCTCGGGAAGCGCAGGCGCCGCGGAAAGCGCCCCGGGCCGGGCCACGGCGGGGCCGTCAAGAACGGCAGGTCCGTCGAGGACGGCGGGGCCGTCAAGAACGGCGGGTCCGTCGAGGACGGCAGGTCCGGCCGGCCCCGCAGGCGCGCCCGGACCCGCCGGTCCGGCCGCCTCCGTACCGGCGACGGGATCAGCCACGGCCGCCTCCCCGGGCGGCGGTCACGGCCCCGGTGAGCACGGCCGTGCGACCGGCCGCCGCCGGGCCCCCCGCCCGCACCCACGCCCGCCCCGCCGTCGCCGTCGCGGCGCCGAGGAGGGCGCCGGCGGCCACGTCGGTCGGGTAGTGGACACCCGCGACGAGCCGGGAGAGGCACATCGCGGCGGCGGCCGGGACGGCCACCGGGCGGGTGGGCGGCCGGAGCGCGGCGAAGGCGACCGCCGCCGCCGCGGCCGAGGCCGCGTGGGAGCTGGGGAAGGAGTGCCGGCCCGCCGTGCGGACCAGCGGCGGGTACGCCCCGGGGTGCGGCCGGGGCCGCCGGACGAGCCGCTTGAGGCCCATGCTGGCGAGGTGCGCCGCGCCGACCAGCGCCGTGCCGCGCAGCCAGCCGCCCCGGCGCGGCGGGTCGAGCGCGGCGCCCGCGAGCCCGACCGCGAGCCACAGCGCCCCGTGTTCGCCGCCGAAGGAGAGCGCACGGGCCGCCGCGGCCACGGCAGGCCGGCGCCCGTGGGCGTGCGCGCCCGCCAGGATCCGGTGGTCGGCGCGGGCCGCCCACTCCCCGTATCGCATCGGTCTCGCCCCCGTCCGGCGCCTCCGCGCCTCGCAGTCGCCTCCGGCCCGCGCTCAGCCGGAGGCGGGCCAGAGGCGACTCTGACGGGCGGAGGCGCCGGAGGGGGCGGGTCGCTTTCCTGACACTCGTTTAATCACCCATTTCGACGAACCGCCCCTCAATCCCGGCATAAGCGACACTCGCGGCGATACGGTCACCTCCATGGCTGCCGAGACCGACCTCCCCGTCGACCTCCCTGTCGACCTCACCGTCGTTCCCGCCGACGTCGACACCCTCACCGGGTGGGGCCGCACCGCCCCCACCCTCGCGCGCGTGATCCGCCCCCGGTCCTACGAGGAGGCCGCCGCCGCCGTCCGCGCCTGCGGCGCCCGGGGGTCGATCGCCCGCGGCCTCGGCCGGGCCTACGGCGACGCCGCCCAGAACGCCGGCGGCTCCGTCCTCGACATGACCGGCCTCGCCCGGATCCGCGCCATCGACGCCGAAGCCGGGCTCGCCGTCTGCGACGCGGGGGTCAGCCTGCACCACCTCATGGAGGTGCTGCTGCCGCTCGGCTGGTTCGTGCCCGTCACGCCCGGCACCCGCTGGGTCACCGTCGGCGGGGCCGTCGGCGCCGACATCCACGGCAAGAACCACCACGTCTCCGGCTCCTTCTCCCGCCACGTCGTCTCCCTCGACCTGCTCACCGCCGACGGCCGGGTGCACACCCTCGCCCCCGGCGAGCCGCTCTTCGACGCGACCGCCGGCGGCATGGGCCTCACCGGCGTGATCCTCTCCGTCACCCTGCGGCTGCTGCCGGTCGAGACCTCCCTGATGCGCGTGGACACCGAACGCGCCACCGACCTCGACGACCTGATGGCCCGGCTCACCGAGGGCGACCACCGGCACCGCTACTCCGTCGCCTGGATCGACCTGCTCGCCCGCGGCGCCGCCACCGGCCGCGCCGTCCTCACCCGAGGCGACCACGCCCCCTGCCGGGCGCTGCCCCGCCGGGCCCGCCGGGCCCCGCTCGCCTTCCGCCCCGGCCGGCTGCCGGGCGCCCCCGCGTACGTACCGGAGGGGCTGCTCGGGCGGCACTCCGTCGGCCTCTTCAACGAGCTCTGGTACCGCCGGGCGCCCCGGCACTCCACCGGCCGCCTCCAGTCCCTCGGCTCCTTCTTCCACCCCCTCGACGGGGTCCCGCACTGGAACAGGGTCTACGGGCGCGGCGGCTTCGTGCAGTACCAGTTCGTCGTCGGGTACGGGCAGGAGGAGACCCTGCGCCGGGTCGTGCGGCGGATCGCCAGCCGCCGCTGCCCCTCCTTCCTCGCCGTCCTGAAGCGCTTCGGCGAGGCCGACCCCGGCTGGCTCTCCTTCCCGCTGCCCGGCTGGACCCTCGCGCTGGACATCCCGGCCGGGCTCAGCGGCCTCGGCGCCTTCCTCGACGAGCTCGACGAGGAGGTCGTCACCGCGGGCGGCCGGGTCTACCTCGCCAAGGACTCGCGGCTGCGGCCCGAGCTGCTCGGCGCGATGTACCCGAGGCTGGACGACTTCCGGGAGCTGCGCGCCCGGCTCGACCCCACCGGGGTGTTCGTCTCCGACCTGTCCCGCCGCCTGGGGCTGTGAGCCCCCGGCCCCGTCTCCCCTTCTCCCTGTCCCCGTCCCCGTCCCCGTCTCTCTGAGGAGCGTGAACGCCATGAAGGACGCCTTCGGCGCCCCGCAGTCCCTGCTCGTTCTCGGCGGCACCTCCGAGATCGGCCTCGCCACCGCGCGGCGGCTGATCGCGCGCCGCACCCGGCTCGTGTGGCTGGCCGGGCGCCCCTCCCCCGAGCTCACCGCCGCCGCGGAGTCGCTGCGCGCGCTCGGCGCCGACGTGCGCGCCGTGCCCTTCGACGCGCTGGACACCGAGTCGCACGAGGAGCGGCTCGGGAAGCTCTTCACCGAGGGCGACATCGACATGGTGCTGCTCGCCTTCGGGGTCCTCGGCGACCAGGCGCGCGACGAGTCCGACCCGCCCGCGGCCGTCCGGGTCGCCCAGACCAACTACACCGGCGCCGTCTCGGCCGGCCTGGTCTGCGCGCAGGCGCTCCAGGCGCAGGGGCACGGCTCGCTGGTGGTGCTGTCGTCGGTGGCCGGGGAGCGGGCCCGGCGGGCCAACTTCATCTACGGCTCGTCCAAGGCGGGCCTCGACGCCTTCGCGCAGGGCCTCGGGGACGCGATGCACGGCACCGGCGTGCACGTGATGGTCGTCCGGCCCGGCTTCGTCCGCACCCGGATGACCGAGGGCCTGCCGCAGGCGCCGCTCGCGACCACGCCCGAGGCGGTCGCGACCGCGATCGAGCTGGGGCTGCGGCGCCGCTCGGAGACGGTGTGGGTGCCGGGCGGGCTGCGGGTGGTGATGTCGGCGCTGCGGCACGTGCCGCGCGGGGTGTTCCGGCGGCTGCCGGTGTGACACGAGGGGGGGCCGAGGGGGCCCGGGCCCGTCGGATACCCCCGGTCGGACCCCGGGTCAGACCGCCGGCGTGGTCGCCGGGGCCTCGGCCGGGCTGCCGCACTGGGCCGGCACCGCCGAGACCGTACGGCCGCTGCCGAACTCGTAGTCGCACAGCTTGCGCCACACGCCGTCCGGGCCCTGCTCGTACAGCGCGAAGGAGCGGCACAGCCACTCCGCCTCGTAGCCGGCGAGCTCGGTGAACGCCCGGTCCATCGCCTCCTCGGCGATGCCGTGGGCGACGGTCACGTGCGGGTGGTACGGGAACTGCAGCTCGCGCGTGACCGGGCCCGAGGCGTCGCGCACCCGCTCCTGGAGCCGGTCGCAGCCGGACGCGCCCTCGACGAGCTGGACGAAGACGACCGGGGAGAGCGGGCGGAAGGTGCCGGTGCCCTCAAGGCGCATCGGGAAGGGCTCGCTGCCCGCCGCGATCCCGGCGAGGTGCGCCGCGATCTCCGGCAGCCGCTCCTCGGCCACCTCGGTCGGCGGGAGCAGCGTGACGTGGGTCGGGATGCCGTGCGCGGCGGGATCCCCGAAGCTTGCGCGCCGCTCCTGAAGGCGGCTGCCGTGAGGCTCCGGGACCGCGATCGAAACGCCGAGCGTTACGGTCCCCACGTCGTCCTCCTCCGTCGTCGGTCATCGGTCGTCGTTCGTCGGTCGTCGAAAGTCGAGGCGTGCGCACGGGTCGGGACGTGCGCACGAGTGGTGCAGGCGCCAGTGTGCGGCCTGCACCACCCTCGTGGCCAGGGCCCCAGGGCTCAGTGCTTGGCGGGCAGGAAGCCCATCCGGTCGTACGCCTGCGCCAGCGTCTCCGCCGCTACCGCGCGCGCCTTCTCCGCGCCCTTGGCCAGGACCGAGTCCAGCGTCTCCGGGTCGTCCAGATATTCCTGCGTCCGGGTCCGGAACGGCGTGACGAAGTCCACCATGACCTCGGCCAGGTCGGTCTTCAGGGCGCCGTACATCTTGCCCTCGTAGCTCTTCTCCAGGTCGGGGACCGACGTGTCGGTGAGCACGGACATGATCGTGAGCAGGTTGGAGACGCCGGCCTTGTGCTCCGGGTCGAAGCGGATCACCGTGTCGGTGTCCGTGACGGCGCTCTTGACCTTCTTCGCCGTCGTCTTCGGGTCGTCGAGCAGGTTGATGAGGCCCTTCGGCGTCGACGCCGACTTGCTCATCTTGATCGACGGGTCCTGGAGGTCGTAGATCTTCGCCGTCTCCTTGAGGATGTACGGCGCCGGGATCGTGAACGTCTCGCCGAAGCGCCCGTTGAACCGCTCCGCGAGGTCGCGGGTCAGCTCGATGTGCTGGCGCTGGTCCTCGCCGACCGGGACCTGGTGGGCCTGGTAGAGCAGGATGTCCGCGACCTGGAGGATCGGGTACGTGAAGAGGCCGACGGTCGCGTTGCCCGCGCCCTGCTTGGCCGACTTGTCCTTGAACTGCGTCATGCGGGACGCCTCGCCGAAGCCCGTGAGGCAGTTCATCAGCCAGGCGAGCTGCGTGTGCTCGGGCACGTGGCTCTGCACGAAGAGGGTGCAGCGCTCCGGGTCGAGGCCCGCGGCCAGCAGCTGGGCGGCGGCGAGCCGGGTGTTGGCGCGCAGCGCGGCGGGGTCCTGCGGGACCGTGATGGCGTGCAGGTCCACCACCATGTAGAAGGCGTCGTGGGACTCCTGCAGCGCCACCCACTGGCGGACGGCGCCGAGGTAGTTGCCGAGGTGGAACGAGCCTGCGGTGGGCTGGATTCCGGAGAGCACACGAGGACTGTCAGAGGCCATGCTCATCATTCTCTCAGGTGCCCGGCGCGATCCCGGACTGCCCTCGCTGCCGTGTGACGCACCTCCCTCCCGGGGCGGGGAGGGAGGTGCGCGGGGCCGGTCCGGTCAGGCGGGCAGGCCCGGGGCCGGGTGGGCCGCCATCAGCTCGGCGACCTCCGCGCGCACGGCGGCCAGGGCCGCCTCGTCGCCCTTGCCCGCCGCCGTGACGGCGCGGTCGATCCACTCCGCGACCTGCGGCATGTGCGTCACGTCCAGGCCCCGGGAGGTCAGGGACGGGGTGCCGATCCGGATGCCGGACGGGTCGAAGGGCTTGCGGGTGTCGTACGGCACGGTGTTGTAGTTCACGACGATGCCCGCCCGGTCCAGGGCCTTCGCGGCGATCTTGCCGGGGACCTCCTTCGGGGTCAGGTCGATCAGGATCAGGTGGTTGTCGGTGCCGCCGGAGACCAGGTCGAAGCCGCGGGCCAGCAGCGCCTCCGCGAGCGCCTTGGCGTTGGCGACGACCGCGTGCGCGTACGTACGGAACGAGGGCTGGGCCGCCTCCCGCAGGGCCACCGCGATGGCGGCGGTGGTCTGGTTGTGCGGGCCGCCCTGGAGGCCGGGGAAGACCGCCTTGTCGAGGGCCTTCGCGTGCTCCGCGCGGGACATCAGCATCGCGCCGCGCGGGCCGCGCAGGGTCTTGTGGGTGGTCGTCGAGACCACGTCGGCGTGCGGCACCGGGGACGGGTGGGCGCCGCCCGCGATCAGGCCCGCGATGTGCGCCACGTCCGCGACCAGCACCGCGCCGGCCTCGCGGGCGATCTCGCCGAACGCGGCGAAGTCGATCGTGCGGGGCAGCGCGGTGCCGCCGCAGAAGATCACCTTCGGCCGCTCCTTGAGCGCGAGCTCGCGCACCTGGTCGAAGTCGATCAGCCCGTCCTCGTGGCGCACGCCGTACTGGACGCCCCGGAACCAGGTGCCGGTGGCCGAGACGCCCCAGCCGTGGGTGAGGTGGCCGCCCATCGGCAGGGCCATGCCCATGACCGTGTCGCCGGGGTTCGCGAACGCCAGGTACACGGCGAGGTTGGCCGGGGAGCCGGAGTAGGGCTGCACGTTCGCGTGCTCGACGCCGAAGAGGGCCTTGGCGCGGTCCACGGCCAGGCTCTCGACCTGGTCGATGACCTGCTGGCCCTCGTAGTAGCGGCGGCCCGGGTAGCCCTCGCTGTACTTGTTCTGGAGCACCGTGCCGGAGGCTTCCAGGACGGCGGCGGAGACGTAGTTCTCGCTCGGGATGAGCCGCAGGGTCTCCGCCTGGAGCCGCTCCTCCGCGCCGACGAGGGCGGCGAGGTCGGGATCGGCGGCGGCGAGGGCGGGGTGGGTGGTGGCGTGGGTGGTGGGGTGCGTCGTCATGGCGTCGCTCCGGGGTTCGGCGGGACGGTCCCGGGACGCCTCGGCGCCGCACGGGACCCGGTCGGTTCCCGTGATGCCCAGGCGGGCGGCACCTCGTGTGGCTGGCCGCGCGCGGCTCCCCCGGGGTCGTTTCCCCGTACGCCAGTCGCCGTGCGTGTTTCCAGCCTAGCGGGCGTGCCGTCACGCGAGGTTTCCCCGTCCGGCATCCGAGCGACGATAAGAAAGGGGACACCAGCCCCTGGCCGCAGGACGAACGGAGATCCCGTGTCGAGGACGCAAGACGAGATCGCTGCCGCGGACGCGCACAGCGCCCACAACTACCACCCCCTGCCCGTGGTCGTCGCCACCGCCGAAGGCGCGTGGGTGACCGACGTCGAGGGGCGCCGCTACCTGGACATGCTCGCCGGGTACTCGGCGCTCAACTTCGGGCACCGCAACCCGCGGCTGCTGGACGCGGCACGGGCGCAGCTCGACCGCGTGACGCTCACCTCCCGCGCCTTCCACCACGACCGCTTCGGCGAGTTCTGCGGGCGGCTGGCCGCGCTGTGCGGCAAGGAGGCGGTGCTGCCGATGAACACGGGCGCGGAGGCCGTGGAGACGGCGGTGAAGACGGCGCGGAAGTGGGGGTACGAGGTGAAGGGCGTGCCGGACGGGCACGCGAAGATCGTGGTGGCGGCCAACAACTTCCACGGCCGCACGACGACGATCGTCAGCTTCTCCACGGACCACGAGGCCCGCGCCCACTACGGGCCGTACACGCCGGGCTTCGAGATCGTGCCGTACGGGGACCTCACCGCCCTGGAGGCGGCGGTCACCGAGAACACGGTCGCCGTGCTCGTCGAGCCGATCCAGGGCGAGGCGGGGGTGCTGGTGCCGCCGGCGGGCTATCTGCGCGGGGTGCGGGAGCTGACCTCGCGGCGGGGCGTGCTGTTCATGGCCGACGAGATCCAGTCGGGGCTCGGGCGCACGGGGCGCACCTTCGCGTGCGAGCACGAGGGCGTGGTGCCCGACGTGTACGTGCTGGGCAAGGCGCTCGGGGGCGGTGTGGTGCCGGTCTCGGCGGTGGTCGCGGACCGGGACGTGCTCGGGGTGTTCCGGCCGGGTGAGCACGGGTCGACGTTCGGCGGGAATCCGCTGGCCTGCGCGGTGGCGCTGGAGGTCATCGCGATGCTGGAGACCGGCGAGTACCAGCAGCGGGCCACCGAGCTCGGCGACCATCTGCACGCGGAGCTGGGGCTGCTCGTGGGCGGCGGCGCGGTGGAGGAGGTGCGCGGGCGCGGGCTGTGGGCCGGGGTGGACGTGGCGCCCTCGGTCGGCACGGGGCGGGAGGTGTCGGAGCGGCTGATGGGGCGGGGGGTGCTGGTGAAGGACACCCACGGGTCCACCATCCGGATCGCTCCGCCGCTGGTCGTGAGCAAGGAGGACCTGGACTGGGGGCTGGCGCAGCTGCGGGAGGTGCTGGCCGGGGGGTGAGGAGGGGGCCCGGGGGCGGGCGAGGGGCCGGGGGCGAGGGGCCCGGGGGTGAGCAGGGGGCCCGGGGAGTGAGGGGGCCCGGGGCGCCGGGCGGGCGCGGGCGGCCCGTGGCCGGGCGGGGGTGGAGCGGGGGTGGGGGTGTTCCGGACTGCGACCTCCACTTCGCTTCGCTCGTTCCGGGCGCCGCCACGTCCGGAAGGCAGCCAGGAGCCGGCCGCGCCGAGGACCACCGAGGCCGCGAAGAAGATCCGCACCGAACCCATCCGCGTCACGCTGGATCTGTCGCCCACTC
>NZ_JBEZHM010000112.1:0-10885 GCF_040650575.1 Streptomyces sp. NPDC048659 | reverse complement strand
GTAGGCGCGGTGAACGGGCGTCAAGAGGGGTGCGGGGGCCGGTGATTGTCACGGTACGTGATCCGACCCGGTCCGGGCAAGTGGTCTACACCACGCGGCGAATTACAGAAAGGAAAAACGGCTTGATAGGGGCAGACAAAGCAAGATGGCTGACGGAGATTCAGCGGCTCTGACCTCGTGAAATGAGCGCCGGGGAATGCAGGTTGAAGGGCGACCAATTCGCCTACCCGATTCCCTTTCAAAATGGGTTGGGTAGGCGAATTGGTGAGCCGGAGTCAGTTCCAGTCGTCGCCCCCGGGCTTGGCGCCGTCCTCGGTGATGACGATGCCCCGGCCGTCCCACAGGGCGTCGTCCAGGTCGTCCCGGTGGGGGACGACCGTGCGGCAGTAGTGGCAGGTCTCGCCGTCGGCCAGGTCGACGGTGCGGCCGGTGCAGGTCGGGCACTCCCCGCGTTCGAGGACCGGGCCGCGCCCCGCGGCGCAGGCCGGGCAGGAGTGGCCGGCCTTGTCGTCGCGGACCCAGCCCGCGACGTCCACGAGCTGCTCGAAGTCGAGCACGTCCTGGGCGAGGGTCGGCCGGTGGTCGAGGCCGGGTGCGGCGGTGGGGTCAGCCACGGGTTCGAGGTAGATGGCCAGGCAGTCGGTGCGGTCGCAGGTGATGGCGTCGCGGATCATCCGGGTTCCTTCCGGGTCAGCTTGCTTGTTTCCTGGGGTGCAGGTTTCCAAGGGTCCTTGGATCCTTGGAAACCTTCTGCGAGAGGCGCTGTGGGTCAGGTGCCGAGGTGGCGGCGTCCGGCCTCGTACTGCCGGCGGACGGTGCTCTGTCGCTCGGGGTCGTCGTGGAGCGCGGTGGCGATGCGGCGCCAGGACAGGCCGTGGACGTCGCGGAGGTGGACGACCTGGACGGCCGCGCGGCGCTCCAGGAGCCGGGCCAGGGCGGTGGTGTGCATGGCGGCCTGGAGGGCCGCGTCAGCCTCCGTGGCGGGGTTCTGGGGGCCCTCGTCCTGGCCGAGGGCTTCGAGTGCGTAGGCGAGCTGGTCGCCCTCCACCGCGCGCGCCAGGAAGCCCCGGGGGTCGTCCTCGCGGGGCTCCCAGGTGATCTCGGCCCGGTTCCCGGCGGTCTTGGTCACGGTCACGGACATGACGGGTTCCTCCCCTGTAGGCGGTGTGCGCGTTGCGCACAGGAAGACTGTCGCACGGGGTGTGCGCAACGCGCAAGGGGGCCGTCAGAGTCGGGGCGGGTGCTTCTCCACCCAGGCTTCAATGGCCTGGGCAACGGCATCCTTGAGCTTCACCTCATGCACCGCCAGAGCCAGCGTGAGTTTCCGGCGCAGGGGCGTCGGAATGGTGGTGGTGATGGCAACTTCATCCGTCTTGTTGTTCACCGGGGCTTTCGGCGGACGGGTGGGAAGCTGACGTTCTTCGGAGACTTCTTCATAGGCGGGCATCAGGCGGGTTCCTTCATTACGGTCTGGATGCGGTCGCGGCTCCATTTGTAAACGTCTCGGAACAGCGTTGCCATTTGACGTTCCTCGGATCCGAGTTCTGCGAGCGGGCGCGCGTTCTCGGTGGCCTTTTTGAATGAGACCAACTCGGGAAGACGAGTCGGGCACATTCCTTCCTTGCCCACGATCTTTTCCATCTCTTCGGCGCGCTGGCGGTGGAGAGTGAGGTTCGAGCGGTACCGGCTGACGACCATTCCCGCGATTTCGAGTTTCGGATTGAGAGTGTCACGGTCCGCGATCACCCTTTCCTTTACCCGGCGCGCGGCCTGTACGGCCTCGTATTCGCCCTCACATGGGATGAGAAGAACATCGCTCGCGGTCCACGCGAGGTCCGTGAGGTGGCACAGCAGCCGGGGCGGGCAGTCGATGAGGACCAGGTCGAAGTCCTCGGCCACACCCGCGAGCGCGCGCAGCAGCCGGCGCTCGCTCGCGGCCTGGGCGGCGCTGCGGACGACCAGCTCCAGGTCGAGGTGGGACGGCGCGATGCGGATGCGCTCGCCGTAGATGCCGCCGTACCCGCAGGGGACGAGGATCCGTTGGATCTCGCCGACGGCGGGGCGCTCCAGGACGTGGGCGAGGCTGGCACGCAAGTGCTCGTCGGGGTCGGGGCTGATCTGGGCGCGCAGGCGCCGGGTGAGGCTGGCCTGGGGGTCCATGTCGATGGCGAGGACGCGCTGGCCGGCCTCGGCCGCGGCAACGGCCAGGCCGTGAGAGAGGGCGGTCTTGCCGACGCCGCCCTTGTGATTGGCGATGGCGACGTGGGGTGGGAGGGCTGTCATGCGGGCCTGCTTCCGGGGGTGGAAGTGGGGGTTCGTCAGGCCAGACAGTGGCAGCAAGCATCCAAGGGTTCAAGTTCCCAAGGTTCCTGGGCGAGGTTGCCCCACAACTTGCCCTACAAGTTGCTTTTCAAGTTGCCCTACAAGTTGCTCTACAGGTTGCCCTACAAGTTGCCCCCAGGTCGGGCGCGGTGAGTCGTGGTCAAGGGGTCTGACCTGCATGTCAAGGGGTCTGGGCGGGCCGCGCCGGGCGCCGACTACTTCTCTACGACACCCCCTGGAGCTGGAGAAGTCCGACCTGTGAAAGGGATCCGTCGGCCTTGGGATGAGGAGAGGTTCCGTTCCGGGTCCTCTTTGGAGTCCCGTTTGGGGTCCCCTTTCGGGTCCCGTTTCGGGTGCCGTTTGGGGTTCCCCAGACCTGTCGGCAGGCTCGGCGCGGACAAGGGGTCTGACCTGGGAGACAAGGGGTCTCCGGGCGGTGGGCCGGGGCGCCGACAACTTCTCTACAGAGGGGTCTGAGCGAAGCCGGACCCGTGCCGACGTCCGCAGCGGCCCCCGGAGAGGACTTGCCCAGGGTGGTGGGCAAGCCTCCCGAGAGGCTGGGCAAGCCTCCCCCTGCCGTGGGCAAGCCCAGGCTTGCCCAGGCCCCGGGGGAAGGCCGGCGGGCGGGCGCGAGGGTTGCACCGGAGGGGGGCTGCACGGGTGCGTGCACAGGTGCTCTAGGCGGGGGACCGGGGGTTGGACCGTGAGTGGGACCCCCGGTTTCGGCGGTCGGTCCGTTCCCGCAGATCACCCCGCCTGGGCAAGCCCCTTCCGCGCGACGACACCTCTTTGTACGCGTCAGCCGGACAAAGAGGTGGGTGTCTGCGAGGGCCGGGCGGCGGGCGCCGGACGTGCCGCGGGCCCCGCCCGATCCCGGACGAGGCCCGCTCTTGGTTGTTACGGAGTGTGGTCGCCTACTGGGTAGTGGGTACTGGGTAGTGGGTACTGGGGGCCCGCTGTAGAGCGGGTTTCCGTCCCCCGCGATCACCCGGGCCCGTCCTGCTGGGTAGTGGGGAGAGCCCCACTACCCACTACCCGGTAGCTGTGCGTGGTCAGGCGTAGTCGCGGTGGACGTAGCAGGAGTGGGGGCCGTTGTCCCGGTAGACCAGTTCGTCGCACGCGCGCAGCGCGGTCCGGACGGTCTTGCGGTCGAGGCCGATGGCCTCGGCGATGGCGCCCACCTTCATGCCGTCGGCGCCGCTCGCGCGGATCGCGTCGATGGCCTGGGGGAGCCAGGCCGGTCCGGCCGGCTTCTGCTCCTCGGTCGGCTCGGGCTGCTCCTGGCGGGGCGCCGGGCGGTCCGCCTCGGTCGCCTCGGGGATCTTGTCGAGGGCGGCCAGGAGGTTGGACAGGTCCGCGTCCGTCAGCGGGCGCTCGTCCTGGGGCTGCGGCTGCTGCTCCTGCTTCGGGGCCTGTGCGGCCTCGCTGCCGTCCACCGGCCGCGAGGGCAGGTTGAGCGTGCGCCGGTACTCGATCTTCCCGCGCGTGCTGGTGCCCGCCGGGGAACTCTCGGTTTCCGTCGCCCCGATGGAGCTGATAAGCCGGGTGATGTTCTCAGGGGACCACCTTTCGATATAGGCGTCTCCGGCCGCATCCGCCGCAGACTTTTCGAGCTGGGAACGGAATTGGCTCGTGCGGATAGCAATCTCGCGGTGCAGGCTCGAATCAGTGAGAAACGTCCGCATCGCGGTCGGGTAAATCTCGGTGTCCGGGTCGCCGGTAACCGCGCCGATAACTCCGGAACCCTTCGAGCGGAGCTGTCGGGCGTCGATTCCCTTTACGCTCCCGAACAGTTTTGCCACGGAGGCACCCTCGGAGTCGGTAGCCGTGAGAGCGACGCGAACGGGCGAGTACTTGCGGATGGCGCTGTCTCCGAGGCTGGAGACGTTGCCGTCCGTCGCCGTGAGGATGAGCCGGATGCCCATGGCGCGCAGGGTGCGGATGACCGCCACGATCTTCGTGCGCACGCGGTTGCGTACGGGGTCGCGGCCCTCGTAGGCGAGCATCTCGGCGCCCTCATCGATGATGCAGAAGATCATCGGCTGCTGTGCGGTGACGTGCAGCAGCTTGGTGTTGGCCGCGTCGGCCAGGCGCCGCTCGCCGATCGCCAGCAGGGCGTCCAGCATGGTCTCGGCCTCGGCCAGGGTGGTGGCCATCCAGTCGATGACGGGCCGGGTGTCCTTGGGCGGGCGCGGGGTGCCCGCGGGCGGGTCGATGTGGCCGGCGGCCTCAAGCCAGGGGCGGTTCCAGTGCTTGAAGTCGGCGCACCGCTTGCCCACGTCCATGGCCATCACGATCACGTCGGTGCAGCGCGCGAACGAGGCGACGATGCCGTCCAGGAGCGTGGTCTTGGCGCTGCCGGGCGGGCCGATGATGAGCGCGCAGGCCTCGCGCAGGTGCAGTTCGACGGGGTGGCCGGAGCGGTCGACGGCCCACGGCACGGGGCCGTTGACGCTGAGCGGCGTCCCGGCTTCCTCGATCGGGTAGCGCGTGGTGAGGGCGGACATGTCGTGGGTGTCGATGTCCAGGATCATGTGGCCCTGCTTCCCGGCGCGCTCGATCCGGACGAGGCAGCCGGTAGGCAGGCGCGCGGCTTCGGCCAGGGCCTGGGCGTATCCGGCGATGCGGTCGGAGGTGATGCCGATGGGCAGGCTGATCTCCATGGCGAACCCCGAGCCGTTGGGGCGCCGGGTGAACCCGCCTCCGAACTCGACGGGCACGCGGGTGACCTGCTGGATGAGCGCCATCCAGGCGTCGATGGTCTTCCAGTCGGCGCGTGCGATCTCGGCCTCGGCCATGGCGGCCTGCAAGGCGCGGGCGGCGTCGTCGGCGGCTTCCTCGCGGACCTCGGCGGCGTACGCGGCTCCGCCGATGCCCACCGTGATGGCGGCCAGGGCGGCCAGCGCGGTCCATGCCTGCTGCCCGGTCCACTCGGCGGGGTCGGAGGCGATGACGACGGAGGTCCAGCCGGAGGACAGCAGCCACCCGGCGGCGCGGGTGGCGAGGCTGAAGCGGCCCAGGCGCTTACGGAGGCCGGCGCCGATGCCGTGCGCGGCGGCTCCGACCACGCCGACCGCGAGCGGCCAGCCGGACGGCATGTGGGTGAGCGCTCCGGTGCTGGCCACCGCCATGGACGTGGTCGCCATCGCGAGCGGTCCGGAGACGGGCCCGTGGCGGGCAGCCCAGTCCAGAGCCAGGTGGGCGCGGTGGTCAGCGGCGGTCTTCCGGGCCATGAGGACTCCCTCGATCGGTGGTTGGGGTGGTGCGGGACGGGCGGGCGCGCGGGGGCGCGCCCGCCGGGTGGTGCGAGAGGAGGTCTCACTCCTCGTTGCGGCTGACGTCCCACAGCTCCTCGGCCGTACGCCCGTCGGTGTGGCGGGCGATGTCCGCCTCGTGGTGGGTGTGGAACAGCTCGCCCACGGCCTCGGCCGCGTCCACGCAGGAGACGAGCTGCTTGTGGAGGTCGCTGAGCGCGTCGTTGACGGCCGGGTGCAGCGGCATGTTGTCGGGCGAGCACTGGGCGGCCACGGTCGCGAACGTCTCCGCGATGGCGGCCATGGCCTCGGGAAGGGTCTCGATCTGGGCCAGGACCTGCATCATCCCGCCGGGCTCGGCGCTCTGGGCCTGGGTGAGCATGTCGGCCGCGGCGTCGCGGAAGTCGAATCCCTGAGTCATGTCTGCCTCCGTCGTGCTGGTGGTGGGTTCGACCGCGCCGGCGCGGCGGGGTCGGTCAACGTCTCCGGGCCGGGGGCGCTCCATCTCCGCCCGGTCGGCCTCGGCCTGCTCGTGGTCCTGGTACGCGGCGATGTCCCGCTCCACCCGGGCCTGGGTGGCCGCCCGGGTGAGCCCGCGCCACACCGCCCGGCCCCAGCGCGGCGGCTGGAACCGGAGCAGCTTGGCCAGCGGCCACAGGGCCATGGCCAGCACCCCGAGCGGGGTAGCGGCCAGCGCGGCGAGCGCGCGCCGGGCCTGGAACCGGGCCGCGCTGCGCCGCAGGGCGTTGCGCCGTGCCCGGGTGCGGGCGCGCTCTTCGAGACGTCGCTGGGCCTGGGCGCGCCAGCGGTCGCGGATCTGGTCCCGGGCCTGCCGGTAGGCGGCGCGGCGGCGGGCGAGGAACCCGCGCGGTTCGCGCCCCGGGGTGCTCGTGCTCCTGGGCGTGCTGCTCCCGCCGACCTTCGGCGCGGTGGTGGCGGGCGCGGTGGTGTTCCGGCGGCGGGCGCGGGCCAGGGTCTGGGCCGCAGCGCCGCGCCCGGCCCTCCACATGCGCCCAACGGCCCCGCCGCGCCCGCCAGATGCGCTCTGGGCGCCCTGGCGGCCGGAGTTGGGCGCGCGGTGCCTACCGCCTGCTGCTGTGCCCTTGGAGAGGGACAGGCGGCTCCGCCCGGTGCCCGCCCCGGAGTTCTGCTGCTGGGCGCGGCGCTGCTGGCGGGCGTCGCGGCGCCCGTCGGCCAACTGGCGGCGTGCGGCGGTCTTCTGGGCACCCGCTGCGGTCCGCCCGACGTGGGCGGTCTGAGCGGCGCTCTGACGGCGTGCCTGGCGCACCGCAGCGGCGTGCTGGGCGGCACGTGCCCCGAGGCCAGCCCCGGAGCGGCCAGCGCGCGGGGAAGCCGCCCCCGAGCCGGAGCCGGACCGACCGCCGGAGCCGGAGCGCCGGAGGCCGGCACCGGCGGAGCGCAGCGCGGACGCGGGCGCCGGGCGGGCACCCGGGCGCTGGGTGGGAACGCCGCCTGCCCGACGGGGCGTCCCGGCCCGACCGCCCGCCAGGCGCGGGGCCCGGGCCACCGCGACCACGGCGGGCACCAGGGCGAGCGCTCCGGCCAGCAGCAGGGCGGCTCCTCCCCCGGCGGCCAGGCCCGTGGCGGAGACGGTGGCGATCGTGCCCGTGGTGCCCACGGTCACCGCCGGGATGACCGGCAGACCGCCCGGCGTGCTGACCTCCTCCGCGGCCGGGGCCGACTCGGGAGCGGTCGGCGTAGGGGCGGTGGCCGTAGCGTCCGGGCCGTGCTGTGTCATCGGAGCGATTCCGGACTCGCTTGGCGCGGCGGGGGTTTGTGCCTGGGCTTCTGGAGTCGTCATGCTGTACGCACCTCCTGATTGCCTGACAGGGATTCAGTGGGGGTGGTCCCGGCGGGGGGTAGTCCCGCCGGGACCGGTCATTGGTGGGGTGGATGTGGCGAGGGTAGGGGCCGGAGCGGACACCCGCCCCGGAATTGCAGATCAGCGGCTTGCAGGCGCCGACACCGGGCGGGATGCGGCCGGTTCGGGCCACACCGTGACGACCTGGCCCCGGTAGTTCTCCAGAGCGCGCCGCAGCGGGCTGTTCTCCGGCGCGGTGTTGGGGTCCAGGACCACGACCGTGGTCCGCCCCTCGTCGTACTCGCTCACCGGTAGAACCCCGTCCCGTCCCCGTCGCGCGGCACGGCCGGCCCCTTCGAGGTCGCCGCGGCCTTCTTCGCCTCGCGAACGTACCGGTCCACGCTGGCCATGTTCGGCCTCTCCCCGAGTACGCCCGCCAGGCGCTGGGCGATGTCGTCCACGTCCGTGATGCCCATCGCGTACAGGGCGTGCACTCCGACCCGCAGGTTCGACGGCGGACGCTGCTCCGGCACCCGCTCGCCGGGCTCCGGCTCCGGGTAGCCGTCCTCCGCCTCCGCGTCGTCCTGCTCCGGACGCTCCGGGGTCGCGCTCCGGAAGACCGGAACGTGTTCCGGCGTCCTGAGCTGCGCGGATACCGGGACTTCCGGAGCTTCCGGAACGTTCCGACGGATGCCGGAAGGCCGGTAGGACTCCACCTGCTCCAGGACCTGGCGGGACGGGAAGCCCGCGTCCATCGCGGCCTGCATCGAGGCGTCGGCCTCGGCGGAGGCGGCGTGCCAGGCGGGGCCGTAGCCCTGGGCGGAGGCGATCTCGCGGGCCCGGAGCTGGTCGGCGACCGCCCGGCGCAGTTCCTCTGCGTCCGGCTCGGGCTCGACGTCGATGACGTCCTGGGCGCGGCTGGCGCGGGTCACCTCGTGGGTGGCGCCGGGGCCGTACAGGTGCTCAATGGCCAGGCGATGCGCTGCGGCGTTGGCCCGGGAGCGGGCGACGCGGCGGTCGACTCCGGCGATGGCCAGCTCGGCGGCGGCGGCGTCCTGCTCCGCCGCGACCCACCCGGCGGCGTGCGGGGACAGGTCACGGTGGACGTACCCGAGGACGCCCAGCCACAGCAGCTTGGCCACCAGGGAGACGGCCGCGCCGCAGATCGCGAGGCCGATGTCGTCCTGGGCGATGCCGTCACCGGCGATGGCGCCCATCGTGAAGACCAGCAGCAGCCACCCCAGCACGCGGGCCCGCTTGCGGCGCTGCTTGTCGTAGCGGCCCAGGTACTCCATCAGTAGCACCACGACCCACGAGGCGTCGAACACGGCCGCGGCGGCGTAGCCGACCCCGCCGTGCAGCAGGTTCCCGATGCTCACCGTGGACCACACGATCGAGGCCAGCGTCAGCGCGCCGGTCACGGCCAGGGCGGCGGCCAGGGCCCGCTGCTCCCAGTCGATCGGGATGCGCGGCGCGGCCGGCGCGGGAACGTCCTCGGAGATGTGGTGCGTCTTCCCGTGCATCGTGACCGGGACCAGGCGCTTCGTCGCCGTACGGCGACCGATACGATCCATCACAGGATCGCCCTCCTATGTACGTAGGTGGGTGGTCTCAGGCCTCGGCGACAGGTGTGTCCAGCACCCTGCCGGGGCCGCCCTCGTTTCCGGGGGCAGGACTACTGTGACACGAGTTGAACGGTCCGTGCAAGCACTGCACGGACCGTTCTTTATGGGATAGGCTCTCCTTGTGACCAACGACGACCGCGTGCTGCGAGAAGAACAGCAGGCTGCCGCCCTCCGGGAAGTGGCCGACTTGGGAAGGCGCCGCGCTGAGCTGCTAAGGCAGGCCGACGAGCTGCTCAAGCCCCTCGGGGCCGCGGCCGTCAACGCCGTGCGAGTCGGCTCCCCCCGCCGGCGGACCCAGGACCTGGCGCAGGTCAGCCCTGGGGTGTTCTACGGCTGGTTGCAAGAGGCCGGGATCGAGGTCCGGCCCAAGCGCCAGGCGAGCCGGAAGGGGGCCGGGTGATCGAAGGCTCAGACCCCCTTGACCACCTAGGAATCGAAGCCGGTCAAGGGGTTGTCCACCTGCGAAGGAAAACCCGCGGCGGAGCTGTCCGGTACAGGGCGTAGGCTCACCGCTACTTGATCCCAGAAATGGCGAGGACCCCACGGGGTCATTGGTGTTCCAGCACCTATCCCGAAGGGCCTCGCCTGAGTCGATAGCTCGCTGTCGAGTGTAGGGGAGATTTCTCCCCCACCACCACAGCAGCGGGCTACTGCATTGTCAGGAAGGCCCCATACATGCAGAAGCGTCCCACCCCCGCAGACGAGGGTGACGCCACACCACAGCAGCCTCCATCAACCACGTTCGGCGTACTTGAGCCGATCGCCGGGATGCGCGCCGGGTGGTACTACAACCCCATCGACCGCGCGATCATGCACAGCCCCGCCCGGGGCGGCCAGCCGCACGTGATCGGCTTCGTGCCGAAGGTCGTCGGCCTGGTCACGGCCCGGTCCGAGGACGGCAAGCACAACGGCATCCGCTACCTCATCGACACGATCGAGGGACCCCGCATCGTCAGCGAGGACGAGCTGGACACCGGGACCTGGGCAGGGAAGATCGGTGTGCAGAAGCCGTCCGGCCGTGACGCCGTGCAGGCGTTCGCCACGATGATCCGCAAGCAGTCGCTCGATACCCCCGAGGTCCCCTCCCGCGTCTCCCGCTCCGCTGACGGGGCGCTGGTGATGCCGGAGGCCAACGCCCAGGACATCGGCTACCGGGTCACCTGCGGCGAGGAAGACGCCGCCCGCGACTTCTGGGCGATGGCCGGCTACTTCGGCCACGGCCACGGGCCCACCGCCCTCGTGCTCGGCGCCGCGTTCGCCGCGCCGCTCCTGGAAGTCCTGGGCCTGCCCGCCTGCATCCTGAACCTCGTGGGCGAGGGCCAGTGCGGCAAGTCCACCACCCAGGTTGTCCAGGCCTGCCTGTACGGCTCGATCCGCGGCGACGTCCAGCAGCTCTTCCGGGGCTGGGACACCTCGAAGCAGGGTCTGCCCCAGGTCCTGCGTGAGGTCCGGTTCCTGCCCATCTTCCGTGAGGAGTTCTCGAGCCTGGCCCTGAACCTGGCGGCGGCGGAGCAGCTGCTGTCCGTCGTGGTCGCGGGCGCCACCCGCACCACGGGCGGCAAGGACGGCACCGTGATGCCGGGCAACGGCCGCTTCCATTCCCTGCTGGGATCCAGCTCCAACCGGCCGCTACGGCGCCCTGGGCAGACGGAGGACCTGGCCAGCCGCCTGTACGAGGTCACCGGGCCGTTCTGGCAGAACGTGTTCGTCAACGCCGACGGCCAGGTCGTGGAGCCCAGCGCGGAGGCTGAGCACCTGTCGCAGTGGCTCAAGCGCCAGGCCGCGGACTTCGCCGGCTGGCCGTTCGAGTGGGCGATCGGGGCCGGGGTGTACTCGGCGGAGTCCCTGGCCAAGTGGCGGCG
>NZ_JBEZHM010000111.1:0-11316 GCF_040650575.1 Streptomyces sp. NPDC048659 | reverse complement strand
CGGAACTCGATACGCGACCCGGAATAGCCGTTGTCCACATAGGCGATTCCGAGGGTCTTGCTCCCCACGCCCATCGTGATCAGGTCGTACCCCGGCCCCGCCGCACTGGCCGGCGAGACAACGCCGAACGACAGCACGGCCGCGCCGAGAACACCCAGGACCTTCTTGTTCATCTGGATAACCACCCTCGTGTGATCAAGCTCCACTGGTGGCGGAAGCTATCCGATCAAAGTGGCCGCAGGGTTACCGGAATCCAGGAAATGGCTTGTTCTTCGCGCGCCGCCGAATGGGTCTGGCCGGAATCCGAAAAAAGCGTGCGAACGGGCACATGGAATTACCCTTTCGATCTTCGGAAATGCGCTTTCCAGTGCATTTTCGGTTGCCCGGAAAGACCTTGCCGTCTACCGGTTTCCATCCCGCGACAGCATGCTTTGGCCTGTACATGTCAAGATTGGGCGAATGGCCGGACGGCCGCATCCGGTTCACCACCGTGATGAACCGGATACGGGTGCCCGTCAGTACGGGATCAGCGCGCGATCAGAGCGCGATCAGCACTCGATGATGTTCACGGCCAGGCCGCCGCGCGCCGTCTCCTTGTACTTCACGCTCATGTCCGCGCCCGTCTCCTTCATGGTCTTGATGACCTTGTCGAGGGAGACCAGGTGGCTGCCGTCGCCGCGCATCGACATCTTCGCCGCCGTGACGGCCTTGACCGCCGCCATGCCGTTGCGCTCGATGCACGGGATCTGGACCAGGCCGCCGACCGGGTCGCAGGTGAGGCCCAGGTTGTGCTCCATGCCGATCTCGGCCGCGTTCTCCACCTGCTCGGGGGAGCCGCCGAGGACCTCGGCGAGGGCACCCGCCGCCATCGAGCAGGCCGAGCCGACCTCGCCCTGGCAGCCGACCTCGGCGCCGGAGATCGAGGCGTTCTCCTTGAAGAGCATGCCGATCGCGCCCGCGGCGAGGAGGAAGCGGACCACGCCGTCCTCCTTCTCCTCCGGGGTGCAGGAGCCGGAGTTGAAGTTCATGTAGTAGTGCAGGACGGCGGGGATGATGCCGGCGGCGCCGTTGGTGGGGGCGGTGACCACGCGCCCGCCCGCCGCGTTCTCCTCGTTCACGGCCATCGCGTAGAGGGTGATCCACTCCATCGCGTGCGCGGCCGGGTCGCCCTCGGAGCGCAGCTTGCGGGCCGAGGTGGCGGCGCGGCGGCGGACCTTCAGGCCGCCGGGCAGGATGCCCTCGCGGGACATGCCGCGCGAGACGCACGCCTGCATGACCCGCCAGATCTCCAGCAGACCGGCGCGGATCTCGTCCTCGGTGCGCCACGCCTTCTCGTTCTCCAGCATCAGCGAGGAGATCGACAGGCCGGTGTCCTTGGCGAGCCGGAGCAGCTCGTCGCCGGTGCGGAAGGGGTACTTCAGGACGGTGTCCTCGGGGACGATCGGGTTCTCCCCGGCCACAGCGTCCTCGTCCACGACGAAGCCGCCGCCGACCGAGTAGTACGTCTTCTCCAGGACGAGCGCGCCCTCGGCGTCGTACGCGAAGACCGTCATGCCGTTGGCGTGGTACGGCAGCGCCTTGCGGCGGTGCAGGATCAGGTCGTCGTCGAAGGAGAACGGGATCTCGTGCATCCCGAGCAGGTTGATCCGGCCGCTCGCCTTGATCCGCTCGAACTCGTCGTCGGCCTTCTCGACATCGACGGTGCGCGGGGAGCTGCCCTCCAGGCCCAGCAGGACGGCCTTCGGGGTGCCGTGGCCGTGGCCGGTGGCGCCGAGCGAGCCGTACAGCTCCGCTCGTATCGCCGCCGTGTGGGCGAGCAGGCCCTCGTTCTTCAGCCGGCGGGCGAACATCCGGGCCGCGCGCATGGGGCCCACCGTGTGGGAGCTGGACGGGCCGATGCCGATCGAGAACAGGTCGAAGACCGAGATGGCCACGGGGGACTCCTTGTGAGGGCTAGACGCCGTTGTCTGCCGGGGTGGCGCAGAAACGAAGAGCGTGGTGCACGGGCCGGGGCACCGCGCTCACTGTCCAGTGTGCGCGGTGCCCCGGAGGTTTCGTACGAACGGACCCGGACGGGTCCGGTAACAAAAGGGTACGAAATTACTTCAGGCCGGGGTACAGCGGGTGCTTGTCGGCGAGCGCCGTCACCCGGGCCTTCAGCGCCTCGGCGTCGAAGCCGGGCTTCAGCGTCTCGGCGATGATGTCGGCGACCTCGGCGAAGTCCTCGGCCTGGAAGCCGCGGGTCGCGAGGGCCGGCGTGCCGATGCGCAGACCGGAGGTGACCATCGGCGGGCGCGGGTCGTTCGGAACGGCGTTCCGGTTGACCGTGATGCCGACCTCGTGGAGCCGGTCCTCGGCCTGCTGGCCGTCGAGCTCCGAGTCGCGCAGGTCGACGAGGAGCAGGTGCACGTCGGTGCCGCCGGACAGCACGGAGACGCCGTGGGCGGTGACGTCGTCCTGGACCAGGCGCTCGGCGATGATCCGGGCGCCGTCCAGGGTGCGCTGCTGGCGCTCCTTGAACTCCTCCGAGGCCGCGACCTTGAAGGAGACGGCCTTGGCCGCGATCACGTGCTCCAGCGGGCCGCCCTGGAAGCCGGGGAAGACCGAGGAGTTCAGCTTCTTGGCGAACTCCTTCTTCGCCAGGATGATGCCGCCGCGCGGGCCGCCGAGCGTCTTGTGCGTGGTCGAGGTGACCACGTCCGCGTGCTCGACCGGGTTCGGGTGCAGACCCGCCGCGACCAGGCCGGCGAAGTGGGCCATGTCGACCCACAGGTACGCCTCGACCTCGTCGGCGATCCGGCGGAACTCGGCGAAGTCCAGCTGGCGCGGGTAGGCGGACCAGCCCGCGATGATCACCTTGGGGCGGTGCTCCTTGGCGAGGCGCTCGACCTCGGCCATGTCGACCAGACCGGCCTCGTCCACGTGGTACGCGACCACGTTGAACTGCTTGCCGGAGAAGTTCAGGCGCATGCCGTGGGTCAGGTGACCGCCGTGCGCCAGGTCCAGGCCGAGGATCGTGTCGCCCGGCTGGGCGATCGCGAAGAGGGCGGCCTGGTTGGCGGAGGCGCCGGAGTGGGGCTGCACGTTGGCGTACTCGGCGCCGAACAGGTCCTTGATCCGGTCGATGGCGATCTGCTCGGCCACGTCGACGTGCTCGCAGCCGCCGTAGTAGCGGCGGCCGGGGTAGCCCTCGGCGTACTTGTTGGTGAGGACCGAGCCCTGGGCCTCCATGACCGCGACCGGAGCGAAGTTCTCCGAGGCGATCATTTCGAGGGTGGACTGCTGGCGGCGGAGCTCGGCGTCGACGGCGGCGGCGACGTCGGGGTCCAGCTCGTGGAGAGGGGTGTTCAGAAGCGACATGAATCGATCCCTGGGGGTCTCGGTTTAGCCGGCGGTGAAGGCGGTGTACTCGTCGGCGGTGAGCAGGTCGTCCGGCTCGCCCGCGAGGCGCACCTTGAACAGCCAGCCACCCTCGAACGGAGCGGAGTTCACGAGCGACGGGTCGTCGACGACGTCCTGGTTGGCCGCGACGACCTCACCGGTCACCGGGGCGTACAGGTCGCTGACGGACTTGGTGGACTCCAGCTCGCCGCAGGTCTCGCCCGCGGTCACGGTGTCGCCGACCTCGGGGAGCTGCACGTAGACGATGTCACCGAGCGCGTTGGCGGCGTGCTCGGTGATGCCGATGGTGGCGACGCCGTCCTCGACGGCCGACAGCCACTCGTGCTCCTTGCTGTAGCGCAGCTGCTGGGGGTTGCTCATGACCTGATTCTCCTGGATCGGGGGAGTACTGATGAACGTGGGTCTTGCGGGGTGAGACACGAAGTGAGACGAACGGGTGAGGGAAACGTCACTTCTCAGGCCCAAGCGAGCCTGGGCGCGCCACTCGGGTTCCGGCGTGTCACTTCTGGCGCTTGTAGAACGGCAGCGCCACGACCTCGTACGGCTCGTGCGCGCCGCGGATGTCCACGCCGACGCCCTCGGTGCCGGGCGCGGCGAGCTCCGCGTCCACGTACGCGATGGCGATCGGCTTGCCGAGGGTCGGGGACGGGGCGCCGGAGGTGACCTCGCCGACGACCTGGCCGTTCGCGACGACGGAGAAGCCGGCGCGCGGCACCCGGCGGCCCTCGGCGATCAGGCCGACCAGCTTGCGCGGCGGCGCGGTCTCGGCGCGCTCGGCGGCCTTCTCCAGCGCCTCGCGGCCGACGAAGCGACCCTCGTTGGTGGTCTTCTCGAACTTGACGACCCGGCCCAGGCCCGCGTCGAACGGGGTCAGCGCGGTGGTCAGCTCGTGGCCGTACAGCGGCATCCCCGCCTCCAGGCGGAGCGTGTCGCGGCAGGACAGGCCGCAGGGGATCAGGCCGACGTCCTTGCCCGCCTCGGTCAGCGCCCGCCACACGCCCTCGGCGTGCTCGGGCTTCAGGAACAGCTCGAAGCCGTCCTCGCCGGTGTAGCCGGTGCGGGCGATCAGCGCGGGGACGCCCGCGACGGTGCCGGGCAGCCCGGCGTAGTACTTCAGGCCGTCCAGGTCGGCGTCGGTGATCGCCTTCAGGATGCCGGGGGACTCCGGGCCCTGGACGGCGAGCAGCGCGTACGCGTCGCGGTCGTCGCGGACCTCGGCGTCGAAGCCCTCGGAGCGCTCGACCAGCGCGTCCAGCACGATCTGGGCGTTGGAGGCGTTGGCGACGACCATGTACTCGGTCTCGCCCAGGCGGTAGACGATCAGGTCGTCCAGGATGCCGCCGTCCTCCTGGCAGATCATCGTGTAGCGGGCGCGCCCGTTGCCCACGGTCGAGATGTTGCCGACCAGGGCGTAGTCCAGGAGCTCCACGGCCTGCGGGCCCGTGACGGTGATCTCGCCCATGTGCGAGAGGTCGAAGAGACCGGCCTGGTTGCGGACGGCGTTGTGCTCGTCGCGCTCGCTGCCGTAGCGCAGCGGCATGTCCCAGCCCGCGAAGTCGGTCATGGTCGCGCCCAGCGAACGGTGCAGTGCGTCGAGGGCGGTGAGGCGGGGGGCAGTGCTCATCGGGTGGCTCCCGGGTCCCAGGGCGTGCGGGGCACGACATGCATGACGGAGGACGGTCCTCCCCATCTGTCATGGAACCTGAGAGGTTCACCGGGGGCATCCCCGGCTTGCACCTTGGGTGGGACCGCGCGACGTGCGCGGTCCGCTTTTCAGATCTGCCTCATCCACGCGGTACGGGGCCTGAGAGATTCAAGGGAGGAACTTGCTCCTTCGGCGCCCGGACGCACCCCTGTGACTGCGGTGCGTGACCGGAACTCTCCCGCGCGGATTCGAGCGGCCGTTATGAGGTTGTGGACGCTCGTGCGAGCGCTTGCGCGCACATCATTGCACGGCGGTTCGGCCCGGCATATCGCTTGCGTCTCATTACCCTTTCTTTACACTTCATGGGCAAGGGTCTCCGCAGGGCCTACCAGGGGGAGAGACGCGATGCAGATGCCGCCGAGGACACCGGTGCGGACTGTCGGGCACGCCGGCGCCTACGCGACCGGAGCGGGCATACCCGTGCCGCGCGCCGGAGGACGGGCCCGCGCCCGCACCCGCCGCCGCGGCCGGCTCCTGCGCGACCTGCGCGAGCGCGGCGGCCGGGGCCCCCGCGCCCTCTCCTACGCCACCGGCGACGTCGTCGTCGTCTCCGGGCTGCCCGGCAGCGGCAAGTCGACCCTCATGGCCCGCACCGCCGAGGGCCGCGCCATCGACTCGCAGCACACCCGCGAGCGCTGGGAGGCCCGGCTGCCCCGCTTCCTGCCGTACGCGGTCTACCGCCCGCTCGCCCGCCTCGCCCACTACGCCGGGCTCCGCCGCGCCCTGCGCTCCGGCGCCGGCGTCGTCGTCCACGACTGCGGCACCCAGTCCTGGGTGCGCGGCTGGCTCGCCCGCGAGGCCCGCCGCCGCGGCACCGCCCTGCACCTGATCCTGCTCGACGTCGGGCCCGAGACCGCCCGCGAGGGCCAGCTCGCCCGCGGCCGGGGCGTCTCCGGCTACGCCTTCGCCCGGCACCGGCGGGCCGTCTCCCGGCTGGTCCGCACCGCCGAGGCGGGCCTGCTGCCGCCGGGCTGCTCCTCGGTCACCCTGCTCGACCGGGACGCGGCCGACACCCTGCGGAAGATCGGATTCCGGGACGTGTCCTGAACCACTCCGCGCCCCTTCCGCGCCCTTTTCGGTCACGGCGGCCCCGACACGCCGTTAAGGTGCTGAACCGCACCAGGTGCCGGACGCGCCGGGCGCGAGAGGGGAATGAAGAGAACCGTGGACGTGACGTGGCCCGGCAATGAGCTCGAGGAAGTGCTGGCCGCCTCGCTCGGCAGCCCCGCCGCCGGCGGCCGGCTGGTCGAGGTGCTCGGGCGCAGCCCCGTCTGGGTGCCGCTGCCCAACGGCGGGGGCCCCGACAGCAGCGACCTCGACCTGCCCACCCTGGAGATAGACGGCTACGCCTACGTGCCCGTCTTCAGCTCCGAGCAGCAGTTCCTGGCCTGCGTCGGCTCCCACATGTCCTTCACCGTGGCCCCGGCCCGCGACTTCGCCCGCGGCCTGCCCCCGCAGCTCGGCATCGCCGTGAACCCGGGCGGCACCGTCGGCATCCCGCTGCCCCCGCCCGCCGTCGCCGAGCTCTGCCGGACCGGCCGCACCGCGCTCGACGGGCCCGCCAGCGGCGGACGCGTCCGCCTCTTCGAGCCCGACTGGCAGGACGACCCCGTCGACTTCCTCTCCGCCGCCTCCGCCGAGTTCGAGGCGCTGGGAACCGTGGCGACCGCCCGCCGCGTCCTGGCCAGCGTCGAGGGCACCGAGCCCGCCCTCTTCATCGGGGTCCAGCTCACCGCCCCCGAAGCCGACCGCCACGGACCGCTCGACGCCCTCGGCCGCGCCCTCGGCCGGATCGAGACGGCCTGGCCGGTCAACCTCATCCTGCTCGACGTGGCACAGGACCCGGTCGGCGACTGGATGCTGGCGAAGGTGCGCCCCTTCTACCAGCGCGCCGCCGTGTGAGCGTCCCCTTGTCTAAGCTGAACTGATTCAAGCTGAACTGATTCAAGCCGATCCACACCGCGATGCGGACGACGAGGGGCGGGACCCAAAGGTGAGCGCGTCAGGCACCGCCGCGGCCGACACTGTCGAGCACATGCTGCGCCAGGTGGCACCCGGGCGCCATGACACATACGAGCGGCTGCTGCACGCCCTCGCCGCCGCCGACGTCCGGATGCTGCTCTGGCAGGGCTCGCCCGGCTCGCCCGACGCCCAGTACGGGAACATGGAGGTCGACGGCTTCGGCTACGCGCCCTGCGTCACCTCCGCCCAGGAGCTCGCCGCCTCCGGCTGGAACCGCGCCCACGAGCTGGTCGCCGGGATCGAGATCGCCCGCGCCCTCTACCCCGACCGCTGGGGAATCTGGCTGAATCCGCACGCTCCCGGCGGCGGCGTCGGCATCCCCTGGGCCGATCTGCGCCGCATCGCCACCGGCCTCGACCGGATGCCCGCCGGACCCCTGCGGCTGACCGAACCCGCGCTGGAGATCCCGCAGTTCTACGCCCTGCTCACGCAGAACGCCCACCGCACCCCGGCGGTGCGCTCGCTGCGCCGCGCCTGGGTGCAGCCCGCGCTCGGCTCCCCGTACCTCGCGATCGGCCTGGACCTCTACGACTCCTCGCCCGGCTCCGTCGAGGCGGTGCGGACGATGATGCTCCAGACCGTCACCGCCGTCCCCGAGGGCCTGCCGGTCTCCACGGTCGCGATGTCCGACGCGTACGACCCGGTCGCGATGTGGCTGCACGCGAACGCCCGGCCGTTCTACGACCGCGACGCGCACGCCGCCCCGGCGGCCCCGCCCGCCCCCGGCTACGGCTACCCGCCGGCCGCGCCCCGCCCGTACTGACGTCTCCGTCCGACACCGCCGTCCGGCTCCGTACCCTTACGTCCCTTCCGTCGCTTCGGTTCCCCCAATTCACTCCTGCACGGCATGAGTTGAGCGGGATGTCCGGTCTGGTCGAATAGCGGCCGAGTTGGTCCGCTCACGCGATCACGACGTCCGGATAACGGAAGACAGCGCACCGCATCACGTTTAGGAAAACATTCCCCTTGGGGTCTGGCGGGTGATCGCGGACACATTGAAGACTCCCCGGAACACCAGGCGTTCGGCTCCCCCCGAGCCGGTGCCCAGCAGTTGTTCCACCGAGCCGCTACCCGCGGCGGGCAAGGGCCGGCGACCCGGCGGCCGAGAGGGGTCCTCACCACGATGACGGCACCACTGCACGAGACGAATGCGGCCGGGCAGGCCGCGGCCGTCGACGCCGTGCCCGACGCGCCGGCCAAGGCGATCGAGGGCCGTTCCCCCTGGAAGATCGCCTGGACCAGGCTGAAGCGCGACAAACTCGCCCTCGCGGGCGCCTTCGTGGTGATCTTCCTGATCCTCGTCGCGCTCTTCGCGCCCCTCATCGTCGGCCTCCTCGGGCACCCGCCCGACGAGTTCCACGAGGACCAGATCGACCCGCTCTTCGGCACCCCGATCGGCTCCTGGGGCGGCGTGAGCTCGGACTTCCTCTTCGGCGTCGAGCCGGTCAACGGCCGCGACGTCTTCAGCCGCATCGTCTACGGCGCCCGGATCTCGCTGCTCGTCGCCTTCGCCGCCGCGCTCTTCGCGGTCGTCCTCGGCACCGTGCTCGGCGTCGTCGCGGGCTACTTCGGCGGCTGGATCGACGCCGCGCTCAGCCGGGTCATGGACGTCATGCTGGCCTTCCCGCAACTGCTCTTCACCATCGCCCTGGTCTCCGTGCTGCCCAACCAGTTCCTCGGGCTCGACGGTTCGGGTGTCCGCATCGCCGCGCTGGTCGTCGTGATCGGCTTCTTCGGCTGGCCCTACGTCGGGCGCATCGTCCGCGGCCAGACCCTCAGCCTCCGCAACCGCGAGTACGTGGAGGCCGCGCAGAGCCTCGGCGCCGGCCGGCTGTACATCCTGCGCCGCGAGCTGCTGCCCAACCTGATCGCCCCGATCATGGTCTACGCGACCCTGATGATCCCCACCAACATCCTCACCGAAGCCGCGCTCAGCTTCCTCGGCGCGGGTGTCAAGCCCCCCACCGCTTCCTGGGGGCAGATGCTGTCGACGGCCATCACCACCTACGAGGCCGACCCGCTCTTCATGGTGATCCCCGGCCTCGCGATCTTCATCACCGTGCTGGCGTTCAACCTCTTCGGCGACGGCGTGCGCGACGCGCTCGACCCGAAGAGCTCCCGCTGACGTACGCCGTTCACCGCAAGACCCGCCCCTGCCGCTGTCGACAGAGGCACATCCCCCAACGGCGGACCACCGTGACAACGGCCGCCTTTACTTCGGAGGTTGCTCGACCATGACTCTGAACAGCTCCCAGAGGCGCAGAATCGCCGCGGGCGCGCTGCTCGCCGCGGCCACGATGGTCGCGACCACCGCGTGTGGCGGCGGCAAGGGCGGCGACAGCGGCAAGGGCGGCGGCAAGGCGACCGGGGCCGGCTTCAACGCCGCGGTGAACCAGGTCGCCAACCCCTCGGACAAGAAGGGCGGCGAGCTCAAGTTCATCGGCTCGCAGGAGGCCGACTCCTGGGACCCGCAGCGCGGTTACTACGGCTTCGTCTGGGACTTCCAGCGCTACTACACGCGCCAGCTCGTCTCCTTCAAGTCCGAGCCGGGCGCCGCCTCCACCGAGCTGGTCCCCGACCTCGCCACCGACGCGGGCAAGGTCTCGGCCGACGGCCTCACCTACACGTTCACGCTGAAGGACGGCGTGAAGTGGGAGGACGGCAAGCCGATCACCTCGAAGGACGTCAAGTACGGCATCGAGCGCATCTGGGCCCAGGACGTCATCTCCGGCGGCCCGATCTACCTCCAGCAGGTCCTCGACCCGAAGAAGACCTACGCCGGTCCGTACAAGGACACCTCCGCGGACAAGCTCGGCCTGAAGGCGATCGAGACCCCGGACGACAAGACCATCGTCTTCAAGCTGCCCGTCGCCAACGGCGACTTCCTGCAGATGCTGGCGATGCCCGCCGCCTCCCCGGTCCGCCAGGACAAGGACACCAAGGCCAAGTACGGCCTGAACGTCTTCTCCTCCGGCCCGTACAAGTGGCAGTCGTACACGCCGAACAAGTCCATGAAGCTCGTCCGCAACGAGAACTGGGACGCCAAGAGCGACGGCATCCGCAAGGCCCTCCCGGACACCATCAGCGTCACGTTCACCACGAACGCCGACGACATGGACAACCGCCTGATCGAGGGCGAGTACGACCTCGACATCAACGCGACCGGTGTCGGCGCCGCCGCCCGCTCCAAGGTGCTCCAGCAGAACAAGGGCAACGCGGACAACCCGCAGACCGGCTTCATCCGCTACGCGGTCTTCCCGCAGACGGTCATCCCCAACATCGAGTGCCGCAAGGCGATCATCTACGCGGCCGACTCCAAGTCCCTCCAGACCGCGCGTGGCGGCCCGCAGGCCGGTGGCGACATCGCCTCCAACATGCTGCCCCCGGCGATCAAGGGCGCGGACCCGAAGTACGACCCGTACGGCAAGCTCGGCGGCGCCCCGGACCTCGCGAAGGCCAAGGCGGCCCTCGCGAAGTGCGGCCAGCCGAACGGCTTCAAGACCACGATCGCGGTCCGCAACAACAAGAAGATCGAGATCGCGACCGCCGAGTCCCTCCAGCAGTCGCTGAAGGCCGTCGGCATCGACGCCCAGATCGACCAGTTCGACGGCGCCCAGACCTCCGGCATCATCGGCTCGCCGAAGGTGGTCAAGGAGAAGGGCTACGGCATCATCATCATGGGCTGGGGCGCCGACTTCCCGACCGGCCAGGGCTTCCTGCAGCCGCTCGTGGACGGCCGGTTCATCCTGCAGTCCGGCAACAACAACTTCTCCGAGCTGAACGACCCGGCCGTCAACGGCCTGTTCGACCAGGCGCTGAAGGAGACCGACCCGGCCAAGGCCGGCGAGATCTACAAGCAGATCAACACCAAGGTCTCCGAGGCCGCGGTCTACCTGCCCTTCACCCACGAGAAGAACATCATCTGGCGCGGCTCCCGCCTGACCAACGTCTACACGGCCGACGCCTACAACGGCCGCTACGACTACGCGTCGCTCGGCGTCGTCAAGTAAGTCGCCTCCAGCCGAGTCTGAAACCAACTCGCTCCAACGGCGCACCCGCCGCTAGGTCCGAAGGGCAGGTGAGGGCCGTGCGCGGCGGCCGGGGAACCCGATCGCCTGATCGTCGCCGACGAGACGCGCGGGCCCGACGGGGTCACCCCCTGCGTGGGCACCGAGCTGCTGGTGAAG
>NZ_JBEZHM010000110.1:0-11540 GCF_040650575.1 Streptomyces sp. NPDC048659 | reverse complement strand
ACGCCTCCAGGCGCTCGGTCTCGGCGCGCAGCCGGGGGCCCGCGTCGACACCCGCGTACGGCTCGCCGCGCCGCGGCCCGGACCGAGCCGGTCCGGGCCGCGGAGGGCGGCGCACCACGGTCGGCCTCGGCGCGCGCGTATCTGCGCCACGCGGCGGGGAAGGTGGCCGGCGCGGCCGTCTCCCTCCTCGCCGTGCTCGTGACGAGCTTCTTCCTGTTCCGGATCATCCCCGGCGACCCGGTCAAGGCGATGACCCACGGGCTGCCCACCTCGGCCGAGCAACTGGCCACGCTGCGGCACCAGTTCGGCCTCGACCTGCCGCTGTGGCAGCAGTTCGGGGACTACTGCGCCAAGGCGCTGAGCGGCGACCTCGGCACCTCCTTCCAGTTCCGCGCCCCGGTCGGCGAGCTGATCGCGCAGAAGCTGCCCGCGACGCTGCTGCTCACCGGGACCGCCGTGGTGCTCTACTCGGCGCTCGGGCTCTGGCTGGGCACCCGGTCCGCCTGGCGGCACGGCAGCCTGGGCGACCGGCTGAACACCGGGGTGGCGCTGACCCTGTGGTCGGTGCCCTCGTTCTGGCTCGGGCTGCTGCTGATCATCGTGCTCTCGGTGGGCGTGGGCCCGGTGCCGGGGCTCTTCCCGACCGGCGGCATGGAGTCCGGCACCGGCGAGACCGGCTTCGCGTACGCGCTGGACGTGGCGCACCACATGGTGCTGCCGGTGCTGACCCTGGTCGCCGTCGGGTACGCGCAGACGCTGCTGGTGATGCGCTCCTCGCTGCTCGACGAGATGGGCGGCGACTACCTGACCACCGCCCGCGCGAAGGGGCTGCGCGACGATCTGGTCCGGCGCCGGCACGCCGTGCCGAACGCGCTGCTGCCGACCGTGACGATGGTCTTCATCAACCTCGGGCACGTGGTGGCCGGTTCGATCCTGGTGGAGACGGTCTTCTCCTGGCCGGGCCTCGGCGGGCTGTTCTACCAGGGCCTCAGCGTGCCCGATCTGCCGCTGGTGCAGGGGCTGTTCGTGGTCTTCGCGGGCGCGATGATCGTGATGAACCTGCTCGCCGACCTCCTCTATCCGCTGCTCGACCCCCGGGTGGGCCGATGACCTCCTCGCCGAGCTCTCCGCCGGCTTCCTCGCCGAACCCTCAGCCGGCCTCTCCGTCGGCCTCCCCGGCGGCCTCTCCGTCAGCCTCTCCGTCGGCCTCCTCGCTGGCCTGGGCGCGCAGGCGCGGCACCGTCGCCCGCTTCTGGCGCTCCTACCGAGGCCACCGGGCCGGGCTGTACGGCCTGCTGGGCCTGGCCCTGATCGGGCTGATCGCGCTCACCGCCCCCTGGACGGTCGGCGCCGACGTGCAGTCGGTGACCAACGCGCCGGGCACCGCCCTGGAGCCGCCGAGCGCGGAATTCCCGCTGGGCACCGACCAGTTCGGGCGCTCGCTGCTCGGCCTGCTGCTGTGGGGCGCGCGGATCTCGCTGCTGGTCGGGCTGCTCGCGGCGACGCTGTCCGTCGCCATCGGCACCCTGGTGGGGATCGTCGCCGGGCACTACGGCGGCTGGTTCTCCACCGTCGTCATGCGGATCACCGACTGGTTCCTGGTGATGCCGACGCTGGTCCTCGCGATCGTGCTGGCGACCGTGATGTCCCGCTCGATGTGGACGGTGATCCTGGCGATCGGCGTGACCAGCTGGCCGACCACCGCGCGGCTGGTGCGGGCGCAGACCATCGCCGTGGAGTCCCGCCCGTACATCGAGCGGGCGACCGCGCTCGGCGGCGGGCACCGGCACGTCATGGCCCGGCACGTGCTGCCGAACGTGATGCCGCTGGTCCTCGCGCAGACCACGCTCGGGATCTCCACGGCCATCCTCACCGAGGCGACGCTGGCCTTCCTCGGGCTCGGCGACCCGACCGTCGTCTCCTGGGGCGGGATGCTCCAGGACGCGCGCGAGGCGGGCGCCGTCTCCTCCGGTCACTGGTGGTACCTGGCCCCGCCCGGCATCGCGATCGCGCTGGTCGCGCTCGCCTTCACGCTGTGCGGGCGGGCCGTGGAGTCCGTGCTCAACCCGAAGCTGGGGGTGGGGCGATGAGCCTCCTGGAGGTGCGGGACCTGCACGTGACGTACGGCTCGGGGGCGGCGGCCGTGCCCGCCGTGCGCGGGGTGGACCTGAGCCTGGCGGCGGGCAGCAAGCTGGGGCTGGCCGGCGAGTCCGGCTGCGGCAAGTCCACGATGGCGCTGGCGCTGCTGCGGCTGCTGCCCGCCACGGCCCGGACGACCGGGGAGATCCTGCTGGACGGGGAGGACGTCCTCACCATGAAGTGGGGGCGGCTGCGCGCGGTGCGCTGGGCGGGGGCGTCGATCGTCTTCCAGGGCGCCATGCACTCGCTGAACGCGGTCCGCCGGATCGGCGACCAGATCGCGGAGCCGCTGCTCGTGCACGGCCGGGCCACCCCGGCGGCGGCCCGCGCCCGCGCCGGGGAGCTCCTCGAACACGTGGGGCTGCCGGCCGCGCGGGCGGCGGCCTATCCGCACGAGCTGTCCGGCGGGCAGCGGCAGCGGGTGATGATCGCGATGGCGCTGGCCTGCGAGCCGCGGCTGATCGTGGCGGACGAGCCGACGACCGCGCTCGACGTGATGATCCAGGCGCAGATCCTGCGGCTGATCGAGCGGCTGGTCGCGGAGCAGGACATCGGGCTGCTGATGATCAGCCACGACCTCGCCGTGCTCGCCGACACCTGCGACCGGCTCGCGGTGATGTACGCGGGGCGGGTGGTCGAGGAGGGGCCGGCGAAGGCGGTGTACGAGGCCGCCGCGCACCCCTACGGGCGGGCGCTGTCCGGGGCGTTCCCCCGGATCGGCGACCCGGCCTCCCGACGGGCCCCGCGCGGCCTGCCGGGCGATCCGCCGGACCCGGCGGCGCTGCCGTCCGGCTGCTCCTTCCATCCGCGCTGCCCGGTGGCGCTGGAGCACTGCGCGGAGCGGGACCAGGAGCTGCGGGACGCGGGCGCGGGGCGCCGGGCGGCCTGCGTACACGTGGGGAGCACAGCATGAGCACGACACCGCTGTCACCGTCGGTGCCGTCGCCGGAGCCGGACCCGGCACCCGAGCCGGCTCCGGCACCGGAGCCGACGCCGGAGCCGCTGCTGTCGGCGCGCGGGCTGCGGGTGGCCTTCCCCGGACGGCGCGGCGGCCCCGCCGCGCGGGCCGTGGACGGGGTGGACCTGGACATCGGCGCGGGCGAGATCGTGGCCCTGGTCGGCGAGTCCGGCTGCGGCAAGACCACGCTGGCCCGCTCGCTGCTCGGCCTGGTCCGGCCCAGCGGCGGCGAGGTGGCGTTCGCGGGGGCGCCGCTCGCGTACACGGGCAAGGCCCTCAAGGCGTACCGCAGGCGCGCCCAGCTCGTCCTCCAGGACCCGAGCGGCTCGCTGAACCCGCGGCACACGGTGTACGACGCGGTGGCGGAGGGGCTGCGGATCCACGGCCACCGGGGCGACGAGCGGGCCGCGGTCCACGCGGCGCTGGCGCGGGCGGGGCTGCGCCCGCCGGAGCGCTTCCTGCTGCGCTATCCGCACGAGCTGTCGGGCGGGCAGCGGCAGCGCGTGGTCATCGCGGGCGCGCTGGTCCTGGAGCCCGAGCTGATCGTGGCGGACGAGCCGGTGGCCTCGCTGGACGCCTCGGTGCGCGGCGAGATCCTGGCGCTGCTGCTGCGGCTGCGCGACGAGCTGGGCCTGTCGGCGCTGGTCGTCACCCACGACCTGGGGCTGGCCTGGAACATCGCGGACCGGGTGGCGGTGATGTACCTGGGCCGGATCGTGGAGACGGGCCCGGTGGAGTCCGTGCTGACCGACCCCCGGCACCCGTACACCCGGGCGCTGCTCTCGGTGCTGCCGGAGTCCGGGGGCGAGCCGGTGGTGCTGACCGGCGAGCCCCCGGACCCGGCGCGCGTCCCGTCCGGCTGCCGCTTCCACGCCCGCTGCCAGATCCTGGCCGCGGGGCTGCCCGCCGGCCTGGCCGACCGCTGCCGTACGGAGGACCCGGCGGTCCTGCCGGGCGGCGGCGGTCGGGCGGCGGCCTGCCACTGGGCGGAGCGGGAGCCGGCGGCGGGCTGAGCTCAGGCCCTGCTGCGGGCCGGCTCCGGGTGCCGGGGCGCGTAGCCGACGATCCGGCGGGCGGAGAGGTCGGGCTCCGGCTCGGCCGCCCCGTTGGTCCAGCGGCCCAGGCACATCTCGGCGGTGATGCCGGGGCCGAAGCCGGCCAGGATGCCGCGGGCGCCCTCCGCGAGCCCGCCCTCGTCGAAGAGGCGGCGGACCGCGTCCAGCACCACGGCGCTGGCGATGTTGCCGTACTCGGTGAGCGTGGACCGGCTGAACCGGAAGGCTTCCGGCGGCACTTCGAGATAGTGGCTGAGGTCGTCGAGAATCCGCGGGCCGCCCGCGTGGATGATGTAGAAGTCCAGCTCCCCCGCGTCCCAGTCGTGCGCTCCGGCGAGCTTCCGCAGCGCCGGGGCGAGCGGCTCCATGGTGCCCGGGACCCGCTTGTCGAGGAGGAAGTGGAAGCCGGTGGCACGCACGCTGTAGGCGATCCAGTCCTCGGTGTCGGGCACCAGGTGGGCGTCGTTGCGCTCCAGGACGATGCCGGTGCCGCCGCGCCCGCGCACCACGGCGGCGGCGACGGCGTCGCCGAACAGGCCGTTGGAGAGCAGCGAGCCGACGCCCAGGTCGGTGGGCTGGTAGCAGAGCGAGCAGAACTCGCAGGACACGATGAGGACGTTGGCGTCCGGGTACGCGGTGCAGAAGTCGTGCGCCCGGTTGACGGCGGCGCCTCCGGCGGCGCAGCCGAGCTGGGCGATGGGGAGCTGCCGGGTGTGGCTGGGGAAGCCCATGGTGTTGATCAGCCAGGCGGTGAGCGAGGGCATCATGAAGCCCGTGCAGGACACGTAGACGATCATGTCGATGTCCCCAGGGCCCAGTCCCGCGCTGGCCAGCGCCTCCCTGACCACGGCCGGGACGCGGGCCTTCGCCTCCGCCTCGTACAGCGCGTTGCGCTCCTCGAAGCCGGGGTGCTCCAGGGTCTGCTCGATCGGCTGCACGATGTGCCGACGGGTGACCCCGGTGTTCCCGATCAGCCGCAGGGCGAGCGGCAGTTGGGGGTGGTCGGCATGGCGTGCGCGGGCGAGGTCGAGCGTCTCCTCCATCGTGATCACGTACTCGGGTACGGCCACCGCCGGCTTGCACAGAGTCACCACGACAGGCACTCCTTCGTCTCGTCCGCCGTGAACTGCGGCCCACACTCGCTCCGGCGCGGCGAGCCCGCAACCGCGCGGGCGGCGAACCGGCTGCGGAGCGTCACCGCCCGGGGCGGGCGCGCGTCCTCCGTTCAGGGGGCTGTCGGCCTCCGGCGTGTCGCGGCGGACCGGGCCCGGGAACAGGCCCCTCATGAGCACCGAATCCCCCACGGCCGGCCCCCGGCCCGTGCGCGTCTGGCCGGTCGCCGACCTGCCCGCGCTCGACTTCGACCCGCTGCTGACCGAACTGCTCGCCGAGGAGCCGGTCGCCCGGATCCGGCTGCCGTTCGGCGCCGAGCACGAGGCATGGCTGGTCACCCGGTACGCGGACGTGCGCGCGGTGACCTCGGACCCCCGGTTCGGCCGGACGGCGCTCCTGGAGCGCCCGGTGACCGGGATGACCGGGCACATGGTCGCGTCCAAGGCGGCGCTGAACTACGCCGACCCCCCGTACCACACCGGGCTGCGGAAGGCCGTGACGAAAGCGTTCACCGGGCAGTCCACCAAACGGCTGCGCCCGCTCGCCCAGGCGACCGCGGACCGGCTGCTCGACGCGATGGAGGCGGCGGGCTCCCCGGCCGACCTGATGCGGCACCTGCACGGCCCGCTGCCGATGGCCGTCGTCTGCGATCTGCTGGGCTTCCCCGAGGAGGACCGGGCGGAGCTGGCCTGCTGGCCCGACCTGATCCTGTCCTCGGGCCCGGGGCCGGAGGAGAGCCGGGCCGCGAAGGCCCGGATCCACGCCTATGTCGTCCGGCACCTGGAGCGGCGCCGGGCGGAGCCGGCCGACGATCTGGGCGGGGCGCTCGCCGAGTCGCTCGCCGAGGGCCGGATCGACGCCGACGAGGCGGTGTCGCTGGCGATGGCGATCCTGATCAGCGGCGCCCACGCGGTGCGGAACAACAGCGCCAACATGGTGTGGCTGCTGCTGACCCGGCCGGAGCTCGCGGACCGGCTGCGGGCCGAGCCGGAGCTGCTGCCGCAGGCGGTGGACGAGCTGCTGCGCTGGATCCCGCACCGCAACGGGGTGGGGCTGCCCCGGATCGCGCTGGCCGACGTGGCGGTCGGCGGGGTGCTGATCCGCGCGGGCGAGGCGGTGTACGCGTCCTATCTGGCCGCCAACCGCGACCCGGCGGCCTTCCCGGACCCGGACACGGTCGACTTCGACCGCACCGGGACCGGGCACGTCTCCTTCGGGCACGGGCCGCACCACTGCATGGGCGCGATGCTGACCCGGATGGAGTCCGAGGTGATGCTCGGGACGCTGCTGGCCCGCTATCCGCGGCTGCGGCTCGCGGGCCGGCCCGAGGACACCCCGTTCCAGTCCCAGGGCCTGATCCGGGGGCCGCGCGAGCTGCTCGTCCGCTGGTGACGGGCGGCCGGCTCAGCCCCGGTCGTAGGCGGCGGTGAGCTCGCGGCTGCGCTTGACGTCGTCGGCCATCGCCGCGAGCAGGTCGTCCAGGGTGTCGAAGCGGAGCATCCCGCGGACGTACGCCAGGAAGTCGACGGCCACGTGCAGGCCGTACAGGTCGAGGCCCTCACGGTCGATCGCGTACGCCTCGACGGTCCGCTCGGTGGCGTCGAACTGGAGGTTGGTGCCGACCGAGATGGCGGCGGGCATCCGCTCGCCGTCGGCCGTCAGCCAGCCCGCGTAGACGCCGTCGGCGGGGATCGCGGTGTGCGGCAGGGTCTCGACGTTGGCCGTCGGGAAGCCCAGCTCCCGGCCGCGCTGGGCGCCGCGCACGACGATGCCCTCCACGCGGTGCGGGCGGCCCAGGATCTCGGCGGCGCCCGCCATGTCGCCCTCGGCGACCAGCCGCCGGGTGAGCGTCGAGGAGAACGGCTCACCGCCGCCCGCCGCGCCCGTCACCCGCAGGTCGATGACCTCGACGTCGTAGTCGTACGTGGCGCCCAGCTCGGCCAGGACCGTCACGTTGCCCGCGGCGCGGTGGCCGAAGCGGAAGTTGGGGCCCTCGATGACCCGCTGCGCGTGCAGCTTGTCGACGAGGACCTTCACGATGAAGTCGGCCGGGGACAGCTGCGAGAACTCGGCGGTGAACGGCAGGATCAGCAGCGCGTCCACGCCCAGCTCCGCCATCAGCTCGGCGCGCCGGTGGTGCGGGGCGAGCAGCGGCGGGTGGCTGCCGGGGCGCACCACCTCGGAGGGGTGCGGGTCGAAGGTGACGACCACCGAGGGGACGCCGAGCTCGCGGGCGCGCTCCACGGCCCGCCCGATGATCAGCTGGTGCCCGCGGTGCACCCCGTCGTAGGAGCCGATGGTGACGACGCTGCGCCCCCAGTCCTGGGGGATGTCCTCCAAGCCACGCCAGCGCTGCACTGTGACCGCTCCTCGTCCGCCTGTACCCATGTCCGCGTGTACGCCTGTTGGCGCAGGTCTAAGACTGCCATGCGCGGCAGGCCGCGTCGGCATCGGCATCGGCATCGGCCCGGGCGGGGTGACCTTCGTTACGGCCGGGGGCCGGGCGCGCGGGTCCGCGCGCAGCGCGTCGAGGAGTTCGGCGCGCAGGAAGCGGGAGGCGCCGGTGCCGGGGGCGGCGAGGACGGGGACGAGGGCGGCGCGGACGGCGGGCTGCGGTCCGGCCAGCAGCCGGAGCACCAGCGGGTGCAGGACGCAGCGGGCGACGGGCCCCTCTTCGAGGCGGGTGTCGACGAAGCCGGCGACCAGTCCGGCGCCCTCCGGGTGCCGCTCGGCGTACTCGGCGACGAGGTCGGCGGCGCGGCGGGCGAGGCGGGGCGTGGGGACGCGGGCGAGCAGCCGCAGCACGGCGGCGGGCTCGGCGCCGTGCAGCCGGGCGCGCAGCGCGCCGAGGACGGCTTCGGGGTGCGTGGGGAGGGCGGCGCCGAGCGCGTCGAGGGGCACGCCGGGCTCGGTGAGGGCGCGCGGCAGGTGCCGGGCGCGGGACTCCGGGTCGCGGACGAGCAGCCCGAGCGCGGGCCCGTGCAGGGCGCGGTCGGCGGGCCGGGCGAGCAGGGCGAGGGCGGCGAAGCGCAGGGTGGCCCGGTCGGCCTCGCCCGTGGCGTGCGGGGCGACGAGCCGTCCGTACGCGGCGGCGGCCGTGCGCCGCTCGGGCCGCCCGTCGTCGTGGGCCCAGCGGTCGACGGCCCGGCACAGCGCCGTGGGCTCGTCCTCGGCGAGCGCGCCGAGCAGCCCTTCGGCGAGCGGGTGGGCGGTGGCGACCAGGGCCTCGCACAGGTCGTCGACGGCGAGCCGCCGGTGGGTGTGCAGCACGGCCTGCGCGGCGGTGCCGACGGTGGCGCCGGGCGCGGCGGCCAGCGGCCGCTCGTCCCCGAACCAGCGGCAGAGCAGCGGCTGTACGCCCCGGGGGTCGGCGGCGAGCAGCCCGGCGACCGCGTCGAGGAAACGCGGCGGGGTCCCGGGCCCGGGCGCGGGATCGGCGGGCACCAGCCGCCGCAACAGATCGACCCGCTCCCCCTCGGCCAGCCGCAGCCCCACCCAGAACCCGGCCCCGAACCCGGGAAAGGCCCCGGCACCCCCGGGCCGCGCCCCGATCTGCCCGGCAAGCCGCCGCAGCACGCCCAGCAACGGCCGAGGATCCCGCACCCCTCCGAGCACCCCGCCGAGCAGCCGCGAGGCCCACCAGACGCCTTCGGGGGCGGCGGGGGGCGTGCCCGCCCCGGTGCCGCGGCCTGCGGCCTCCGGGGCGCGGCGGGGCGCCGGGATGCCGGAGGCCGCTGGGCGGGGGGTGGTGCGGTCGGGGCGGTCGGCCCCCGGAACTGCGGGCGCGCCGAAACCCCCGGCCCACCCGGGCACCGGGGCGCCGGAGGCCGCCGGGCGGCCGGTGGCGCGGTCGGCGCGGTCGGCCCCCGGAACTGCGGGCGCGCCGAAACCCCCGGCCGTCCCGGGCACCGGGGCACCGGAACCCGCCGGGACACCGGAGGCCGCAGGGCGCCCGGCGGCGCCGTCGGCACGGGCGGCACCCTCGGCCCCGGGAGCTGCGGGCGCGCCGAGATCCCCGGCCCACCCGGGCACCGGGGCGCCGGAGGCCGCCGGACGGCCGGTGGCGCGGTCAGCGCGGGCGGCCCCCGGAACTGCGGGCGCGCCGAAACCCCCGGCCGTCCCGGGCACCGGGGCACCGGAACCCGCCGGGACACCGGCGGCGCGCTCGGCGCTGGGCTCCCCCGCAACCGCAGCCGCCCCGGGCGCCCCGGGCGCCGAAGGCGTGCCCGGAGCGGCTGGCGGCGCCGCCCCTCCCCCCGCCCCGTCGGCGAAGCCCGCCAGCGCGTCGCACAAGGCCGTCAGCCGGGCGGACAGGGCGTCCGGGCCCTGGTCGTGGTGGAGGTGGTGGAGGGCCTGGAGGACGGGGCCGATGCGGTGGCGGGGGACCGGGAGGGCGCCGGGTGGGGGCGGGTGGTGGACCAGGACGTCCAGGGCGCGGTCGACGTCCAGGTGGGCGCCCTGGAGCCAGTCGGCGAGCTCCTCGTGGGCGAAGCGGTAGCCGGCGCCCGCGGGGACCAGCAGGGCCTCGGTGAGGACGGCGGAGGCCCAGCCGTCGGGCCAGGGGAACAGCTCCTCGAAGGACTCCCGGTCCAGCTCGCCCTGCCCGGGACCGAGGCAGCGGCGGGCCGCCTCGTGGACCCGGCCGCTGACCCGCGCGGCGAGTCGGCGCACGGCCGTGCCCCGCACCACGGGGCGGGTGCCGGCGGCGATCCGCACCGCGACCCGCAGGCACATCAGGGCCAGGTGCGCGGCGAACACCTCGTCCCGGCCCGGCCGCCCGCCCGCCTCGCCGCGGGTGGCGGCCAGGACCTCGCCGAGCAGCCGCAGCGCCAGCGGGTGCCGGGCGTCCTCCGGGTCGATCGCGTCGTCGGGGACGGCGTGCAGCCGCCGGGCCTCGCGGGCGGCGGCCTCGCCGAGGTCGCCGAGGACGACGGTCCTCGGCCCGGTGACGTACAGCGGCCCGGCCTGCTCCCAGTGCTCCGGGCGGCAGGCGGTCACCAGCCGGGCGCCGTGCGCGGCGAGCCACTGCTCGGTCGCGGTGGTCCAGGGCCCGAGGCGGTGGGCGAGCAGCGGCGGCATCTCCTCGGGGCCGTCGAGCAGGAGCAGGAGGGGGCGGTGGGCGGCGCGGGCGAGCGCGGCGGCCTGCTCGGGGGTCGCCCCGGCGGGGTCGCCGGGGGTGCCGGAGGCGGCGGCGACCCGTCCCGCGCGGTACAGGGCCCGCCCGACGGCGTCGGCGACGGACCGGTCGTCGGCGCGCAGGTCCGCGCCGCGCAGCCACACCGTGGGCGCGGGGGCCGGGCCCCGGGCGCGCTGCGCGGCGAGGGCGGCGAGGGCGGTGGTGCGGCCGGTGCCGGGGGCGCCGACGACGGCCAGCACGAGGGCCTCGCCGTCGTCCCGGACCCGCCCGGCGGGCGGCTCCTCGCGGGTGCCGGTGGTGGTGGCGGTCAGCTCCAGGACCCCGGCCAGGTTGAGGTCGCGGCCGTAGGCGGGGACGGTGGCGGCGTTGCGCAGCAGCAGCGCGGCGAGCGGTCCGGTGGGCGGCACCGGCAGGGCGTGCCCGGCCGCGCGCCGGTCGCCGTGCAGGGCGGTGCCGAGGACGCCGAGGACGGCGCCGGTCGCGGGGTCGAGGACGGGCCCGCCGGCGGCCGGTCCGCCCTCGTGCAGGGCCTCGGCGCCCTCGGTGCCGATGGCGAGCTCCAGGGCGGGCCCCGCCGTGGCGCCGAGCACCCGGGCCTCGCGCCAGCCGTGCGCGGCGATCCGTACGTACGTCCCGGGCTCGATGCCCTGGCGGGCGGCGAGCGGCAGCGGGCGGGCGGTCAGCCCCTCGGCGCGGACGAGCGCGAGCCCGCTGTCGGGCAGCAGGGTGAGATCGGCGGGGCCGACCCGGCGGCTGCGCCCGTCGGGGGTGCGGAGCAGGAGGGCGGCGCGGCCCCGGACCACTTCGTGGCCGGTGAGCACGGTGCCCTGGTGGTCGGCGAGGAAACCGGTGCCGCACGGCCGGCCGGCCGGATCCTCGATCCGCACCAGCTCCGCCAGGTCCCCGCTCCCCATCCTCCGACGGTAGGTCGGCGGTGATCACGGGGAAAAGTTCAGGAGCGAACGCGCCCCCTCGCACGCCCCCGCTTCGCTTCGAGCGCCTGACTGAACGGGTGAAATGAGTGAAGCGGGTGAAGAGGCGGGATGTACGCCCGTGGGGCGGTCACGCGCGGGTCGAGCCGCCGGGGCGCTGTGCGGGTCGGCCGCCCTGGTCTGGACGGCCTGGGAGGTGCACTGGG
>NZ_JBEZHM010000109.1:0-11565 GCF_040650575.1 Streptomyces sp. NPDC048659 | reverse complement strand
GCGCGGAGCAGGGCCACACCGGCCCGTCCCCCGCCCCCACCGTCTCCTGAGCGGGCGGCCATGAGTGCTCAGCTGATCCTGGGTCCGTGACACGGCGCCGCCGTGCGTCGGGGGTCCGGGGGGGGCGGGGCCGGGCGGCGGGGCCCGGGCGCAGGGGCCCGGGCGCAGGGGCCCGGGCGGCGAGGCCCGGGCGGCAGGGCGCCGGGCAGCAGGGCGCCGGGCAGCAGGGCCCCCGGCAGTGGGGCCCCGGGCGGGACCCGGCGGTCCCGCCCCCGCGCCCGTACCCTGGCACCATGCGTACGCGCCCCACGCTCACCTGGACCCCGCCCGCCGGTCTGCCGCCGGGCACCACCGACCCCCGGCCGGTGGCGGACGCGCTGCGCCGGGGCGGGGTGCTCGTCCTGAGCGGGGCGGGGATCTCCACCGAGTCGGGGATCCCGGACTACCGGGGCGAGGGCGGCAGCCTGACCCGGCACACCCCGATGACCTACCAGGACTTCGTCGGCGACCCCCGGGCCCGCCGCCGCTACTGGGCACGCGGCCACCTCGGCTGGCGCACCTTCGGGCGGGCCCGCCCGAACGCCGGGCACCGGGCGGTCGCCGCGTTCGGACGGCACGGCCTGCTGTCCGGCGTCATCACGCAGAACGTGGACGGCCTGCACCAGGCCGCGGGCAGCGACGGCGTCGTGGAGCTGCACGGCGGCCTGGACCGGGTCGTCTGCCTCGGATGCGGCGCGGTCAGCGCGCGCGCCGAGCTGGCCCGCCGGCTGGAGGAGGCCAACCCCGGCTTCGCGCCGGTGCCGGCCGCGACCAACCCCGACGGGGACACGGACCTCACCGACGAGCAGGTCGGGGACTTCCGGGTGCTGCCCTGCGAGCGCTGCGGCGGGATCCTCAAACCGGACGTGGTGTTCTTCGGCGAGAACGTCCCGCCGGACCGCGTCGAGCACTGCCGCCGGCTGGTCCGCGAGGCCCGTTCGCTGCTGGTCCTCGGCTCCTCGCTGACGGTGATGTCGGGGCTCCGCTTCGTCCGCCAGACGGCGGAGGCGGGCAAGCCGGTGCTGATCGTCAACCGCGACCCGACGCGCGGCGACACGTACGCGGAGACCCGGGTCGCGCTGCCCCTGGGCGAGACCCTCGGCGGGGTGGCGGAGCGGCTCGGCGTGCCGCTGGACTAGGGCCTGTCGTCACACTCCCGCCGCGCCTCGTGGCGGGTGCGGGCGGCGCGGAGCGCGAGCGCGTACAGGGCGAGGACGGCGGCGAGCAGCGCGTAGTACGGCGCCGGCAGCGGGGCCATCGCGAGGAGCGGGCCGAGCGGGGACAGCGGCAGCAGCAGCCCGGTCGCGGCCAGGGCGCAGGCGGCGTAGCGGACGGGTCCGGGCGCGGTGCCGGGGCGGGCGCCGCGCAGCAGGAGCATGACGAGCGCCTGGGTGAGCAGGTTCTCGGTGAACCAGCCGGCGTGGAAGACGCCCTCGGGGTCGGCCGCGTGCCGGGTGGTGACGAGGAGCACGGCGAAGGTGGCCACGTCGGCGACGGCGTTGAGCAGGCCGAAGCCGGTGATGAGCCGGAGGAAGCCGCGCGGGCGCAGCCGGGTGGGCGCGTCGGGGGCGGCCGGGTCGGGCCGGTCGTACGCGAAGGCGAGCTGGGCCGCGTCGAAGCAGAGGTTCTGGACCAGGACCTGCGCCGGGAGCATCGGCAGGAAGGGCAGCAGGAGCGCGGCGGCCAGCATGGCGATGACGTTGCCGAGGTTGGAGGAGAGGGTGATGCGGAGGTACGCGGCGATGCCGCCGCCCGCGTGCCGGCCCGCGGTGACGGCGTGGTCGACGGCCGCGAGGTCCTTCTCCGCGAGGACGAGGTCGGCGGTGTCGCGGACGACGGCGACGGCGCCCTTGGGGCAGATGCCGACGTCGGCGGCGCGCAGGGCGGGCACGTCGTTGACGCCGTCGCCGAGGAAGCCGGTGACGTGACCGTCGGCGCGCAGGGCGGCGACGACGCGGGCCTTGTGCTCGGGGGCGCAGCGGGCGAAGACGGTGGTGTGGCGGGCGGCCTCGGCGAGCGCGGTGTCGTCGAGCCGGTCGAGGTCGGCGGCGGTGAGCACGGTGCCGGGGTCGAGGCCGAGGGCGCGGCAGGTGTGGGCGGCGGTGCCGGGGTGGTCGCCGGTGAGCACGCGGACGGCGACGCCGCGCGCGGCGAGGGCGCCGAGGGCGCGGGCGGCGGTGGGGGCGAGGGCGTCGCGCAGGACGACGAAGCCGAGGAAGCCGAGCCCGCGTTCGTCGGCGGGGGTGTACGGGCGGTGCCGGGCGGGGCGCTCGGCGAGGGCGACGGCCAGGAGGCGGGCGCCGGTGTCCGCCTCGCGCGCGGCGAGGGCGAGGAGGCGGGCCCGGTCGGCGGGGTCGAGGGCGCAGCGTTCCAGGACGCTCTCGACGGCGCCCTTGACGACGAGGGTGTCGGTGCCGAGCCGGCCGGGGCGGCGGACGACGGCGGTGGCGAGGCGGCGGGCCGGGTCGAAGGGCAGGGCGGCGACGCCCTCGCAGTCGAGGGGTCCGGCCCGCTCGGCGGCGTCGAGGACCGCCTCCTCCAGGAGCGGTTCGTCGAGGGCGTCGGGGGTGGGCAGCTCGGCGAGCTGGAGCGTCCACCAGGCGTTGACGGCGGCCCAGTGCAGGACCTCGGGGTCGTCCCGGCCGTCGGCGCCGATCGCGCGGGCGACGACGGGCCGGTCCTGGGTGAGGGTGCCGGTCTTGTCGAGGCACAGCACGTCGACGGCGCCGAGGTCGTGGAGGGCGGGCAGCCGCCGGACGATGACCTTGTGCTCGCGGGCGAGCCGGGCGGCGGCGCGGGCGAGGACGGTGGTGACGACGACGGGCAGCATCTCGGGGGTGAGGCCGACCGCCACGGCGACGGCGAAGGGCAGCGTCTCCAGGCCCCGCCCGTGCAGCGCGGCGCCCGCCATGAGGACCAGCGGCGGGGTGAGCAGCATGAAGCGGATGAGGGTCCAGGAGATGCCGTGGACCGCCTGGTCGAAGGCGCCGGCGGGGCGCCGTCCGGGGGCGCGGTGGGCGGCGGCGAAGCGGGTGCGGGCGCCGGTGGCGACGACCACGGCGGTCGCGCTGCCGTAGGCGACGCTGCTGCCGAGGAAGCAGGTGCCGTCGTGCGGGCTGCCGTGGCGGCCGTCGTGCGGGCCGTCGAAGGGCTGTTTCGGGACGGGCTCGGACTCGCCGGTGAGGGCCGCCTCGTGCAGCCGCAGCCCGCCGGAGCGCAGCAGGCGTACGTCGGCGGGGACGAGGTCGCCGGGGCCGAGCCGGATCACGTCGCCGGGGACGAGTTCGGCGGCGGGGACCTCGCGGGGGCGGGGCTCGGCGGCTCCGGGTCCGGGGCGGCGCAGGACGGTCGCGGTGCCGGCGACCGAGGCGCGGAGCCCGGCGGCGGCGCGGTCGGCCCGGTGCTCGCCGGAGGAGCGGAGCAGGCAGCTGACGGTGACGAGGAGCAGGATGACGGCGCCGGTGCCCCAGGCGGCGACGGCGACCGAGACGAGCCCGAGGCAGAGCAGGACGGCGGTGAAGGGGTCGCGGAGGCTGCGCAGGAACCGCCGCGCGCGGGGCACGGGGCGCAGGGCGGGCGGCACGTTCTCCCCGTGCCGGGCGAGGCGGCGCTCGGCCTCGGCGTCGGTGAGGCCGCGCGGGCCGGTGTCGAGCTGCCGCAGCACCTGGAGCGTGGTGGGCGGTACGGCCGGGGCGGCCGTCTCAGGCACCGGTTCCGCTGCGCCGCGCGAGGGTGGGGGTGCGGTCGGTGCGGGCGGTGAGCTGCCCGACCATGACGCGGACCACGGTCACGACCTCGGGGTCGTCCACGAAGTAGACCTGCCGCCGGCCCTCGCGGCGGGAGCGCACGAGACCGGCGAGCTTGAGCTTGGTCAGGTGCTGGCTGACGGCGGGCAGGGCGCCGCCCACCCGCTCGGCGAGCCCGGTGACGTCGCTCTCGCCCTGGGCGAGCGCCCACACGATGTGGAGCCGCGAGGGGGAGGAGAGCAGCCCGAACGCGGCGGCGGCCTCGGCCAGCACCTCGGCGGAGGGATCCGCGAAACCACCCGGGCCTGCCGCCACCGTCACTCTCCCTGTCCGCGTCCGTCCGAAGGTTCCCAGTCTAGGGCGGGGGCCGGAGCCCCGGCCCCACCCCCGGCGCCGCGGGCCGCCGGGGGTCAGCCCTCGTCGCCGCCGTCGTCCTCCTCGTCCCCCTCGAAGAAGTCCCCGATCTCGTCGACGACCTCGGCGGCGACCATGCCGCCGACGACGCCGACGGCGAGCCCGGCGGCGCCGGCGGCGACGGCGGTGCCGATGCCGGGCCCGGAACGGTGCCCGTGATCGTCGTGCTTGTCGTGACCGCCATAGCCGCCGTGGCCGCCGTGGCCGCCGTAGGCCCCCTCGTACCCGTGCTGCTGCCCGTACGGGTCGTGGGTGCCGTACCCGCCGTGGGCGCCGCGGTTCTCGACGAGGCGGCGGATCCAGCCGTCGACCTCGGTGTTCCAGTCGGGGCGGGCGGCCTCGTGGTGCCCGACGGTGTAGCGGGTGAGGACGTCCTGGCCGCCGGAGAAGAGCCCGCCGCGCTTGTCGGCCTCCAGGACGACCTCGACGCCGGCGGGGCCGGCCAGGAACGTCAGCTCGATCTCGTTCACCTCGTGGGCGTAGCGCGGCGACGGGGTGAGCTCGATCTCCTGGTAGAAGGGCAGCTGCTGCCCGGTCCCGCCGATGTGGCCGCGCTCCAGGTCGGCGGACTTGAAGCCGAAGCCGAGCTGGCCGAGCGCCTCCAGGACCGCCTCCTGGACCGGCAGCGGGCGGACGGTGAGCGGGTCGAGGTCGCTCTTGTCGCGGGCGGAGGCGACGCCGAGCTCGGTGCGCACGCCGAGGACGATGCCGAGGCCCTGCCCGTACAGCTCGGTGATCGGGGTCTCCCAGGGGACGGGGAAGGAGAACGGCACACCGCGGTGCTCCCCCGCCGCGAGGGTGAACTGGCCGCCGACGACGTGCCGGTGGAAGACCAGGGCGCCCTCGGACTCGCCGTCCTCGTGCTCGGTCTCGACCCGGGCGACGAGCTCCAGGGTGACGTGCTCGATGGTGAAGTCGACGTCACCGCCCGTCAGTTGTACGTGCCCGCTCAGGACGCCGCCCGGCACGACCGGACCCGGGTCGAGGACGGTGTCCACTGCGGGACCACCGACGCCGAGCGAACCGAGCAGACGCTTGAACACCATGGGGAGTTCACTCCTTGACATGTCTCACGGACCATCACATCGCTTCTACAATGCTGTAGAAGCATAGATCGCCCGGAACCCGCCCCGGCCCCATTGAACCCCCCTGTCACCCGCCCGACCGAAAATCACCCTTCCTTCAACCGCCGGTCAGCCGCCGCCCGTCCAGGCCGCCGTACACGTGGGCCTCGACGCAGCGGGGGGCCTCCATGGCCAGGGCCTCGCCCCGGTAGACCGCGACGAGGGAGTCCTCGCCGCGCCACCAGCCGTCGGTCACGCCCCGCACCTCGGGGACCGGTTCGAAGCCGTCGAGGTCCAGGGAGTCCACGGCCTCGCCGGTGAGCCGGGTGACGGTCCGCGCCCACCGGCGCGCGTGGGCGGCCAGCGCCAGCGACTCGATCCAGCCCTCGACGCTCGCGTGCAGGGGGGCCCAGCGGTAGCCGTGGATCCCGAAGGAGCCGTCCGGTCCGATCAGGAACCCGTAGGCCATGGACACCCGGCAGACCCCGGCGGGGAACCACCAGCCCTCCGCCGCTTCCCCCTCGGGGAGGTCCGCGTCCAGGGCGCGCGGCCCGCCCTCGTAGTACGGGGCGGGCGGCAGCACGAGCCCGCCCCAGCGCTCCTGGAACGCCTCGGCGCGGTCGATCGCCTCGGCCGGCACCCCGTGCCGGAGCCAGGGCTCGCGGAACGGGCCGAGGGCCACGGCGGGCACCCGGAACCCGTCCACCTCGACGAACGAACGGGCCCTGCGGCTCAGGCCGTCGAGCGCGTCGGGTTCCGGCGGCGGCGCGTGGTCGCTCCCTGGGATCATGGCCCGAGCCTAGCCGCGTCGCGCACCGAACGCCCCGGGCGGCGGGCTCGCGCGGCGGCGGCCCTGGGTTGGCGGAAGATTGACCGATTCACGGGATATCGATGGCGTACGCCTCCCCTACTCTCTGGCCCATGCCCCCCACACCCCCGCGCCCCACGGCGCTCCCCGTGCTCCCCTACCGCAAGCCCACCCCCGGGCGCGACTACTGGGTGCTCGACGACGTGCTGCCCGACCCCGACGCCGTACGGGCCCGGAGTCTGGCCCGGACCGACTGGACCGAGGGGTACCCGCACAAGCCCGAGAGCTGGCCGGGGCTGCGCACCATGCCCGCGCTGGAGGACGCCGAGCTCGCCCGCGTGGAGCGGCTGGTGGTGCGCGCGACCGGGGCCGCGCGGGTCTGGGCGCTGCGGGACCCCGCGACCGGCGGAACGTTCAACCACAACTGCGTCCAGGTCGTCGGCGAGGGCGAGTGCGAGCCCCGCCCGCACACCGACTCCCGCAGCATGTGCCGCTACGCCGCCGTCCTCTACCTCAACCCGGCCGGGCCGAAGACCTGCGGCACCAGCTTCTACCGCCAGCGGCTGCCCGACGGCGGGCTCGGCGGGAACACCGTGTCCGCGCCCCACGACAACCTCGCCCAGGCCCTCGGCACCCGCTTCGTCCCCGAGGACTCCTTCACCGAGGACGTCGCCGTCCCGCACCGCTACAACCGCCTCCTGCTGTACAGCGCCAACCTCATCCACAGCGCCACCGGCTACTGGGGCACCACCCTCGCCGACAAGCGGATGACGGCGGTCTTCTTCTGGATGGCCTGACCGGCGGCCGGGTGCCGGCCCCACCCCGCTCCGGCCCGCCGCCCCGATGCGCGGGCCGGGCGGGCGACCGGCGCCCCGGCGTACGCGCGCTGGATCCGGGAGACGGTCACGGGCGCGGGGTCTCCTCCCGCAGCCCCCACGGCGTCCCGTACGCGTTGAGCAGGTCGAGGAAGGGCCGCGGCGGCAGCGCCTCGGGGCCCAGCACGCCGTCGCCCTTCCAGGCGCCGGTGGCGAGGAGTTCGAGGGCGACGACCGGGTTGACGGCGGTCTGCCAGACCACGGCCTGGGAACCGTACTCGCGCATCGACCACTCGTTGTCGACCACGTGGTAGAGGTACACCTCCCGCGCGGCGCCGTCCTTGACGCCCTTCACCCAGGTCCCGGCGCAGGTCTTGCCCCTCATCCGGTCGCCCAGCGTGGCCGGGTCGGGCAGACAGGCGGCGACGACGTCGCGCGGGGAGACGGCGACGGGCCCGTCGGGGCCGGGCACGGTGACCTTCGCGGTCGCGTCGAGCCCGAGCTCGTGGAGGGTCTTCAGCTTGGCGATGAAGTCGTCGCCGAGCCCGTACTTGAAGGTGACCCGCCGCGCGTCCACCCAGCGCGGGATCAGCAGCACCTCCTCGTGCTCGACGTTGACGCACTCGACCGGGCCGATGCCCTCGGGGAAGTCGAAGACCTCCGGCTCGCTGAACGGCGCCGTCGTGAACCAGCCGTGCTCCCTCTCGTACACGACGGGCGGGTTGAGGCACTCCTCGATGGTGGTCCAGATGCTGAAGGAGGGCGCGAAGTCGTAGCCCTCGACGGTGAGGTTCGCGCCGTCGCGGACGCCGATCTCCTCGATCTCGTCGAAGAGCTCGTCGGCGGCGTAGCGGGCGAAGACGTCGGAGAGGCCGGGCTCCACGCCCATGCCGACCAGGGCGAGGCGCCCGGAGCTCCGCCACTCCTCGGCGAGCGCGAACTGCTCGTCGCCGAGCCGCACCCCGCACTCCTCGTACGGGGCGGTGGGGTGCGGCGCGGACAGGGACATCGCCATGTCCAGGTAGTGCGCGCCGGCGGCGAGCGCGGCGGTGAAGAGCGGCATCACGAACCGCGGGTCGGTCGCGTTGAGCAGCACGTCGCAGCGCTCCTCGGCGAGCACGCGGCGCACCGCCTCGGTGTCGGAGGCGTCCAGGCGGCGGGCGCTGAACCGGCCCCCGGCCCGCTCGCCGAGCGCGGCGACGGCCGCCTCGGCGCGGGCCGGGTCGTAGTCGGCCACGACCATGTGGCTCAGGAAGTCGCGGCGGGCCGCGATCCGGGTGACGGCGCTCCCGACGCCGCCCGCTCCCACGAGAAGAACGCGCATGTCACACCCCTCGGCTAGACGTTCGGACGCTCCCGGCGGCGGTCGCCGGGGCACACGCCGATGCAACACGAGCGGGCGCCTTAAGGTCTACGCTGTTGGCATAAGCGCGGAGCGCCTCGGCGCGCGCACGAGCGGAGGAAGCCCCCCATGCCCAAGAAGGTGGTCCCGGAGGCGGAGCGCCGCCGTCGGCGCCCGACGCGCCAGGGCACGGTCCTGTCGGAGGAGCTGATCGTGGCGACGGCGCTGCGGATGCTCCGCGAGCACGGCGCGCCCGGCCTCACCGCCCGCCGCCTGGGCGCCGCGCTGGGCGCCGACCCGAGCACCCTGTACCGCTACTTCGCGGGCCTGGACGACCTCACCCGGGCCATCGGCGAGGTCCTGATGGGCCGCGCCCTGGACAGCTGGACCCCGACGGGGGCCTGGCGCGCGGACCTGCGCGCCCTGGGCCTCGCCATCCACGCCTCGTACCTGGCCCACCCGCAGGCGGCCCTGCTGACCGCGAGCCGGGTCACCGGGCGCCCGCGCGAGATCGCCGTGGACGAGACGGTCCTGGGCATCCTGCGCGGCGCGGGCTTCCCGGACGCGGACGCGGTCGGCGTCTACCACGCCTTCATCGACCTGGCCCTGGCGTTCGCGGCGCTGGACGCGGGGGCCCTGACCATCAAGGACGAGGCACGGGCGGCGGACGAGGACATGTGGTCCACCACGTACGCCCGCCTCCCCGCCACCACCCACCCCCACATCGCCGCCACGGCCCCCCTCCTGGCCGACCGCATGAACCACAGCGCCTACCCGCTCCTCCTGGACACCCTGCTGGACCATACGGAGGGCCGGCTGGGGGCGGGGGGTGAGGAGGGGTAGCCGCAGGGCCCCTCACACCTGGCAGTAGACCCCGATGAACACCTCGCCCCGCCAGTCCTCGCCGGCCGGCACGTAGGCCGTGTAGTCGGCGAGGCACGAACCGTTCCACTCACGGGAGTACCAGTTCACCAGGTACTCCTTCCCCGCCGTGAGCTTCCAGCCGGCCTGACCGTCCCGCGCGAGCTCCCGGACCTTCTCCGGTGCGGCCGGCCTGAACTCATCCCATCGCATGTGGAGGGAGTCGAGATAGGCGGTGCTCTCGCGCGGGGTGGCCACGAAGGTCAAGGTCGCCGACGCACCGTCCGCGTCCGGAGTCTCGCAGAACCGGAACCCGGTGAGACTGGGCGGGTCTTCGATGGTGTACCGCTCGCGCGCCTCATCGGGAACACCGTCGGCCACGCAGACGGGCCGGTCCGCGCTCGCCGCAGGTCCGGCACACCCGGTGCCGAGCAGAACGACCCCGACCAGAGCCGAAAGCACCGAAACCGCCTTCGTTCCCTTCACACACAACTCCCTTGATCCGCGCGTCGCATACTCTCTCCCTCCGCCATGCCGCCCATCGCCTCAGCCGCCCGCCACCCGCTCCTCGTCCCCCCGCAGCACGCAGAACTCGTTGCCCTCCGGGTCCGCCAGGACCCGCCAGCCCGTGCCGTCGGGCTCGCGGTGGTCGGCTACGGGGGTCGCGCCGAGGGCGAGCAGGCGGTCCGTCTCGGCGTCCCGGGTCGTGTCGGGGCGCAGGCAGAGGTGGACGCGGTTCTTGGCCGTCTTCGGCTCCGGGACCTGGTTGAAGTAGAGGACCAGGCCCGTGCCCAGCGTCACCTGGGTCTCCCGGTCGCCGGGGCGCGCCCCGGGGTCCATCGGGGCGCCCGTCGCCCGGCTCCAGAAGAGGGCCAGGCCATGGGCGTCGGCACAGTCGATCGCGACGTTCTGCACTGCGGAGATCATGCCCGCCACTCAACCCGACGCGCCGCCCCGGGCGCCAGGGGCGGAGGGGACTTCCGGCGTACGCCCGTCCGTACAGAGTTCCGCGGGCGTTCGGGCACCGCCGTCTCCCGCCCGCTGCGTCGCCGGAGTCACCGGGGGTCCACTGAGCGGTGCCTCCCACGCCGCCGGCCGGCCGCTGCCGCCGCGAACCCCCTGGAGACCCCCGTGACCACCAGCGCGCGCATCGTCATCGACCCCTTCGGCGGCGACATCCTCGCCGAGACCGCCCGGCTCCGGGCCCTCGGCCCCGTCGTCCCCGTGCAGCTGCCCGGCGGGCTGCCCGCCTGGGCGCCCACCCGGCACGACGTCCTGCGGCAGCTCATCCTCGACCCCCACGTCAGCCGCGACGCCCGGCGGCACTGGAACCTGTGGCCCCGCTACCCCGACAACCCCGCCTCGGGCCGGCTCCACACCTGGTCCGCGGTCGACTCCATGCTCGCCACCTACGGCGACCAGCGGGCCCGGCTGCGCGCCCTCGTCTCCCCCGCCTTCACCCACCGGCGCACCTAACTCCTGCGCCCCCGGGTCGAGTCGGTCTCCGCCGCGCTCCTGGACGGTCTGGCGGCCCGCGAGGAGACCGAGGTGGTGGACCTGATCGAGGGGCTCGCCTATCCGCTGCCGCTGCGGGTGATCTGCGAACTGGTCGGCGTCCCCGACCACGTGCTGGAGGCGATCCGCCGCCTCATGAACGCGGTCGTCGGCACGCCCGAGAGCCCCGAGCACGGCGAGTTCATCCAGCAGCAGGTGCCCGAGGTCGCGGCGGCCCTCCTCGACCACGTACGGGACCACCCCGGCGAGAACCTGACCAGCGACCTGCTCAGGGCCCGGGAGGCGGGCGGCGACGTCACCGACGACGAACTGATGAGCACCCTGATGCTCGTCATCGGCGCCGGGTTCGAGACGACCGTCAACCTCGTCGGCAACGCCGTCGTCGCCCTCCTGCGCGACCCCGCGCAGCTCGCCGCCGTCCGCGCGGGCACCGTCGACTGGGACGACGTCATCGAGGAGACCCTGCGGGTCCATCCGCCGCTGGCCGCCGTACCGCTGCGGTTCGCCGTGGAGGACCTCCAGGTCGGCGGGCTCACCATCCCCGCCGGGGACGCCATCCTCACCACCTACGGGGCCGCCGGCTGGGACCCGGAGCGGCACGGACCCGACGCGCACGCCTTCGACGCGGCCCGTGACGGCGACGACCACCTGGCGTTCGGCGTCGGCGTCCACCGCCGCATCGGCGCCCCGCTCGCCCGCATGGAGGCCCGTACGGTGCTCCCGGCGCTCTTTGCGCGCTTCCCCCGCATGACCCTGGCCACCGGTCCGGACGAGCTGCGGCAGGTGGCCTCGTTCATCGCGATGGGCTGGCGGGAGATACCCGTACGGCTGCACGGAGACCGCGCGCCGGACGCCGGCTCGTCCTCCTAGGCGGTGTCTTCAAATGATCACCATTGGTGGATCATGGTGTCGTGATACGTCGTCATGAACTGTCGGATGCCGAGTGGGAGTTCGTGCGGCC
>NZ_JBEZHM010000108.1:848-12377 GCF_040650575.1 Streptomyces sp. NPDC048659 | reverse complement strand
GGGCCGCCGGTGTTGCCGAGGTTGAAGGCGGCGGTGGTGGTGGCGCCGGCGAGGGTGGGGGCGGCGCCGGCGACGTTGAACATGCGGGCGTTGAGCCGCACCCCTGGTGCGGTGCGCCGGCCCCGCGGTGCGGTGGTGCGGAGCTTGCGTCCGCCGACGGCCGTGAAGTTCCCGCACCACCGCACCACCCGGCGTGCCGTCCCGGGCAGGGTCGGGGCCCGGACGGGCATGGTGGTCAGACAGCCGCGGCGGCGATCTCCACGATCCGATGGCGGACACAGACGCTGCGGGCCGGGAGTGCGGGGCGATCGCACGCCGCACCGTCCGCACCGCCGATGCACGTCACGGGTTCTGCGGCCGGGCCGGACCAGCGGGGCGCGACCTGCGGCAGCCCGGATGCCTCAGAGCGGCAGAGCAGGCAGGAGCCGTCGACCAGGGCCTGGCCGATCAGGAAGATCCGGGCACCGCACCCGGTGCACGTTCCGCGCGGGGGTCCCGCGGGCTCGGACCGAGGGGCCGGGACAGGGCGGCGGATGGCGTCGTCCAGGACGCAGTCCGTGCAGGAGCCGGCAGGCCCAGGCCGGGTGCCGTGCTCAGGACACAGGCCCTCCGCCAGGCGCTGACTGCGCTGGCGTGCCGCAGCACGGTCGGCGACGACCTCCGCGCACACGTCGCAACGTCGCCCGGTCGACCACATGACGCCGCTCTCGCAGTCCTGGTGGCCGCAGCCCCAGCGCGGCAGAGCCACGCCGAGCAGCCACCGGCCCGGATCGTGGATCTCCGAGGCCATCGTCCGGGCCGTGCGGATGGTGAGGCGGTGGCTGATTCGCTCCGCGGCCATCCCTTCGCGCAGCTGCCGGCCGACTTCCCGCGCGATCTTCCGCGCGACGAACGGGCTGTCGACCCGCTTCAGCAGCCAGTGGACCGGCTCCAGCACCGCGTAAATCTCCGGGCTCAGCGTCAGCTGCGGGCCGCTGTACGCCCGCCGGGAATCCGTTGACCGGCCGGTCGTCGGCTTGGGGATGACGGGCTGGTTGTCTGCATCCGCGCGCAGCGCGAGAACCGCCGAAGCCCTGCCGCGTGGCTTGGGGACCGGCGGGTTTTCCACAGGCGCAGCGCCCTCTACTACCTGAATCTCGCCTACGGCGGGTGAGTCAAGCGCACCCGCGTCCTCCGGTCGGTCAGTCCTAAGTGTTTCCTCATTCGCGAGGGATCCCTCATCGGCCAGCGGACCCGAACCCTTACTAACCGGGGGACTGTCCGCCTCAGCCGGAAGGATGCCCGCCCGCCCCTGCCGGGGGCGTTCCGCGTCGTCGCCGGGGGCCGGGTCGGCCGGGCCGGTGACCTCTTCTTCCCCCGGCGAGGCGGCAGGGGCGATGTCGTGAGCGGTGAACAGGTGGCGTCCCCGGGCTCCCGCGCGGCGCCGAACGGTCAGCCACCGGGCCGTCTCGAGCTCGTCGACCACCTGGCCGGCCGCCGTCGCGGTCAGCGGCTGGCCGGCCTTCTTGCCGGAGTGGTGGACCAAGGAGCCGGCGAGCTCCCCCTCGGTCAGCTGGATGCCCACCGCCTGCGCATACGCGATGATCGCGTACGCGCGCAGCTGGCGGGGCGTGAGGTCCTCCGCGGCCGCCACCGGCACCCACACGAAGGTCTCCGTCCGCGACATGGGCCTGGTCCGGCGGAGAGCCGAGGTCCCTTGCCCGCCGCGCAGCGTGCGCCGCTGGGAGACCAACTCCACCACCTGGTCCGGAGCGGGCCGCGCCAACTGCGCGAGTCCTCTCTCCACGGAGGCCTTCGAGAGATGCAGGTAGGAAGCGATCGTCGCCGACTTCGCCTGGCAGCCCTCCTCGCGCATGCCGAGCGCCTTCACCTTCACGTACACCGCCAGCGCGACGTCGGCGTAGAAGGGCGAGGTGACCAGGCGCATCGGCACCTTCACCCGCTGCCGTCGTACGGGCGCGCCGCAGACCGCCGCGGCGGGTCCCGCTGCCGCCGCCGGAGCGGGGTGCTCGCGTGAGGCGAGCGGTGAATCAGAGGAAAGAGCGGTGGTGGGCACACTTCTCCTGGCACAGCGGCCCATGGCTCACTGCGCTGGGTTTCGCAGCCCCCGCCGGTCACAGAAGGGGCTGTTGTGTTGTCGATGTGGGCGCGGTCCTCGGCCGGTCAGAGGTGGGTGTCGGCCATAGAGGTGTGCGGGCCCGGCTCGGTGTGACGGGGAAGGCGGAAGAATTCGGCCCCCCTTGTCCACACCCGGACCCGCCGCCTCCTCGGCGCCTCTCGGACCTGGCCGGAACCAGGGGCTGACCTGCAGGACAAGGGGGTGCGTCAGAGCCGTTCTCCCCTCGCCCGCCGTACGAGCCGGCGAGTCAGCCGAGAGCGGGATGAACCGCGGGCCGGCGACGGCGCGGCGGAAGGCCGTCAGCAGCCGGACAAGGGGTGCGGGCCGCGGCAAGAAGCCGTACCTGCGCGGGCCGGGGCATCCCGACGGCGTACATGCGCGAGGAGCCTCGGCGCGCGGATCTGGCCGCGCGGGCCGGGGCAGTGGCCGGGATCAGACCCTGTCGGCGGGTCCTGAGCTGACAAAGGGCATGGCGGTACTGCAAGATGTACTCCGTCCTCTCCGGGCCTGGCCCGGGGTACGACAAAGCCCCGCTTGGGGCAGCTGCTGGTGAGGCAGTGATCATCAGACCGTGAGGTCTGAACCTCGCTCAGGGGAGCGGCAAACTCCTGCTGAGCGGTGAAGGCCGGGTCGAGGAGCGGCAAACTCCGGGACCGGCGGAGAAGGGCGAGGAGCGGCCTGGCAAAAGGCGCCCGCCCGGCGAACTACGACATCCCGCCCCCCTCAACCGGGGCGCTGCGCCCATCGCGCGAGCCGCACAGCAGAACAGCCCGCCGCAGCGACGTCGAAGACGCCGCTCGATCAGCAGGCTGACTGAGTGCTTGCGCGTGGGTGCGGGTACGCTTCACCACGAGACACCGCCTTATCGGTTCTCGGTTCGATAAGCCCCCGCGACTTGCTCAAGGTCGCGGGGGCATCGTGCATTTTCGGGGTCGATGCTAGATCGACTGGATGTCACCCTATCCCCATACCTGTCGTATGTGGACAGCCGATTGTTGGTCGCCGCACATGGTGCGTACACACCAAAAACCTGTCATGTCTCGGGCACCGCAGGCGGATTCCCGGCCGACCGCGACAGGTGCACACGATCGGCGCGAACCGCCGTCAGCTCGCAGAAGACCGGCTCGCCCTGGCGGTAGCCGGTCCGCTGGATGAAGTGCACAGGCGCCGGGCCGGACTTCAGCACGCGGGCCTCGTCGGCGGTTGCAGCTCTGGTGGACCAGCAGCTGCGGACGCCGTCCTGCCCCAGCCCGTGCTCCGCGAGCAGCCGCTCCTCGTCGACGGCCTCCGGCTCCAGGAGCCGGCGGGCCACGTCGGCCACCGACCGCGGGACCCAGAACTCCCGGAACGCCCAAGGGGCACCCGCGTGACGGTGCACGGTGCTGCGCACCGCCACCGTCATCCCGTCCGGGCCCTGGAGGGGGCGGGCGACCTCGGCCGGCGCCTGGCGCAGCTCCGTACGTAGATCCTCGCCGTGGCCGAGCTGCTCCTCGCCGACGGGCAGAAGCTGCCCGCCCTGCGTCCAGACGACCTCGAACGCCGAAGGGGCGCCGACCACCCGGTAGCCGCGCTTGGGCAGCGACTCCACCAGCCCTTCCTCGACCAGTGGTCCGAGGCCTGCCATGACCGTGTTCCGGACCACGCCGAACCGCGGAGCGAGCACCCGGCTGGACGGCAGGAAGCTGCCCGGAGTGAACTCGCCAGCCACGATCGCGCGGCGCAGTTCGGCAGTGACCTTGTCCTGCTGGCTCGGCTGCGACATGAGGCACATCTTGCCGTACCGGCGCGGGCGGCCCCGGGCCCTGGTCCCCTTCATCGGGCATCCCCCTTGACGTGATCGATCTTCAGGTGCACCATCATCACACATCTGGCTCATCTGGAACGAGCCAGATGAGCCAGATGTTTCTGTGAGTGATGGAGTCCGCCATGAACGTCCGAACCCGAATCACCGTTGCCGCCGCCCTCACCGCGGCGCTGGCCCTCGGCGCCACCGGCTGCGCCCTGGACGGAGGCAAGGCCACCCAGCCCTTCATGGACGCGCCGAAGGGCGCGATCAACAAGCAGCCGATGGACATCGTCGTGATGAGCGACGGCTTCTCTAACGTCGGCGCGAAGTGCGACGGGCCGAACCGCGTCTACGTGATCTTCCACGGCGACGACAAGTACGGCTCCGTCGCCGTCGCCCCGAACGATCCGCGCTGCACCACCCGCTGACCCCGGACCGTGCCCGAGCACGGCGCCCGCGGGCCGGGGCGGCCACCCCCGCCGAACGGCCCGCCCGATCCGCGCGCTCCACGCAAGCGGCCTCCGGGGCTGGACCCCCGGAGGCCGTGCGGAGCGCGTCGCCCCCGCTTCACAGGAGACGACAATCCATGAACAGCACCATGATGGCAGGCCAGCCGGCCCTCGCCGAGACGCCGTCGGCCGCCAACGGCACCGACGAGACGGACATCGCCCTCTACCTCGCCCAGGCCGACCCGATCGACGTCCTCGCCGCCGGCGGGTACCTCACCGGCCGCGACGGCAACCTCATCGCCCGAGAACTGCGCCGACCCCAGCTGCGCAAGGCCCTGGAGCACTCCGTCTGCCACACGGTGGCCCCCAACCCCGACCACTTCTACCAGGGCGACGAAGAGCCCGACGCCACCTGGCGCCGCCGCAGGGCCGCCACCGTCCGCGACCACTGCGCCGTCTGCCCCGTCCGCGCCGTATGCGCCGAGCTCGCCCTCAGGGACGACGACCCGCACGGCGTCCGCGGTGGCCTGTCCCAGCAGAAGCTCGCCGTGCGCCTGAAGACCGAGCACGAGCGGCTGGAGAGCGCCCGCGCCGAAGACACCCGATCCGCGCGCGCCCAGACCGACCGGATCCAGGCCGGCGCCGACGTCCAGCGCATCGCCCAGCAGTACACCGGCAACTCCATCCCGGCCACCAGGCGAGCCGAGAACACGGCCGCGATCCGCGCCGCTGTCCAGCGCCGCGACAACCTCCGCCGCACCCACCGGATCGCGGCCGGCTGGACGGAGGCGGCGTGATTCACCACCCGCACCTTCCCCATGCCGCGGCACCCTCGCCCCCCGCCCAGGCCGGCGCCACCACCCCGCGGCAGCCCGCCGGCCGGCCGGTCCGCGGAGGTAACCGATGATCCGCTTCATCCGCAGGGGCAGCCTCGCCGCCCTGCTCCGGACAGCGGCGACCGCGCGCCACGAGGCCCGCACTGCCCGACGCGAGCTGGCCGAACTGCGCAACCGCCACCGCCAGCTGATCAGCCACCTTGCCCGGCGCGAACCCGCCCAGATCGTGGCCGTGCCGATCCACGCCACGGCCGCCACCGACCAGATCAGCCCGCTGGCCCCCCTGCTCCTCGCGCTGTGGCACCAGGCCGCCCTCGAGCGCGAAGCGTTTCGGACCTGGGTCACCGAAGAACCCGCCCTCGTCACCGCCACACAGCTGCAGGCGCGAGCCGCCAAGGCTGCCAGCGAGGCCGCCCGAAGGGACAGCCCGTGACCTTCGACCAGCTCCCGGGAACGACGCTCCCCATCACCGAACTGCTCACCTCCTGGCAGTTCGTCGCCGGCACGATCGTCCTCACCCTCGGCCCGGTCCTCGCCCTGCGCCGACGGCGGGCGCTCCACGCCACCCTCGACGACAAGCAGCGCTCCGCGGCCGCCGACCTGTACGGACGCCGCGTCGAAGACCGCCTGACGATGGTGATCGCCGCAGCGGCAGCTGCCCTGTCGGCGACCGGGCTGCGCCGTGTGGGCCGTCACCAGATGGGCCTGAGCGACCCGTTCGACCTTCTGCCCTTCATCGCTCTCGACGTCGCCGCTATGGTCTGCGGGCGCCGCGCGCGCCGCCGCGCCCGTGCCGGCGAAGGACCGGGACTGTCCGGGGTCCTCTTCTGGGTCCTGGCCGGCACCAGCTCCGTGTTCTCCGCGGCCGAAGCCGCCTCCCTGCTCGGCGCGGTCGTCCGCGCGGTGTGGCCGGTCCTCGCCGCGGTCCTGTGGGAACTCGGCTCCTTGGAGGAACGCCGTGCCGCCCGCAGCAGCCGCGCCCGCCCGGACCGCCGTCTGACACTGGTCCGCTTCTTCCACCCCATCGAGGCCGTCCGCGTCGCACTGCTCCTCGCCGCCCGCCAGGACCTGGCCCAGGAGGAGGCCACCGCCGAGGTCCGGATCTCACGGGCCGCGTTTCGCTGGTACCGGCTACGCCGAGCCCAGGAAGCAGTTCGGAAGGCCGGCCGACCGACCCGCTGGGCATACCGGCTCCTGGAGGCACGGGCCGACAGCCGCGCACAGAACGCCAGCGAGCGAGCCCGGTGCGCCGACCCGGCCGTGCTGGAACAGGTAGTCGGCCGACTGCAGCTCCGCGTCCGGCAAGCGGAATGGGCCGGTATGAATCTGCGCTCCGCTGCGGCCTTCGAAGCCATGCGCGGCACCCTGATCGGAGCCGCCGGAACGGTTCCGCCTCATACCGGCACCGCCCATACCGGCACCCCGGATGACCCGGCCGTCACCGAAGAACCGCAGGTGGGAACCGGTATGGGGGCCACTGACGGTATGACCGACGTCCTGACGGACTCCGAGGTGGAGGAGCGGTTCGTCCGCCTCGTGCCCCGACGCCGCGACGGCAAGCTCGCGTGGGGCATCAACAAGTGCGCCAGCGCCGTCGGCATCGGCACACCCCGCGCCCGCAAGTTCCACAAGTCCCAGGACACCTGGCTCCCGGCCGCGGTGAGCCGGTATGGCACCGGCACCGCAGTCCCACTGGAACGACACGTCGACCAGGCCCTGGCCCTGGCCAACGAGGTTCCCAAAGCACTCGCCTCCGAAGGCCAGCCGACAGCCCTGACCTTCGACGACGAGCTCCTGCGCGCCCTGGCCGACGGCTACGACGAGCTTCCCGGCTCGAAGCTCCTCGTCCCTGCAGGCGCCGGCCGCCGCTGACCCGCTCCATCTACCTCGCTCCGCGGATGCCGGCCCGGCCGCCCGCGAGCTCCCGAGATCCCGTGAGGACCCAGCCATGCCCAGCACCGCCAGCACGCAGGACCTGTCCTTCGACGAGCACGTCGCAACGGCGCTCGCTCTCGTCGCCGACCGGCGAACCACGCCCGCCCCGCACGTCCCGGCCCGCCTGCGGCACGCAGGACGCCGACCCCTCATGCTCGTCCCGCCCCTGCCCGGCCGCACCATCAAGGACCGCGAGGCCCACCGATGAAGATGCTCTCGACCGGGCGCCGTCGAGCAGAACCCGCCGTCGCGCCCCGGGCCCAGCCGGGCGCCGTCTCCGCCGCGATCGGCGGAGACGAGCTCAGGGCCCGGGCCTACGTGAAAGCAGCCCTGGGTGAGACGGACGCCTTCCCCTCGGCCCGGCACGGCCACGACGACGTTGCGAGTGAACCTCCTGCCGCCGTCGGGGCTGAAGTCCATCACCACCACTACTACTACGCCGATAAGCAGGCCCCGACCGCCGGCCGGGACCGGTTGTTCGACTTCTCCTGGATCGTCGCGGACAAGGCACGCCTGAGCGCAGTGGTCGCAGGCGGGCTGATCCAGCCCGCCCTCTACACCCTGGCCCACGACGCCGGCTCCGCCGCACCCATCGGCATGGCCTTCATGGCCGCCCTGGTCACCGGCTCCTGGCGGCTGCGCTACCCCAACGCGATCACCCGATGGCTGTTCACCCTGAACATCTCCGTCGGCGTGCTCTACGGACCCACCTTCCTCCTGATCGTCACCGCCCTGACCGGAGCCTCCTGATGTTCACCCCCGCCACGTACGTCACGATCGGCGGTCTCACCGTTGCCCTCTCCTTCCTCGTCTGGCGCGGGGTGCGCTTCTTCCGCCACGACCACCGCAGCTGGAAGGCCCTCATCCCCTTCCTCCTCGGCCAGGCGCTCGGCATGCTCTCCGTCCTGTGCACTGGGGGAGTGCTCGGGTACTTCTTCGGGTTCGTCGCCCACGTCATGAACATGGGCGGCGACAAGGTCCTCTCCGGTGCGACCGGAGCGGCCACCCCCGCAATCCACGGCGGGGCCCACCCCGGGGTGATCACCCCGGCCGGCGCCATGGTCCTGGTCCTGCTCTGTGTGGGCCTGGCCACCGCCTGGAAGTCGATCACCAAATCCGTCTCCCTCGACTTCGGACTCGGCGCCGCTTCCGGCAGCGGACTCGGACTGTCCGCAGGTGGCGCCGGCCTGGCTGCCGCCACCCTGGTCCCCCTCGTCAACGGCATCGGCCTCCAGATCACCGGCGCCTTCAACTGATCCACGCCGCGGTTGCCGCCGCCCGCCCGGCGGCAACCGCAGCACCGCCAGGAGCAGCAGCATGTCCGCCTCCCCCGCATCCTTCGACGAGTTCGACAAGGAAGCCGTCGACTCCGCCGGCCCCCGCGACGACCCCAACGAGCCGCAACCACCGAGGCGACCCGCCCGAGGTGCCGCACTCGCCGCGTGCGTACACAAGATCGCCCTCCGGGAGCGCTCCGTCCTCGCCACCGGCACCCGCCACACCGCGCGGCAACTGAGCCGCTGGTGGAACGCCCAGGACCTCTCCACCGAGTACCTGACCGCCTTCCACCTCAACCACCAGCACACCCAGTGGAAGAACCGCCGCACTGCCGACCTGCAGGAGATCAACACCCAGCTCAAGCACTGGAAGAACTCCAGCGAGCACCAGGCACACCGCCAACGCGCCCTCTACTCCCGTGAGGCCAACGCCGTCCGCGGAGAGACGTTCACCCCGCGCCCGCCCAACGGCGCCGACCTCGCAGCCACCCGCACCGCCCGGGCCCGCAACCGGCACCTGGGCACCACCGTGCTGCTCGCCATCTCCGTCGCCCTCGCCGCACAGAACCCCGCCCCCGCCGCCTACACCGCCGGCACCGCCACCCTGCTCGCAGGAGCAGCCGCCTGGGTCCAAGGCCGCCGGCCCACCGTGCTGAACCCACCGCCACCCGACCTCAGCTTCCCCATGCCGGAACCGGTCCCCGGCGTCGCCGACGCAACCGAGCCCGACACCGCCCCCTACCCCATCGCCCGAGCAACCACCAGCGATGAAACATCAGAGTGCATCCTGCGCGCCCTGCGGGCTGAGAACATCCCCGTCGCCGAGATCACAGACGTCGAGCAGCAGCCCTGGGGCTGGCAGTCCACCGTCCGCGTCTCCAAGGGCACCCCCGCCGCGATCATCAACAAGGCCCCCGACCTCGAGACGCTCTTCGACCTCGGCAAGGGCGACGTCATCGTCCAGCCGCTGAAGAGCCGCACCGCCTGCGCGACCCTCCTCCTACGCCAAGGCGACATGTTCGCCGACCTGCCGCCCGCGCCCTACCTTGCCCCGAAGTCGATCAGCATCACCGACCCCGCCGTCTACGGCGGCTCCGCCAACGGGCGCCCCCTTGCCTTCTCCCTCGCCGGCCTCATGGGCGAGGTCATCGCCCGATCCGGCGGCGGCAAGTCCACCCTGCTGCGCGCCCTGGTTGACGTCACCACGGCATGCCGCGACACGGTCACGCTCTTCCTTGACCCCAGCGGCGACGGACCCGGGCCGTACGAGGACGCGATCCGGCTCACCAGCCTCGACCCCGCGACCACCGAGCGCACCCTGCTTTGGCTGCACTGCCTGGCCGCCGGCCGCGCCCGCGTCCGCCGCGGTCTCGGCATGGGTGATGCCTGGCAACCGTCACCTCAGTACCCGGCAATCCTTGTATTCATTGACGAATTCCCCAAACTAACCGAACTTTCCAAGCTACTTGTTGCCTCTCTCCTCCTTATCGGCCGCAAGGAGGGGGTGTGGATCGTCTTCGCCGCGCAGGGCGCCACCACGGCCTTCCTGGGCTCCAACCTGGCCCAGCAGCCGGCCCTGAAGATTCTCGGCCCGTGCCGGGACGTGGACGTCAAAGCCGCCCTTGGCGGCGGCATGATGGACGAGGGCTGGCTCCCGCACCGCCTCAACCCCAAGTCCGGCGACGACCTGCGGCAGTGCGCCCAGGTCTACATCGAGGGCGCGCCCGGTATGCCGGACGAGCCCATGATCCACAAGGTCCACCACATCACCCTCGAAGAGGCGAAGCGCCGCGCAGCTGAACGGGCTGAGGCTGGTCTCGTCGAGATCGACGAGGCCAGCCTCGCCGCCGCGCTGGGCGCTCCGCTACCGGACTTCGTTACCGGCGCTGGAGACGACCGCCTCAGCGAGCCGCCCACCTGGGAGGAGCTCCTCCGGTTCACCGGAGCGGCCGGCGCCCCGGTAACAGAGCAGCCCGCGATCGCGCGACACCTGCTGGCCGCCTTTGCGGAGCACGGCAACCCTCCCCACCTCACCGTGACCCAGCTCCTCGACCACCTGCGGCAGGCCGACCCCGAGCGATGGGGGCGCTGGGACAACCGCGAGGAGAACACCCGCCTCCGCGAAGCCGGCAAGGCCCTCGCCCGCGCGCTGCGCTCCTCGGGCCTCACGCTCACCTCGCGCCGCGTCACCGATCTGGCGGGCAAGCCGACGGCCTACCGTCTCGCCGACCTGCGCGATGCCCTGGAGTGACGCCGAAGGTTGCTTAAGTCTGCGAATGAGCACCTGGCTCACGGTCGCGTTCCGCGCTCTGCTTCCTTGTCCGGAGACTGTCTGCTGTCCGTCCTTTTGAGCGTGCCTCGCCTCGACGGACGAACGGCAGACGAAGGCAGGTTCGTTCGCCACCGGCCAAGACGCCTTGGACAGCTGGGAAACGAAACGGCCGCAGGAGCAACAAGCCCGGCCCGTAGACCCTGCGTCCAGGGAGATCTCTCCCCTCCATCCTGAAGTCCATAGGGGAGGAGATCTCTCCCTGATCCCGGTCGGGCAGCCCCGCATGCGTCCTGGGCAGGAGTGATCTCTCCCTTCCGCGCGACGGAGAACGGAAGCGCCGGCCGAGAACTGCCGGGGGAGTGACATCTCCTCCCCCGTGGCCCAGCGGCCGATTTCACGGACGCTCTTGTGCCTGGGGGAGATCTCTCCCCCAGGCTGAAGGGCCGTCTGAGGGCTCGGGAACGAGCTGGCCGGGACCGAGCAGGGTGGTTCCGTTTGGGGTTCTCTTTGGGGTCCCGTTTGGGGTCCTCTTTCAGGTTCCGTTTCAGGTCCCGTTTGGGGTTCCCTTCCATTCGAGTCGCCGGAAGCCAAACGGGCAGGTCACAGGCATGGACAAGGGGACCGCGGCACGCCGACTACTTCCCTACGGGCCTATGGCGGAGCTGGATGGACGTGCGAAGAGACATCAGCTGGAGCGGGAGAGAGCAGGCGGAGCCGGCGCACGGACGGAGGAGGAGCGGGGTTGGAGCGGTACGGACGACGGACGGAGGAGGAGCGGGGTTGGAGCGGTACGGACGACGGACGGAGGAGGAGCGGGGTTGGAGCGGTACGGACGACGGACGGAGGAGGAGCGGT
>NZ_JBEZHM010000108.1:0-750 GCF_040650575.1 Streptomyces sp. NPDC048659 | reverse complement strand
GGGTTGGAGCGGTACGGACGACGGACAGAGGAACAGCGGAGTTGGAACGCCAGAACTGTGCAGGCGGACGAAGGACGTGACCGGTAGGTGGCTTAGGGCGAACCATGGCGAGCAGAGCGGATAGACCGGACGGCAGCAGGTAAGGGGACGTGGCGGCCCATTTGGCGGTGGCACGGGTGAGATCGTCCGGGAGCCGGGAGCCGGGAGCCGGGAGCCGGGAGCCGGGAGCCGGGAGCCGGGAGCCGGGAGCCGGGAGCGGCGGGGGCGGCGGGAGAAAGCAGCGTGCCCCGCTCACGTTGTGAGCGGGGCGGGGGGCGGGGCGGCGCGGGCGCTACGCGGCGCGCTGGTTGGCGTCGGCCAGCAGGGAGCGACCCACGTGCCCTGCGGCTTCTGCGGGGGACTTCCCGGCCCCGAGGGCCAGGAGGTAGCGCGTAGTGGTGACGGCGACTGCTTCGGGAGTGCTGAGCGCCTTGTGGACCATGGGCGGTCGTACGCCCCACTTCTGGGCGATCAGCGTGCTTGCTGCGGAGGTGATGAACGCTACGGCGTCGGCCACGCCGTCGGGTGTCTCCGGGGAGAGCGAGTCGCTCATGGTCCTACTCCTTTCAGGGTGTGGCGTGGTGGCCGGGCCAGGAGGCCCCGGGGTGCGCCCACTCGCGAAGCCGGTGCCGACCGCGCGCGGCGCGAAGGGGGCCGGGGAGCGGGCGTCCGGGGGAGTGCCGGACCTGACGAAGCCGGCGCCCGAGCCGA
>NZ_JBEZHM010000107.1:0-13549 GCF_040650575.1 Streptomyces sp. NPDC048659 | reverse complement strand
CGCGATGTACGACCGCAACGCCCTGGGCACCCGGCTCATGCCGGAGATGCGTAAGCGGCAGGACTACGCCCTGTGGCTGTCGATCATGCGGGACGGCGCCGACGCCCGCGGCCTCGCGGAACCCCTCGCCGTGTACCGGGCCCACCAGGCGGGCTCCCTGTCCTCCAACAAGATGGCCCTCGTCTCGTACAACTGGGCCCTGTACCGCGAGCACGAACACCTGTCGGTGCCCCGCTCGACGCGCGCTCTGGCCGGCGCCGTGTGGCAGTCGCTGCGCAACGGGCGCATCTAGCTACCCGGAGGGGGCGGAGGGGGAGGACCGGCCGGACGCCCTCGGGAGCGGTGGTGGGTGATCAGGGAACACTCAGCCCGCCTCAGCCCCGGAACGTCCTCCGGTACGCGTCCGGCGCCACGCCCACGCTCCGCTGGAAGTGGCGGCGCAGGGTGGTCGCGGTGCCCATGCCGGTCGCCTCGGCGATGGCGTCGACCGTGGCGCCGGTGGTCTCCAGGAGCTCTTGGGCGTGCCGGATGCGCTGGGTGTGCAGCCAGCGGAGCGGGGTGGTCCCGGTGATCCGCTTGAAGTGGCGGGCCAGGTGGCGTGAGCTCATGCCCGCCCGGCGGGCCAGGTCCTCGACCGTGAGAGCCCGGTCCAGGCGTTCCAGGACCCACGGCAGCAGCTCGGCCAGCGGGTGGTTGTCGGGGGCGGGGAGGGGCGTGGCGATGAACTGGGCCTGGCCGCCGTCGCGATGCGGCGGGGTGACCAGGCGGCGGGCGATCCGGTTCGCGCCCGCCGCGCCGTGGTCGAGCCGCACCAAGTGCAGGCACAGGTCCATGGCGGCGGCCTTGCCCGCCGAGGTCAGGACGTCGCCGTTGTCCACGTAGAGGACGTCCGGGTCGACGGTGGTCGCGGGGTGGCGCCGGGCCAGCTCCCGGGTGTGCGCCCAGTGCGTGGTGGACCGCCGCCCGTCGAGCAGGCCCGCCGCGCCCAGGACGAAGGCGCCGGTGCACAGCGAGGCCACGCGGGCGCCGGACCGGTGGGCGGCCCGTACCGCGTCCACCAGTTCCGCGGGCGGCGCCAGGTCGGTGTCGGCCCAGCCGGGGACGATGACGGTGTCCGCGCGGGCGAGCCCGTCCAGGCCGTGGTCCGGCGCCACGAGGAAGCGGCCGACGCGCACGGGCGCGGGTCCGCAGAGGGTGAAGTCGTACCAGGGGTCCACGACATGACTGAGGTCCGAGCCGAAGATCTCCAGGGCCACGGACAGTTCGTAAGCGAGCATTCCGTCGGTGACGGCGAGCGCGACCCGATGCATGTCGGAAAGTGTACGGGTCGCGTCGTTTCCGACTCTCGTACGGGAGACGGGCCGCCCACCACGATGGAGGCACCGGACCACGGGCGGGACAGCCCGCCGTGGACGGCCGAGTGCGGGGAGCGGTCCCATGGAGTCAGGGCGACGGCCGGTGGCGGTGTTCGGCGCGTACGGTCACACCGGGCGGTTCGTGGTCGCGGAGCTGCTCGCCCGCGGCTACGCACCCATACCGTCCGGATGTGACGCGAAGGCGCTGGAGGAGCTCGCCGAGGAGTACGGGCTTGAGGCCGGGGGCCGGGTGGCGTCGGCGGACGACGCGGCCTCCCTGGACCGCGCGCTCGCGGGCACGGCCGCCGTCGTCAACTGCGCCGGGCCCTTCGCCTCGACCGCCGGCCCCGTCATCGAGGCCGCGCTGCGGGCGGGCGTCCCGTACTTGGACGTGGCCGCCGAGATCGAGGCCAACCTCGACACCTTCGCCCACTACCGCGACCGCGCCGAGGCCGAGCGCGCGGTGATCGTCCCGGCCATGGCCTTCTTCGGCGGCCTCGGCGACCTGCTGGCCACCGCGGCCATGGGCGACTGGACCTCGGCCGACGAGGCGCACATCGCCTACGCGCTCAGCAGCTGGTACCCCACCGCGGGCACCCGCCTGTCCGGCGCCGTCTCGCGCGAGCGGCGCGGCGAGCGCCGGCTGCGCTACCGCGGCGGGCGCTGGGAGCACCGTACCGACGCCGCGCCCACCCTCGACTGGGACTTCCCGCCGCCGCTCGGCCGCCGCCCGGTGATCGGGGAGTTCACCATGGCGGACGTCGTCACCGTCCCGCTGCACCTGGCCATCCCCGACGTGACCACGTACATGAGCGCCGAGGCGGCCCGCGACCTCGCCGCCCCGGACACCCCCGCCCCGACGGCCGCCGACGGTAGCGGGCGTTCCGATCAGACCTTCCTCGTCGACGTCGTGATCCGTTCCGGCGGCGCCGAACGCCGTGCCACGGCCCGGGGCCGGGACATCTACGCCGTGACCGCGCCGCTCGTCGTCGAGGCCCTGGACCGGGTGCTGACGGGCCGGACCAGGACCGTCGGCGTCGCCTCCGCCGGCGAGATCTTCGACGCCGCCGACTTCCTGCGCGCCCTCGGGCCGCACATCGCCCTGGACGCGTAGGGCGGATCGCTCGTCACGGACCGCTCGTCACCGACCGCTCGTCACAGATCGCTTGTCACCGATCACTTGTTACCGAATCAGGACGGAACGCGGTGAACCGTGCGGTTCCGGGCGCCCTCTCCTGTGGTGCAGTGAAACAGCCGACGTGGTCGGTACCCCTGCGGGAGCGGGGGGCCTGACCGCCCTGTCCTCTCGCCTTGCCTCGCTCGATTTCGCGTCGGCCTCGCCTCGCCTCACTTCATCTCACTTCACCTGATCACCGGGGAGCTTCATCATGAACATCACCGCGACCACGATCACGAACCCCGCCCGCCGTTCCCTCCGCACCGTCGCCCTGGCCGGTGTCACCGCCGCGCTGGCACTGGGCCTCACCGCCTGCGGCGGTGGCGGTGCCAATGCCGCCGCCGGTGCCGCTGCCGGTGACACTGGTCCGGTGGCGCGCCCGGCCGTCGACGGGATCGCGGCGACCGGCGTGAAGGCGGCGCACGCGGTGAACACGCTGCCCGGGTCCGGCGCCACGACCACGGCCACGGCGGCGGAGGCCCGCCAGTGCCGGGGCGACGAGCTGCTGGTCACGGCCGTCCACCGGTTCGCCGGCGAGCAGGGCGACCACCTGCTGGTCACCGCGTCGAACGAGGGTCGTACGGCGTGCTGGGTCACCTCGTACCCGGCCGTGAAGCTCGGCGGTGACGTCGACGGTCCCACGCTGCCGCACTCGAAGAAGGACGCCCCGGGCGGCGACAAGCGCATCACGCTCCGCCCCGGGGGCAAGGTCTACAGCGCGGTGAACCTGTTCGACTACGGCACGAACCACCACACCGCACGGTCCTTCGCGCTCGCCCTGCGCGGCACGGACGGCCGCACCGGCCCCTTCTACTCGGTCGACACCACGGGCGCGAAGGCGGCGTTCAGCTGGAACGAGGCCGACGTGCTGAACTGGAACACCAGGAAGCCGTACGACTTCTGACACCCCGCGCCAGCCCTCACCGTCCCCCTCACCCTCCTCTCCCGTCAGCCCCGCCCCGGACCCGCTTGGACCGGATTTTCGAGGATCACGTATCCGTTCACATCTCTCGTCGTGAATCGGTCACGTATGAGCCCTTTCGGTCGTTCGCGAAAGATCAGCGGTTCTTGGCCTGTTTCGCGGGATAGGGCTCGGGCTGCGGGGACCGCGCCCGTGGGGAGCGCCCGCGCAGTGGACGAGGGGGAAGTGGCGATGGCCAACCTGCACTACGAGATACTCACCGATCCCGCACAGCTCCAGGTGTCCGGTACCGGAAAGGACGAGGAGGCGCCGGGCGCGGTGCACATCGTCGTCTCGAATCCGAACGCCTGGTCCGTGACCCTCTACGAACTCGACATCACGGTCCCGCACGGCAGCGGCAAGGCGCACCTGACCGCTCACCCCGACCGGATCCAGGCCAGGCTCACCGGCAGCACCCTCACCTCCTCGGTCGGCCTCGCCGAGAGCTGGGACGGGCTCACCGGGATCTACCGCCTGGAGGCCCTCTCCGGCGTGCGCCTGCGCAAGGGCGAGGTCCTGGTCGTCGAACTGTCCGGCTTCCCCGTCTCGTCCGAGGAGGGGCTGGTCCTGCTGTCCCTCGCCGAGGACTCCCACGGGCGGGGCCCCAGGAGCGACCACCTGATCACCCTGAGCCTGCTCAAGCGCGCCTCCAAGATCCCCAGCAACCTCCGCGCGGACAGCACGCTGCTGGGCGCGAACGAGCAGGTCACCCTGCGCTGGGACGGCCCGGACACCCTCGAATACGCGATCCAGGGCCCGGTCGGCGCGCCCCACCCCGTACCGCTGACGGCAGGACCCTGGCACTGGTCGCCGCCGCCGGGGGAGGAGCCGAAGCGGGACGCCACGTACACCCTGATCGCCACGCCCAAGAGCCCCCACCAGCCGGGCTACTACCTCACCACCACGGTCCATCTGCGCAGCCCCGAGTTCGAAGGCGTCACGGCGACGGACGGAGTCTCCACGCCCTGGGTGAAGGGGATCGCGCACGGCGGGCGCGTCGAGTTCACGGACCTCGGCGTGACGGTGCAGGACAGCCAGGGGGCGCCGGGCACGGTCGACGCGAAGGCGGTCACCGCACAGACTGTGGCGGCGGCCACGGTCACGGCGACGGACGTGACCGCCACCAATGTCGGTGCGACGGACGTGAACACGACGAATGTCCATGCCACGGACGTGCACGCGACCAGCGTCCATGCGACGGACGTGAACGCCACCGACGTGAACGCCACCGACGTCAACGCCACCGACGTCAATGCCACCGACGTGAACGCCACCGACGTGAACGCCACCGACATCAAGGCCGACACCGTCCTCACGGGTACGGTGCGGGGCCGGGACGCCGGCGCCGGCTGGATCCGTTTCCCCGCCGACGGGATCACGGTCGGCCGTGGCGCTAGCAGCGACCTGGGCGCCGTGACGGCGGAGCGCGTCCGGGTGAACGGTGTGAACACCACCTGGGTGGGAGACATCGACGGCGGCAAGGGCTGGATCGAGTTCCCGCAGTCCGGGGTGAACGTCCGCAAGGACGGCGCCAACGAGTGGGGCACGGTCGCCGCCGACAAGGCGGACCTGACCGGGGTCAACACCTCCTGGGTGCAGGGCCGGACGGGCGGTGACGGCTGGATCGAGTTCCCCGCCGGCGGCCTGAACGTCTTCCAGGGAGCCGGCGACCGGCAGTGGGGCACGGTCTCGGCCGGCACCGCCGACCTCAACGACCTGGTCACCCACCGCGCCAGGGTGAAGGAACGCCTGCACCTGGAGGGCGGCCTGACCGTCGACCAGGTCCTGGAGACCCAGGACGGCCCGCCGCGCCTGATCGTCCACGGCCGCCTCGACGCCGAGGGCGACCTGCTCGCGAGCCAGAGCGTCGTCGTCGCCGGAGACCTCGGCACGAAGGGGATGCTGCGGGTGGCCGGGGAGTCCCGCTTCAAGGGCAAGGTGAACGCCAACGGGCACCTGTCCGTGCGCAACGGGCAGTCCTGGATCATGCACACCAACGACGACCAGATCGCCGTCCAGGCAGACCTGCGCGTCCACGGAGCCTTCCGCTCCGACAGCTGACGCCCCAGGGGCCCCGGGGTCAGCCCCTGGGCGGCGGCTCCGGGGTCACCAGGACGCAGCGGGTGCCGCTGTAGATGGTCGGCACGCAGCGGTTGCAGTGGACGCACAGGGACGTGGTGCTGGTCCCGGCGCGGTAGCGGTCGACGAGGTCCGGCTCGCGCAGCAGGGCGCGGCCCATGGCCACGAAGTCGAAGCCCTCGGCCATGGCGCGCCGCGCGGTCGCGAGGTCGGCGATGCCGCCGAGCAGGATCAGCGGCAGGTCCAGCTCGGCGCGGAACCGGCGGGCCGAGTCCAGCAGGTACGCCTCCTCGTAGGGGTAGTCGATCAGGAACCGGCCGCCCAGCGCCCGTACGACGGAGCGGACGGGCTGAGGGAAGGTGGCCGCGAAGTCGCGTACGGGCGCGTCGCCGCGGAAGAGGTACATGGGGTTCAGGAGCGAGCTGCCCGCCGTGAGTTCCAGGGCGTCGACGGTGCCGTCGTCCTGGAGCCAGCGGGCGAGCCGGAGGCTGTCGTCGATCCGGGTGCCGCCGCGTACGCCGTCGTCCATGTTCAGCTTCGCCGTGACGGCGAGGCGGTCCCCGACGGCGTCGCGCACGGCGCGGGCGGCCGCGCGCGCCACGGAGGCCCGGTTGGCGAGGCTCCCGCCGTAGCGGTCCTTGCGCCGGTTCAGGCGCGGGCTGAGGAAGGCGCTGGTGAAGTAGTTGTGGCCCATGTGGACCTCGACGGCGTCGAACCCGGCGTCGAGCGCGAGCCGGGCCGCCTCCCCGTGGGCCCGGACGATCCGCTCGACGTCGGACGCGGTGGCCGCCCGGGTGGTGCGCATCCCGAGCGGGCTGAACCGGCGGGTCGGGGCGAGCGCCGGGAGCCGGTTGGACGCGGCGTTCGCGACCGGCCCCGCGTGGCCGATCTGCGCCGAGACGGCGGCCCCTTCGGCATGCACGGCGTCCGTCAGGCGGCGCAGCCCCGGGACTGCCTCGGGCCGCATCCAGATCTGCCGCCGCTCGGTGCGCCCCTCGGGCGCCACCGCCAGATAGGCGACGGTGGTCATCCCGACCCCGCCGGCGGCGGGCGCGCGGTGATAGTCGATCAGCCGGTCGGTGACGAGCCCGTCGGGGGTGGCCCCTTCGAACGTGGCCGCCTTGACGATCCGGTTGCGCAGCGTGAGAGGGCCGAGCCTCGCGGGCGCGAGGACGTCGGGGGCGTCGGGGACGGCAGGGGGCACGCGGGGGACCATCGGGAGGCATCCTTCCTGAGCGTGGCGGGGTGTGGCGGGGTGTGGCAGGGGGCGGGATGTGGTGACGGCGGATCGGTTCCGGCCCGCCGCCCGCAGGGGTCCGTTCCGGTCCGCAGGAGAGCACAGTCGCCTCGCACTTTCAATCACGAGTGCGAGAGGGGATGACTACGGCGACACATCCGACAGACAACGATCACACCGGCGCACGGACGCACGGACGCACGGACGCACGGACGCACGGACGCACGGACGCACGGACGCACGGACGCACGGACGCACGGACACACCGACACGCACGCGCCGCACCGCCCGTCCGGACCGTCGTGGTCGGTAACTTGGGCCGGATGACGGAGATCTTCGACGCGACGGTCGGCGCCCGCCTCGCCGCCCCCAACATCTGGTACGTCGGCACGGTGTGCCCCGACGGGGCTCCCCGGGTCAGCCCGATGTGGGTGGACCGGGAGGGCCAGGGGGAGCTGGCGTTCAACACGTCCGTGGGCCGGGTGAAGGAGGAGAACCTCCGCAACGACCCCCGTGTCTACCTCTCGCACGCGGACACCGCCGACCCGTACGACAGGGTGCAGATCAGCGGTGTCGTGGCCCGGTTCATCGAGGGCGAGGAGGCACTGGAACGGATGGACCGCATGACCCGCAAGTACCTGGGGCGCGAGCGCTACCCGTGGATCATGCCGGGCGAGCAGCGGGTCGCCGTGATCGTACGACCGCTCAAGGTGCGCCACATCGTGGGAGTGGAACGCTTCCGGCCCGGCGGCCCCGTACCCGCGCCCTGAACACGGGAGACGGGTACGGGGCCGCCGGCGCGCGTCACTTGATCAGGGCGTTGGCCACGGCGATCGCCAGCCCGATGGCCGCGTCGGCGAGGCCCACGAGCACGGCGGAGCGGCGCCGGTAGCCGGATCTGAGGGCGGCGAAGGTGCCCCAGGCGCCGAGCAGGAGGGTGTTGAGGGCGAGCCCGGCCGAGGTGACGGGGGGCTCGCTCCAGTTCGCCGCCCCGGCGATCAGGAGGAGGGCCACGGTGGGCAGCACGGCGACCACCAGCGGCCACTCCTCGCCCAGCGCCGTCAACAGGCGCCGCCACCGCACGGAGGCACTTCCCGTGTGATGGGTGGCCATGTGGTGCGCGTACCCGTGCACGAGACCCGCGGCGACCGCGGTGACCAGGATCCACAACGCGTCATAGACCGGCGTGAAGCGCTGCCCCTCGCCCTGCAGCGCCGCGAGCAGCGCGCTGGCCAGGACGGTGCCGTAAATACCGCCAAACATCCAATTGCGCATAATTCGATACGGTACGGGAAAGGCGGCAGCCACCCGAAACGGCCGTTACTCCGGCCTTACGCGTGGCGGCGGTCACGAAGACATGCGGGCGCCCGCACCCCACCGGCTAGGTTCTCGCCATGGAACGAGCGACCATCCTGCGGAACCTGGCCGCGAGCGGAGCCGAGCACGGCGACACGCGGTCCATACGCGTGCTCTCCACCGAACTCGGCCTGTCGACCGCGGACCTGCTCGTCGTCGCGGGCCGCCCGGTGCCCGCGGAACTCCTCCCACCGGAACGCGACGCCCAGGTCCTGAGAGGGTTCGCCCACCGTGTCAGCCACTGTGACCACGCGCAGCTCGCCGAGCTGGAGTCATTCGCCCGCGCGCTGCCCAGAGCCGCCGATCCGGCACCCCTCCGACCGCTGCCGTGGCCGGGGAGGCGCCCCGCCGAGACCGGATTCGCGGCCGTGCTCGGCGGCCTGATCCTCAACCGGGGATTCGGTGTCCGCGAGCTGCCCTTCCTGGGCCTGTCGCACAGCACCCTGCACCAGATGCTGTGGCGCTGGGACCCGAACCGACACCGCCGGCAGCAGCTCTCCGCGATCGCGGGAACGCTCGGATGGACCCTGCCCGACATCTTCGCGATCGCCGACGAACCGTACGCGGAGGACATCCGCCCGATGGTGCACTGTCACCACCTCGGGCGGGTCTTCACGGCGGCCATCCCCCTGACCACCGCCCAGCTGATCGAGACGGCCCGAGCGGCGGACCGCCTGAGCGCCCGCGAGGACCACGGGGCCTGGCAGCCGGTGTCACAGGGCTACGTCGCGGAGTGCCCCGACTTCGCGTGACGGCCGTGTCCACCGGACGTCCTTCAGCAGCGGATGACCAGGCCCGTGAGGTGAAGGGAAGGGGCTCGGTGAGGGTCTTGGAGGTCCCCCTCCGTACCGGCCTGCCGGTACGGAGGGGGACTTCGGTCAGGTACGGCGGCGGCGTACCGTCGTGAAGGTCACGGTTCCCGCGGTCGCCAGGGCGACCGCTGCCAGAGCGATCCACCAGGGGGTCGAGGACGTGCCGGTCTCCGCCAGGTTGCCCGGAGGCGGCGGCGTCGTCGGGTGGCCGGTGGGCGGTGTCGGGGGCGGCGAGGTGGGCGGCGGGGTCGTGGGCGGCGCGTTGGTCGGCGGGGGGCTGGTGGGCGGAGTGGTGGTGAACGTGTTGGTGACGGTCACGCGCGTGGTCTCGCCCGCCTTGACGGGGAAGGGGCGGCCGAGGGTGACCGGAGTCGGGTCTCCGCCGTCGACGCTGAGTTCGGCGCTCGTGTCCACGGTGGTGCCACCGTCCCCGCCCCCGTCTCCGTCCGCGTCGGCGCCGGTGCGGGGCTCGGTGAGCGTGCAGGTGGTGTCCGCCGCGAACGTCTGCCGCGGCAGCGAGCCCGTCGTGTCGCCGGCCGCCACGTCCAGCGTTCCCGACGTGCCGTCCGCGCAGGTCAGGACGAGCTGCGCGGCCCCGGGCCGCAGGCTCGTGTCGCCGGTCGTCCGCTTCGTGACGTCGAGGGTGCCGACCGGCAGGAAGCGGTTGGTGAAGCGGCAGGTCGGCCGCGGGCTGGTGGCGATCAGGGAGACCTCGACGGTGCCGCGGGCGGTGTCGACGTCCGATCCGTTCGCGCCGCAGTCCGCGGAGACCAGCTCCCAGTGCCCGTCGGCGGTCGGCGGCGGCAGGAACTCCTGCACCGTGTACCGCACATCGGGGTCCACGGTCAGCCCGTCGGCCGCCGGGCCCGTCGTCTGGCCCTCGGGGTGCGCGGTGGCCGGCGTGCCCTCGGCGACGGTGGTCGCGCTGGCCCGGTCGGTGCGCGCGGAGGCGCGAGCGGGGCGCCCGCGAGGGTGCTCGGTGACGGCGTACGTGAAGGTGCCCGTGCCGCCCTCGGTGACCTTCTCGATCCCGATGGCGCCGCCGGGCGTGAACTTGTTCGTCAGCAGGCAGTTGGTGTCGTCGACCGCGGTCACGTCGTACGAGACCTGCCAGGTGCCGTTCGGCGCGCTCTGCGTGGGCGCGCCCTTGGTGACGGGCAGTTCGGTGCCGTTGCAGTTCGCGCCGACGAGCTCCCAGCTCCCGGTGCCGTCAGCGGCGGGGACGGCCTCGGTGATGCGGTACGTGCCCGCGGTGGCGCCGTTCGGGGCCTGGGCGACCGTGACGGGCACGCCGTCCTGGGTCGTGGTCACCGGGGGGACGGCGAGCGGCGGCGTCCCGGCCGGGGGCGTCAGGTCGATGTCGAAGGTGCCGGTGCCCCCGACGGACTCCTTCTCCAGGAGCGCCTTTCCGCTGGTACGCCGATTGGTGTACGTACAGGTGACGGTGTCGCCGGCGGCGAGGCGCACGGACACCGCGCCGGTGGAGTCGCGGGTGACCGCGCTCTTCCCGGCGCCGCCGCCGGAGGCCACCACCGTGCAGTCCGGCAGGCTCGCCGGGCTCCAGCCGCTGCCCGGCGGCACGACTTCGGCGAACGTCCACGGCTCGTCGCCGGCCGCCCGCACGAAGGACATCGAGTCCTGCTTCTGGGCCGAGGCGTTGAGGACGAAGTCGTTGACGCCGTCACCGTTGCTGTCGCCGTACGAGACGTTCCCGTCGAAGCGGAACGAACCCTGGCCCGCGGTGTCCGGGGCGACCTTCTTGACGACGGTGATGGTGCCGGAGTCCGGCGGCGGCGTGACCGCGTAGTAGTAGCAGAAGACGTGCCGGGCGCCCGAGGGGAACGACACGTACTCGACGTTGTCGCCGTTGATGGCGTCCTGCGCGCAGCGCAGCGCGGCGAACCCGTACTGCTCCTGCTTGCCGTTGAGGGGCTGCGCCTTGGTGCCGCCCTGGACGACGAGGTACGAGCCGGCGCCGATCTCCTGGCTGTTGAGCCGCACGGTCACGGCGCCCGCGAGCTGCCGGCCGGTCGGCTCGCCCGCCGAGTCGAGCTCGGGGGTGGTCGCCTGGGTGGTGATGTTCTGCCGGAACGGGGTGGAGACGGTGCTCAGATTGAGCGTGGCGGGCGTCTTGTCGGTGATGCCGTCGCCGGTCGAGAACGTCCACCCGGGCAGCGGATCGCAGGGCGGCAGCGGCGTGCCGGACGCCTCCTTGGCGGCGGAGACCGTCTCGTCGCGCGCGTAGTTGGAGTCGGGTCCCAGGTCGCGCAGCGACTCCTGGTAGTTGTTGCGGGCCTTGTTGGCCATGACGTCTGCGTACGCGGGACAGGCGCGCGCCACGAACGTCACCGACAGCGGTCTCGTCGGCGCCGCCGCCGCCGCGGCGCGGCCGTCCGCGCCACCGAGGAGGCCCACGAGCACACCCGCGACACTCAGTACCGCGAGCACCCCGCCGACCCGGCCTCTCGCCCCGGACAGGACCTTTCCAGGCATCCCTACCCCTCCACCCGCTCATGCGCTTGTGCGTGTCTGTGCGTCTGCATGTCCGTGTGATCAGCGCGTAATAGCAAGATCCCGGTGAGGCAATCACGCAGGCCAACGTCCCTCTGCTACGGCTCCGCAGACACGCCGTCACTTCACCCGTCCGGAGGCCCCTGCCTTCGGTCAAGGTGTTGGGTGGCACTGTGGGTGTCGTGAGCGATGGCGTGCCTGCCCGGGAATCGGCTGGCGAAGGGATACGCCCGTGTGACTTCTGTGGTCATCCGGTCGTGATGGACTCGGTCGATGAGTGGGACTGCCCTGTGTGCGGCGAGGCCGCTGCGGATCAGTCGGCCGAGTGCCTGCGTATGACTCGCTCATGACAAGTCGGGTGTCCGGCTGCGACGGCAGATCGGTTTGGGCCGTCCTCTTCAAGCCTGAGGCTTACCCTGCGTTGCATGGAACTGGATGCTGAACTCAGCGCTCTGGCAGCCCAAGAGGATCTGTCCGTTGACCTGGTGCGCCGCTTGCTCCAGCACCCAGGGGCTCGGCGCTCGGTGGCGTTGCTGCGTCGGGACCTGACTGGTGAACTGATAGCGGAGATCATCGAACTCGGCTCCGTGCGGACTCTCGCCGCGAACCGCTCCGTGCCTTCTCGGATCAGGGCCCGCTTCGCGGAGCATGGTGAGCCGGCCGTTCGTTGTGCGGTGGCGGCGAGCGTCAGGGACGAACCCCTGGGGCTGCTCGCCCGTCTGGCGGCCGACCCGGACCCTTCCGTGCGCTCGTTCCTTGCTATGAACGACCATCTGCCGGCCGGGTTGCTGGAGGTCCTGGCTGCGGACTCGGAGGCTAGCGTGCGGTCGTCGGTCGTCCAGCGCTGGCGAGATGTTCCGGACAACGTCCGCAGGGTGTTGCTGACCGACGCCGATCCAGACATCCGTAGCGGCAGTGCTCGGGCCTTCGCCCCTCCGGCGGACCTCCTGTCCGGACTGCTGGCAGATCCGGCGACCCGTGCTGCCGCGGTCGCGTATGCCCTGCCGACTCCTGAGCTGGCGGCCGACTCGGATTCCGATGTCCGTGAGGCCGTCGCCTCACATCCGGACCTGCCTCCCGCTTTGCGTGACCTGCTGGCAGAGGACCAGGACATCTTCGTCAGGAGCGCGATCGCGGCACGGGCCGACACCCCGCAGGCGATCCGTGAACAGGTTGTGGCCACGCTGGAGCCCGACAGCCCCGTTGCCGAGTGGTTGCTGGCGTTCAGGCGAGGCGGCCACACGTGTCCGCCAGCGGCACCGGCCTCGCCGAATCTCACGCGCCAACAGGCGGAGTCCCTGCTCGCTCGGGCCGGGCTGTAGGGCTGAGCACCTGTCATCAAGCTGCCTGAGGCAGCACGGCCATGGACGTTGAGCGGGTGGTTCGACCTTCGCGGCCTCGGGTGATTCGCCGCTGCTCGCCCGCGCGGTGATCGACGCCTCGGGTACGTGGGCCACCCCGAGCCCCGCCGGTGCCTCCGGCCTCCCGGCCCTCGGCGAGAGGGCCGCCGCCGAACGCGTCACGTACCGCGTCTCCGACCTCCGGGATCCCGTACTCCGCGCACGGTACGCGGGCAAGCGCACCGCCGTCGTCGGCTCCGGCGAGGGGGCGAAAGCTCCGGCGCCGCCTTCGGCGGCGGCACCGCCGACCAGCTCCCCGCCCGCGCAGGCCACGCCGACGCCGTCACCGGCTTCCGTATCGAGGCGGTCGAACGCGATGTCCACAGCCGCACCGGCACCGGCATTGACGCCGACGCTTGTCTCGTACTCGTCGCGAAGGACGGCCGTCGGCTCGATCCGGTCGACGAGGTCATCGTCCTGATCGGCTTCCGCCTGGACCTCTCCTTCCTCGGCGAGCTCCGCCTGGGCCTGGACGAGCGCCTCCAGGCCCCGTCCGCCCTGGCTCGGCACCGTGCACGCCGGAGGGGTAGGTGGAAGTCAGGCCGGGCCAGGCCGGGATGTGTCCCGCGCGTGCCATGGTGGAAGGTCGAGCCGCTTCCCCGCATGTCGAACTCCCGGGCGATGCCCATCTCGTGCGACCGTCCCCTCTCGTCGTCCCGGA
>NZ_JBEZHM010000106.1:0-14126 GCF_040650575.1 Streptomyces sp. NPDC048659 | reverse complement strand
GGCCATCTGGTCACCGTCGAAGTCCGCGTTGAACGCGGTGCAGACGAGCGGGTGGATCTGGATGGCCTTGCCCTCGACGAGCTGCGGCTCGAACGTCCCCGGGCACCCGCCTGTTAGCGTCGTGCCGGGGACGGGAAGCGGAACACCGGTACGGAACGGCACCAGCAGAGCCGGGCAGGGCAGGGGAGAGGGCCGCAGTTGACCACCGCAGAGGGGACCCGGGAAACCGGAGGCCAAACCCACGTGTCTTCGCCTTCGCGAATAGAGCTTCCAGGCCAGCGACCGGCCCCGGAGCCGCCGGAACAGGCCGCCGCGGCCCCGGCCGCCCCGCGCCGCAAGCGCCGCTACACGGTCCTCGCCGCGACCGCGGCGGCGGCCGTCACCCACGTCCTGTGGTTCTTCTTCTTCGCCAACAGCGGCGGCGACCTGGCCGCGCAGGACGCGTGGGCGGAGTTCGTCGGACGGCACCCGGACTCGGCGTACAACCTCGCCTGGTACGGGGGGATGCACCCGGTCTCGTACAGCGTGATCTCGCCGTACGTGATGTCGGTGCTGGGCGTCCGGACCACGATGATGATCGCGGGGACGCTGTCGGCGGCGCTGACGGCGCTGATCCTGGTGCGGGTGCGGGCGGTCCGCAATCCGATGGCGTGCGCGCTGGCCGGGGTCTTCGCCTTCCTGTGCAACGCGCTGTCGGGGCGGGTGACCTTCGGCCTCGGCATGATGTTCGCGCTGGGCGCGGTCGCGGCGGTGTTCTGCTGGCCGCACCGCTGGCGCTACCGCCGCTGGGCGAAGGCGGCGGTGGCGGCCCCGCTGGCGGGCCTGGCGACGGCGTGCAGCCCGGTGGCGGGGCTGTTCCTCGGTGTGGCGGCGGCGGCGCTGTTCCTGAACAAGCGGCGTCCGGGCGCGTACGCGCTGGGCCTGGCCCCGGTCGTGGTGGTGGCCCTGTCGGCCTGGCTGTTCCCCTTCTCGGGCACGCAGCCGATGTCGCTGATGTCGACGTCGCTGCCGTTCCTCTTCGGCGTGCTGTGCTTCGTCCTGGTGCCCCGGGAGTGGCGGACGGTCCGCACGGGCGCGGCGGTCTACTCGGCCGGCACCCTGCTGACCTGGCTGATCGACTCGCAGATCGGCTCGAACGTCTCGCGCCTGGTGATGCTCTTCGCCGGTGTGGTCCTGCTGGCGGCGCTCCCGTACGCGCGGCCGCGCTCCCGCCGCTGGTACGCGATCGTGCTGGCCTTCGTGGGCCTGAACGCGTGGATCGGCTTCAAGGGCGTGGACGACGTGATCCGCACCGCCCCGGACGCGTCCTGGGCGCGCGAGGTGGCGCCGCTGATCAACCAGCTCCAGGTGCGGGGCGCGGAGAAGGCCCGGGTGGAGGTGGTCCCCGCCTCCAGCCACCGGGAGTCCTCGGCGCTGGCCCCGTACATCAACCTGGCCCGCGGCTGGAACCGCCAGGCCGACATGGAGCGCAACCCCCTCTTCTACGACGACACCCTGAACGCGGCGAACTACCAGGACTGGCTCGGCCGCTGGGCGGTCCACTACGTGGTGCTGCCGACGGGCGCCCCGGACTCGGGCGCCGAGCGGGAGGCGGAGCTGGTCGACGAGGGCCTGCCGTACCTCCGCCAGGTCTGGTCGGACGCGAACTGGCGCCTGTACGAGGTCACGGACCCGACCCCGCTGGCGGACCCGCCGGCCCGGGTCGAGCGCGCCGAGGCCAACGAGGTCGTCATCACCCTCGACACCCCCGGCCGGGTCATGATCCGGGTCCCCTACTCCCCGTGGCTGGCCCTGATCGGCCCGGACGGCGCCAAGATCGAGCCCCCGCAGGAGACGGAGGCGTCCAAGCGAGCCCGCGAGTCCTCGGAAACGGAACTCCCGAAGGTCTTCGCCAACAAGGAGGGCTGCCTCCTGAAGGCGGAACCGGACCAGGAGGGCGACGAGTGGACCGAACTCCTGGCCCCCAAACCCGGCACGTACCGCCTGGGCGCCCCGTACAAACTCTTCCCCCGAGGCACCACCTGCCCGGAGGAACTCCGCTGACATCCGGCCCCGGACACGGGAAGGCCCCCCTGCCGCACACGGCAGGGGGGCCTTCCCGTTTCTGTGCCCCCGGCAGGATTCGAAGACGTATCCTGCGTTCGCCGCGCCCGACTATAGGAGATCAGCTGAAATCGCGAGGCATCTGACCCGTTGTGCCTTTCCACTTCGCATCACGGCGCAGTTCGTAAAATCTAGGGTGCTTAAATTTTTTGGATTCGCCTAGATTTCAAAAGCGAAGCGGTTTGGGTCTTCAAGAACCTTCAGCGCCTGGGCTCGTCGCTCTTTCAGCCCCACGTAGACAGGTTCACGGCCAGCGACGATGCGATGAATCCACCCCTGGGATTGCAGCGCACTCAGCACGGAGGGGACGCGCCCTCTGATGGCTGGGTCCAAGCCCCGTGAAAGCCCGCTCTCCTTGCGTCCGGATCCTCGCTGAGAATATATCTTCTTCAGGATTGTCAAAGCGATCTTGGCGTCGACCGATTGCTTTAGCTGCATGATGCCAGCTGTTGTTTGGGAGAGTGCAGCGAATCCCTCGATCTCGCAGTCGATGAACTTTGCTGCGAGTCCTGGAGGGATACTCTCTGCTCCATCGAGGAATCCGATCAGGCATGACCTGAATACCGGACATCCATGATCGTTTTCAAGCGAGGAGATGTCGAGGCGATGAATTACCGAATCGTGAAAGCTGACCTTCGACAGGACAGTGCTGTTGTGGGAAAGGGTGAGAGATTCAATCATCACGCCTTCGATGATGAAACTCTGATGAACGGTATCTGGTGCCAGGTAGTCGGCTACTCGTAGAGAGTCCGCCAGCACTGCGTCGTATTGGTGTTTATCCTGACGTCGCTTGGCAGCCCCGATTACAGCTCCTACTGAAACTCCGCGCGAATCGAGAGATTGAGCGGCAACTCCGATTCCCAAGTCGGTGGAAGATACGACCCACGAAGAGTTCTGGGCAAGAGTGTGTCCTTCATGCGGCTGTTCCAGGTAAGACGCAAGATCTTCTCCGTAAGCGGTGTCTGCGAGATCCCGGTCTACGAATACTCGCTGCTCTTTTTCCGGGTCCATGGTGACGCTTGCGGGGTTGGCCAATCCGGGCAGTCGAAGGAGTAGCTGGATGCCTTCTTCGTCAGGCTCCAAGCCGTTTACTTCTCGGAACGCCTGACTGAGGATCTTCATATCTACGGGGCCGGTTTCGTCTCCAGTGGATCGTGCAAGTGTTGCAACTCTGGAGACGAGATTCTTGATCTTCTCTGGCCGGACTGCGGTAAACATCTTTGCTTCCCGCTTACAGATTAGTTCAAACAGGTCACGCCAGGCGCTAGCTTGATCCACAAGCGAGTCGGACGCGACGTCATACATTGCGTCATCGGTTAGCAGGTAGCCGATCAGTAGTGGCCGTGTCGGTAGCCACTCCGGAACGCTCCATGTGATTCCGGCCTTAGTCAAGTAGCTTCGAATTTGGTCTGTTGTGAAATCGTGAATCGTTTGTACCGAGCAATCCTCTGTCAATCCAAGGACGTCGATCATTTCTTTCGTAGACGAGAAGAAGTGTGCTCGTCCACAGACGGCGATCCCGGCTTCTTCTGGAGCTTCCTCGATCAACCTTCGAACTCCAGAGAGCGCTTGGTATCGAACTTGCCTTACATCTGCCGCACTTCCCATCCATCTGGTAGGAACGATTTCATCAAATCCATCGAGAAGGAGCACGCACGCGCCTGCCCGCCAAGCAGATGTCAGGGCCCGATCGCTGCTGAATCCCACTTCCTCAGAATGTCTGCGAAGTATTTCGGCAGGAGTCTTGAGGCCGGCGCAGTCGCGCAAATTGATGTGGACTGGGAAGGGGGCGAGTTTATTGCCTTTGAAATGCGTTTTTCGCATCTCCATGTAGAGGTGCCGCAGTGCGTGACTCTTTCCGACTCCGAAATCTCCAACAATCAGGTGGCGACCTCCGCTGGAAAGGCTTTTTGCGAGATCTTTGGTTCCCCTCCCTTCTCCTGTTGGGTCGGAGAAAATCGTCTCAACGTTAATTGTCGGCGAGGTTGTTTTTGTGATGTAGGAGGTGCTTCCGAATGGAGCCTTGTCTCTGCATTGGATGTAGCTTTCTGAATCGCAAAGTCGACGAGAAAGCGTCGCCATGCTGATGGAGTGGATCGGGAATTTCGCCTGATCTGATTCTTTCTTGACTGCTCCCTTTTGTTCGGCTGTCGGCTCGTCCCGTGTCACCACCCATCCGGTGACGCTCTTGTAGGCATTCTCGGGCTTCCCGTGAAGTGCGACGAGGAGTTCCCTAACTTTTGATGCGTCTTGAGTGGCTTTGGCTTTATCGCGTCTTGTCGTGAATTCGTAGACGTGGATTGCGTCGTCCAGTTCGAACGCTGCATCGATTTCTCGACCGCGATGCATTACGGGCCCCTGGATCCCCATGGGGTCATGAATCGCCTTGGCGGCCGCGAGCGCTCTCTTTTCGAACTGGGGTCCAGTTTCGTCGTCGTACATAATTGTCCCTCTGGGTTTGTGGACAGTCGCGACTGGGTGAGCTCAGTGATTATGGCTCGATTTTCTCGGCTATAGGAGAGTACTGCGTTCGCGTGGGTCAAGACTAGTGGCGAGCGCGACGTCAAGTTGCAGGCGTGTTTGGCCCGTTCCTGCTCCTTCAGGAGCTCAACGGTGTGGGTCTGCGGTTGCTCCGCTACGGCTGGCGTCGTCGGTGCTGAGCGGCTGCTCAGGCTGAGGGTCCCGGCTAGGGCCAAGGGTGGGCCTTTACGGCACCCCTTAAGACGGTGCTGGCCTCTGCACCTGGTGACCCCCTGGACGGGTCCGGCACGAAAGCGGCCCCCGACCATCGAGCGGTCGGGGGCCCGCAGGTTTGTACCCCGTAACCTGGGCGAACGGCATGATCATCTGGGGGAAGTTTAGGAGGCGGCTCGCCTCGTGAACGCTCGCGAACCCCCGCGAACGCCTTGGGCCCAGGTCGACCGAAACGGCCTCTGACCTGGGCCCAAGGGCTCCAACTGCGTGCCCCCGGCAGGATTCGAACCTGCGACACCCGCTTTAGGAGAGCGGTGCTCTATCCCCTGAGCTACGAAGGCGGGGTTGTGACGCTCGACAGTGTAGCGGGTGGGGGCGGGCGGGCCCCGGGTCAGTAGGTGAAGCGGTTCAGGTAGTCCGGGTTCGCGATGGGGGTGGCCGTCAGGTATTCGGCGGGGAGGTCGAAGGCGGCGGCCAGGGGGGTGAGGTGGGGGGCCAGGGCCGCCAGGGTGTGGTTCGTCGTGGTGTGCAGGGCGTTGACCTGGGTGGGGGTCAGGTGGCCCGCGGCCAGCAGGTCGCCGGTGTGGGGGCGCAGCTCGTGCAGGAGGAAGAGGCGGGCCAGCGACTCCAGGAGCGGGCGGGTGGTCGTCGCGCGGCCCGCGGCGGCGAGGAAGGCGTCGGCGGCGGCCAGGCGCGCGTGGGCGGCGACCATCTCCAGGGCGGCGCCCGAGGTCTCGTTCCAGCGCCCGACCGGGTCGCCGGAGGGGCCGTCGCGCAGGGCGGTGCGGGCGCGGGTCTGCCAGATGCGCTCGACGCAGGCGTGCAGGTCGCGCAGGAAGGGGAGGTCGGTGAGCTCGCCCTGCGGGGCGCGGGCCGGGCCCGCCTCGTGGGCGAAGACCAGCTCGGAGGCGGCCTTCTGCCAGATGACCAGGTTGTCGCCCTCGGCGGTGATGCCGCCCTCGACGTTCAGCGGCAGGTCCGCCAGGCCGTTCTCCGGGAAGAGGCCCTGCGCGCCGCAGCGCTCCCGGCTCTCGACGGTGATGTCCCGCGCCTGCCAGGTGATCCAGCCCTTGGCCACGGCCACGATCCGCTCCGCCGCCTCGCGGTCCTCGGTGTCGGAGGGGTCGTGGGCGGCCCAGCGGTCGAGGACCTCCCGGTGCAGGAAGGTCATGGCGTACGCGGTGGCCACCGACCGCAGCAGCCGCCCGTGGTGGCTGCGGTGCGCGGTGAGCGGCAGCCGTTCACCGGCGCGGGGGGCGGCCACCTGGCGGTGCTCGGCGTAGCGGACGGCGATGGCGAGCGCGGCCCGGGCCATGCCCAGGGTGCCGGCGCTCATGCAGAGCTTGCCCACGGTGACCCGGCCGACCGAGCGCAGGAACCGCTTGCGCCGGTTGCCGAGGCTGCTGCCGAAGCGGCCCTCCTTGTCGAAGCGCCCGTGCGCCGCCTCCAGCATCGCCTCGCGCGGCAGCCGGACCCGGTCGAAGGAGGTGAGGCAGTGGTCGACGGGGGTGCCGGTCCGGTCGGGCAGCCGGCGCACCTGTATGCCGGGGAGGTGGCCGCGCTCGTCGCTGAGCGGGGTCAGGAAGAGGAAGACGCCCTGGTCGGCGCCGTCCACCAGCAGCCGCGCGGCGACCAGCGCCGCCTTGGGGCCGCCGGTCAGGCTGGTGTTGGGCATGAACTTCTGCGCGCCCGGGTTCGGGGTGTGCAGCTCGAAGCCGCCGGTCTCGCGGTCCAGGACGGCGACGGTCTCCAGGGCGGCGACGTCGTTGCCGTGGGCGAGCTCGGTGCACAGGAACGTCCCGGTCCGCTCCATCGCCGTGTACGGGGTGAGGTCGCGCCGGTAGCCGTCGTGGTCGAGGAGGCTGCCGAGGAAGAGGTTGTAGTGGATGCTGGCGAGCGTGCACAGGCCGCCGTCGACGAAGCCGGTCCACTCGTGGAGGGCGGCGAGCCGGTGGGCGTCGTAGCTGAGCACCTCGGCGGCGGTGCCGGCCACGGTGTCGTTGACCAGCCTCAGCCGCTCGTAGGAGAGCGCCGTGCGCTCGGCCGGGGTGAGCCCGGGGCGGTGGGCGAACGCCTCGCCGGCGACGAGCCGGCGCCAGTCGGCGTGGATGCGGTCGCGGTCGTCCGCGTCGAAGAGGAGTCGGGTCAGCTCTCGCGCCGCCCCGGCAGCCGCGGCGCTCTCCGGGGTCTCGACACTTTCTCTGAGCGCTGTCTCCGCGTGCTGGAGCATCGACTCGTCCCCCGAAGAGAGTGGACCCGGTAGGGATGGTGGTGGCCTGTCCCATAAAGATACGGATCCACCGGTTTTGTTTCAATATCCTTGTCAAACCGGTTGGATGGTTTTATTCTCGAAATGTGGACGTGTGAAGAATCCGGTTGTGCCCGGCCTCACCCTACTGCCGGCTGGAGTATCGTGCGGACTGGTCGCCGACTCATCACTCCATGTGAGCCGTTGGAATACCAGCCTCTCGGCCTCCCCGGCCGCGAGGTACGGAGGATGTAGTGGCACAACAAGAACGGGCCATCCGCACGCGCCAGAAGATCGTGCTCGCGGCGGCCGAGCTGTTCGACGAGGTCGGCTACGAGGCGGCGACGATCTCCGAGGTCCTCAAGAAGTGCGGAGTGACCAAGGGCGCGCTGTACTTCCACTTCTCCTCCAAGGAGGAGCTGGCCCAGGAGGTGCTCGCCGGGCAGGTCGGCGCGCTCCCGCCGGTGCCCGAGCGTGAGCTGCTGCTCCAGCAGATCACGGACGAGGCGCTGGTCCTGGCCCATCTGCTGCACATCGGCGACCCCATGGTGCGCGGCAGCGTGCGCCTCACCGTGGACCAGGGCTCGCCCCACGACGGGCTCGACCGCCAGGTCCCCATGCAGGGCTGGATCGACCACAACATCGATCTGCTCGGCCGCGCCAAGGAGGCCGGCGAGGTGCTGCCGCACGTGGAGATCGTCCCCGCGGCCAGCCTGTTCACCGGCAGTTTCACCGGGGTGCAGGTGCTCTCCAAGATCATGACCAAGCACGAGGACATCGTCGAGCGGGAGGCGGACCTCATGCGCACGCTGCTGAGCGCCATCGCCGTGCCCGGCGTGCTGGTCCGGCTCGACTTCTCCCCCTCGCGCGCCGCGCTCGCGTACGAGGAGGCGGTCCGGCTGCGGGACTCCCTCGCGATCGACGGCGGCTGACGCGCGGACCCGGCGCCCGGCGCCGGGAGACGGCGAGACGGCCTTCGGGATACGGGGAGGGGAACCTGGCGTTCCCCTCCTTCACGTGCGCGGTGGGGGCGGAACAGGCACGAGGAACCGAAGCGCGCGAGCCACGTGAACCACGCGAAGCACGCCGAAGAGCGCCGACGAGCCCGAGGCGCATCGACAAGCGTCGACCAGCACCGACGAGCACCGACGCGGACCCGAGCGAACCGGAGTCGACCGGTCCCGAACGAACCGAATGGAGCCCCCGCCCCCATGGACACCTGCCCCTTCGAGGCCCCCGAGGCCCCCGTAGCCCCCGAGATCCCCGCCGCCCCGCGGGCCCCCCGGCCGCGCCAGGCCCCCTCGGCCCTCCACACCGCCCCCGCCCCGTACGTCCTCGACGTCACCGGCGCCGACCTCGACGGCGAGGCGGCCGCGCTCCGCGCCCGGGGGCCGGCCGCCCCGGTCGAGCTCCCCGGCGGCGTCAGAGCCTGGGCCGTCGTCGGCCAGGAGTACGTCGAGCGGCTGCTGCTCGACCCCCGCGTCTCCAAGGACGCCCGCCGCCACTGGCCCGCCTTCGCCGAGGGCCTGATCACCCCGGAGTGGCCGCTCTACCCCTGGGTCGCCAACGAGAACATGCTCTTCTCGTACGGGGCCGAGCACGCCCGGCTGCGCCGCCTGGTCGCCGCCGCGTTCACCGCGCGCAGGACCGCCGCCCTCAAGCCCCGCATCGAGGAGATAGCGGCTTCGCTGCTCGACCCGCTCGCCGCCCGGCTCGCCGACGGGGGTACGGCCGAACTCCGCGGCTCCTACGCAGAATCGCTTCCTCTCCAGGTGATCTGCGAGCTCTTCGGCGTCGCCGAGGGGCCCGCCCGCGACGAGCTCTGCGCCGCCCTGCGCACGGTGTTCAGCTCCAGAGTCTCCGCCGCCACCATGGAGGCCGCCCGCGCCACCGCCTTCCGGCGGCTCGCCGCCCTCGTCGCCGAGCGCCGCGCGGCCCCCGGCGACGACCTCACCTCCTCGCTGATCGCCGCCCGGGACGGCGCCGACGCCCTCAGCGAGAACGAACTCCTCGGCTCGCTCTTCCTGTTGATCGCCGCGGGCCAGGACACCACCGCCACGCTCATCGTCAACGCCACCGCCGCCCTGCTCTCCCACCCCGAGCAGCTCGCCCACGTCCGGGCCGGCCGCGCCTCCTGGGAGGACGTGGTCGCCGAGACCCTCCGCTGCCACGGCCCCGCCGCGTACTCCCCGATGCGCTTCGCCGTCGAGGACATCGACCTGGACGGCGTCCTGATCGCCCGGGGCGACCCGATCCTCGTCACCTTCTCGGCGAGCGGCCTCGACCCGGCGCGGTACGGGGACGAAGCGGACCGTTTCGATCTGCTGCGCACCGACCGGGACACGCTCGGTTTCGGCCACGGCGTGCACCGCTGCCTCGGCTCCCCGCTGGCGGTCCTGGAGGCGTCCGTCGCCCTCTCGGCACTCTTCGAACGTTTTCCCGAACTCGAACTGGAGGGCAAGGAAGAGGAGCTGACCCCCATGCCGACCTTCCTCCTGAACGGATACGGGGCCCTGCCCGTACGCCTCCGCTTCTAGTCCTTCCGGCCGGGCGCCCATCCGGTCCTTCCGGACCATCGCAAACCGCAGGGCCGGTTTGTTAAAGTCTCCGGAAGAGTGACATGTGTTGGGCGCCCGCGACGGAGCGGCGGTATCGACGGAGACCCCCTTGGCCAAGCAGGAGCGGGCGATTCGAACCCGCAACGCGCTCATCGAGTCGGCCGCCGTGCTCTTCGACCGGGACGGCTTCGAGGTCGCCTCGCTCGCGACCATCAGCGCCCGCGCCGGGGTCAGCAGCGGGGCGCTGCACTTCCACTTCCAGAGCAAGGCGGCCCTCGCCGACGCCGTCGTCGGCGCGGCGGGGGAGCGGCTCGTGCGGATAACCCGCGACCGCGAGGCGCTGCCGCTGCAGATCCTCATCGACGCCAGCCACGAACTGGTCCAGGGGCTGCGCGCCGACCCCGTGCTGCGCGCGGGCTTCGACCTGAGCGCCGGCTCCGAGCGCCGCCCCCGCGCCGGGTCCGCCCAGGACCTGCGGCGGCTCTGGCGCGACTGGGTCGAGGCGACCGTCGCGCGGGCCGAGCGGGAGGGGCTGCTCGCCCCGGACGTGGCGGCCCGGGACGTCGCCGCGGCGGTGGTCGCGGTGGCCGCGGGGCACGAGGTGCTCGGCCACCAGGACCCCTGCTGGCTGGAGCGCGCGCCGCTCACCCGCTTCTGGTCCTTCCTGCTGCCCCGGGTCGTCGGCGACGCCCGCGTGGGCCTGTTCGTCCCCTCGGGCGACCCGACCGCGGAGCCGGTCGGGGTGCCGGTCGGGGTGCCGGCCGGGGTGCCGAGCAAGGTGTGCTGAGGGCCCGTCCGGCCGGGGCGGGGCCTCCCGGACGGGTCCCGGGGGCCCGGCTTGACGCTGTCGGGGCCCCCGCATAGCGTCGGCGGCCGGACCGCCGGGGCGAGTGCCTGGAGTTGGAGGACGAGACGTGGCCGAGCAGCACACCGGGCCGCACGCCGCCCCCGACACCCATCCCCCTGCCGCCCCCCACGCCGATCCCCACGCCGCCCGGCTCGTCGGGCCCGGTGCGCCCTTCGCCGTCGACGAGGACGGGGTGTACGCCGGCGGGCCCCGCACCCTGCGCGAGTTCGTCGAGGCGACCTGGGGCTACGGCGACCGGCCCTTCCTCGTCGCCGACGACCGGACTGTGAGCTACCGGGAGTTCTTCGACGCGGCCTGCGGGCTGGCCCGCCGCCTCGTGGACGTCCACGGGCTGCGCCCCGGCGACCGCGCCGTCGTCGCCATGCGCAACCACCCCGAGTGGCAGGTCGCCTTCTGGGCCGCCCAGCTCGCCGGGCTCGTCGCCGTGCCGCTCAACGCCTGGTGGACGGAGGCGGAGTTCGCGTACGCCCTCGACGACTGCGCGCCCCGCGTGCTGCTCGTGGACGGCGAGCGGGTCCCGCGCGTGGCCGCCTGGGCCGCCGTCCGCTCCGTACCCGGGATCGTCTTCCACGGCGAGCCGGACACCGTGCCGCCCGAGGGCTTCGAGGCGTACGTCCCCGATCTCGACCCGTTCCTCGGGCCGCCGCAGGGGCCCGGGTTCGAGGCGGCGCCCGGGCAGGACGCCACCATCGTCTACACCTCCGGCACCACCGGCCGCCCCAAGGGCGCCGTCGCCACCCACCTCGCGCAGGCGGGCGCGGCGATGAACCCGCGCTACCACGCCGCCGCCTCCGCGCTCGGGCGCGGCGCGGTGCCCGGGGCCGGTCCGGCGCCGGTCTCGCTCACCACGTACCCCTTCTTCCACGTCGCCGCGTTCACCTCCTTCTACTCGGTGATGGCGGCCGGCGGCACCCTCGTCCTGATGCGCAAATGGGACGCCGAGCGGGCCCTGGAGCTGATCCGCGCCCACCGCGTCACGCACTACGCGGGCGTCCCGGCCACCGCCCTCCAGCTCCTGGACGCCGCCGAGCGGGCGGGCGACCCGCTGGAGACGGTCACCCTGTTCAGCACCGGGGGAGCGGCGGCCCCGCCCGGTCTGGCCGGGCGGCTCGCGGCCCGGTACGGGGAGCGGGTCGAGCCCCGCAACGGCTACGGCCTCACCGAGACCTGCGGCGGGGTGCTCGCCAACTTCGGCGCCGAGTACCGGGCGCACCCCGGGAGCGTCGGGCGGCCCACGCCCACCACCGAGGTGCGGGTGGACCGCCCGGACGCCGAGGGCGTCGGCGAGCTGTGGCTGCGCGGCCAGGCGCTGGTCCGGGGCTACTGGGGCGACGAGGAGGCCACCCGGGAGGCGTTCACCCCCGACGGCTGGTTCCGCACCGGGGACCTGGCGCACGTGCGGGACGGGCGGGTCACGGTCGTCGACCGGATCAAGGACGTGGTGATCCGGGGCGGCGAGAACGTCTACTGCGCCGAGGTCGAGGGCGTGCTCCACGCGCACCCGGACGTGGCCGAGGCGGCCGTCGTCGGCGTCCCGCACCCGGTCCTGGGCGAGGAGGTCGCAGCCGTGGTCCGGCTCCGGCCCGGCGCGGCGCCGGACCCCGAGGGGCTGCGGGCCCACGTCGGGGCCCGCCTGGCGGCGTTCAAGGTCCCCGCCCACGTCCACCTGCGGGACGCGGAGCTGCCGCGCAACGAGACGGGGAAGGTGCTGAAGCGGCGGATCCGGGAGGAGCTGGGGGGAGCGGGGGCGCCTGGGGTGCCGGGGGAACCTGGGGTGCCGGGGGCGCCTGGGACGTCGGGGGCACTTGGGGCACCGGCCCGGTAGCCCGCCCGGCCCCGCCGGCCCCCGGCCGGCCCCGGCCCCGGTCCGTCCGCCCGGCCCCGTCAGCCCCGGGTCACCCGTACCCGGAACGTCTCCTTCTCCGTGTCCTCCGAGACCACGCTGATCCGGATGCCGTTGACGCGGTCGGTGAAGCTCTCGCCGGGGCGGTACGGGGCGTCCGACAGCTCCGCGTGGACGTTGGGGCGGCGGGTGCAGCCGCCGCTGCTGTGCTCGCTGTCGGTCACGGTGACGGGCCCGCGCCCGGTGTCCACGTCGGTGTCCACCCGGTAGATCAGCACCCCGGGGCGGCAGACCGCCTCGTCGTTGCCCCCGTGGGTGCGGACCTCGGCGGCGTACCCGGCCTTGTCGGAGAGCGGCACGAAGACCATCTTGCGGCCGCCGGAGGTGGCCAGCGGGGTCAGGGTGTACTCGACGTCGCCCGTCCGCGAGGCGCAGCCGACCTGGTCGTTGTCGAGCCAGCCCAGCTTCCACTTGTGCCAGCCGAGCAGGTCGTTGTTGGCCCCCCAGTCCTCGGACATGATGTCCCAGTGCCCGACGGTCCCGCCGCCGTCGACGGTGTACAGGTCCGGCAGGCCGAAGACGTGCCCGTTCTCGTGCGGCAGCACCCGGTAGCCGGTCTCGGCGTAGCTGCCCGAGCCGTCGTCCTGGCGGCTGTAGACGAACGACGTGTTGGAGAGCGGCACCCCGTCCGCGTAGGGCGCGTCGTCGTTGCCGGAGAAGGTGACGGACAGGACGGTGTCGAGCGCGGAGGGCCCGGCGTTCGGCGTCACCAGCACGTTGACCAGGTCGTACGCGCTGAAGTCCACCTTCGGGTCGGCGGCCTTGACGATGTCCTCGACCAGTCCGCGGTAGCCCGGTTCGTACGGGGAGCCGCGCTCCACACCGTACGAGGCGAAGGGCCGGGGCATCCGCAGCCAGTCGGGTATCGGGGTCTCGGGCTGGTAGACGAGCCGCCCGTAGGAGCTGGTGCGGAACCAGTCGGCGGTCTGTGGGAAGAACTCGCGGTAGCGGCTCATCGCGGTGCCCTCGCCGGGGGCGTCCGGGAAGTCGATCATCAGGTTGAGGGCCCTGATCCGGCCCGTGGAGCGTGCGTACCCGGGGGAGGTGGGCAGGCCCTCCGACATCTGCACACCCATCGTCGTGGCGATCCGGCACGGGCCGAGCGGCGCTTCCCCGGGGCCCGCGGCGACCGGTCCCGCGGAGGCGGGGGCCGGGCCGGGGAGGGTCGTGCTGGCCGATGCCAGGGCGGCGAGCGCGAGCGCGCCGGCCGAGGCCAGGGCGACGGGTCTGCGTATCAGCCGGCGGGACTCCTGCATGCGGTCGCCTCTCTGATCTGCGCCGATGGGTCGGCACCGTGGGATCAGCCTGTGGCGGGGGCGGGGGGCGCGCGCGGCGGGTGGCCCGACCGGGGTACCTCGTCCCGGGTGTGACTCAGGTCACAGTCAGGCCGGGAAATATCCGGGGACCAAGTCCCCGTTTAAGCCTGTGTTCAAGGAAGTGGGGACTCTGTCCCCGGATCGCGAGACTCGATGACGAGACCCGATCACGAGCCCCGATCAGCAGGCCCTGGAGGCAGCGCAGTGAGCACGAGCAGCAGCACCGCCGACGCCGCACCGGTCCGTCGCGTGCCCCGCCCCCGCGCGGACGCGCTGCGCAACCGGGAGCGGATCGTGACGGCGGCGCGGGAGATGTTCGTCGAGTTCGGCGCCCAGGTCCCGCTCGACGAGGTCGCGCGCCGCGCTGGTGTCGGAAACGCCACGCTCTACCGCAACTTCCCCGAGCGCGCCGACCTCGTCCGCGAGGTCGTCAAAT
>NZ_JBEZHM010000105.1:0-16133 GCF_040650575.1 Streptomyces sp. NPDC048659 | reverse complement strand
AGATCGAGGGCTTCCACGTCCGTGCGGGACTTCCGCAGGGCCCGCAGCGCCGTCATGTCGATCGCGTCCCCGCGACCGGCTTCCGGCTCCTGGTCGTCGTGCTCGGGGTCGGCTGGCTCGGGCGCGAGCAGCTGCTCGGGCATCGCTGCCTGCTGGTGGGCGACGACGTCGTACGCCCGGCCCCGCACGGCGGCGGTCGTGGTGGTGCGCAGCTTCTCCCGCACCACCGCACCGGCGAGGACGGCACGGTCGTACTGGAGCGGGATGCGCGGGATCTCCCACTCCCCCGCATCCTGGCCCGGCGGCCGGAGCGCAGCCGGCTCGCCGGGATCGGCCGGGGGCTGCCGGTCCGGGTCGGGCGCGGGAGTGGGTGGGCGGGGCCGGGCGGGGAGGTCGGCCAGGTCCCACCGGGCGGTGTAGAGGCGGTAGTCCGCCAGCAGGCCGATGGTGGTTGTCGGCTCGCTGATGTCCAGGCAGTGGGTGGAGATGGCGGCGGCCACGATCTCCTCGTCCAGGCCGGGGTCGCGGCGGCGGCCGCGCAGGACCAGGGCGAGGTGGCGGCGGGCTTCGGCGAGCAGGTGCCGACGGTGGAAGCGGCCGCCGTCGTTCATCACGAACACCGTCGCGGTGACGTCGACGGCCGCCAGGGCGACGTCGACCACGGCCGCGACGCGGGCCCGGATCGCGGCGGCCGCGGCGCGGGCGTGCTCGAGGAGGTTGGTGATGACGTCGGCGGCGACCTTGGAGGTGAGGATGGCGCTCACCTTCCACCAGGCGCGCAGCTGCGCGAGCGGCTGGGTCTTCCGCTTGGGCGGGCGGGTCTTGCGGGCGGCGATCTGGTTCATCTTGGCGCGGGCCCGCTCGGAGACCACGGGCAGGAACTTCAGCTCGCCGTCGTCGTCGACGGCGGTGACGTACTCGTGCTCCAGCTCGGCGAGGCAGGCGGCGATCTGGTCGCTGCGCCGGGCAGTCCAGCGGATCAGCTCGTGCGGCACCCCGGCAATCTCCATCACCGGCCGGCGCCCCGGGGTGACGATCCGCGGCTCGGTCGCCAGCCCCAGCGCCTCGCAGACCTCCGCGGCCACGAGCTCGTTGTAGAGCGCGGAGGCCGCCACGGTGTTCTCGTGCAGGGCCGTGGTGTGGATCGAGCCCCACTTACCGTCCAAACGCTGCCCCTTCACGCTCAGAAGAAGATGGTCATGGAGCAAGGGCCGCCCGGAACGAGCCTCGTAGTGGCGGAAGCGGGCGGCGACCAGACCGCCGGGCGGCCGGACCCGGTAGATGCCGTCCTTGCCGTACCGGATCACCGCGACCTCGTCCTCGATCCACTCCAGCACCCGTACGATCGCCCGCTCGTGCGCGGCCTCGATCAGCCGCCCGGTCTCCTCATCCCCGAACGCCCACAGGAGGTAGATCGTCGGCTGCGGACGGAACACGAAGTCCACCCCGGTGACCATCACACGGCGTCCGAGGGCGCCTGCCTTGAACGCCTTCTTCGGGGAGTCGCCCGCGGCGAGCCGCTCGGCCTCGATCCGGTCCGCGTCCGGGTGGCGGCCCCGCTCGCCGAAGAGGTTCCGCAGCTGCGCCTCGGTGACCTCCTCACCCGGTGCGAGTCCGAGCGCGGCAAGTCCCCGGCCCATCCATCGCCCGACCGGGACACCGGCCTGCTCCTGGGCCTCGCGCAGCGGCGTGCGCGCCGGGCGGCGGCCGTCGCCGACGACGGTCTCGCGGAAGAAGTAGCGGTACATCTGACCGGCCCGGATCACCCTGATATCCACTGTCATGCAGACCACGCCACACGGCTCTGACCTGCAAGAAAAGGCCGATCAGCCCGGCGTCCCGCCAGGCGGGAGCAGCGGCCGAACTTTCTTCTCAGGTGCCCGTCGGGCGGGAAGCGGCACCGGGCCGGACGCGAATGTCATCGCTCTCCGGCAGCCCTCACACCCCGACCCGAACGACACCAGCAAGCACCACTGAGCACCACCACGTGCCAAGGAAGACGCACCACCAACGAGCACCGCCTACACAGCCCCCGGCACCCGCCGGGGGCTTCGTCGTGCTGCCCGGAGGACACCACCGTGCCCACCTTCGAGACCTGCCCCCGCTTCACCGCCGACCTCCAGCACCTCACCCCCGCCCAGCGCCGGCGCTTCCGCCGCGTCGTCCTGGACGCCTTCGTGCCGGACCTGCGCACCGGCCGCCAGTTCCGCCCCGGCTTACGGATCAAGGGCGTCCGCTGCGCGCCGGGCGTCTACGAGCTCACCTGGGCGCCGGACGGCCGCGCCACGTGGTCGTACGGCCGGGCGGTCGTCGCCGGGCTCCCCCACATCGTGTGGCACCGGATCGGGACGCACAGCATCCTGGACCGGCCCCTGGCCGAAGGCCGTCGTACGGGCCCGGGGATGGAGCGGATCACGGACGTCATCATGTGATCAGCGCGCACCACCTCGCGCGGTCACATCGTTGGGCGGGACATGAAGCTGACTACCGGGCCGGGCAAGGTCGAGGCACTGGCGGAGGAGGCAGTCGTCGCGGCGTGCACGCTGGCCGACGCCGCCGGCCCATCGTGCTGGAGCGCGGACGCGGTGGAGGACGTGGCCGCCGCCCTCGAGGTCCTAGCCGGTGCGCTCGCCCAGCTCGATCCCGAGTGCGCGGAGATCCTCTCCGTCGTGCCGATCGCCGCGGCCGCCGTCGTCGAGCGCGCCGAACAGGCCGCAGCCGGGACGAGCGAAGCCGTCGACGGCAGGGCGACGGCCGGGACGAGCGCGGCGCTGCGCCAGGCACTCGCCGCGCACGGTCTGACCCGGCACCGTGTCCACCAGCTCGGTGCCGCACTGGTCACCGTGACGCTGGACGCTCCCGAGGCGCAGGCCCTGGCCGTACTCCTCAGCCGACGCGAGACCCTCCCCCGGCAAGCGCAGCAGGGAGACGATGACGGCTGGGGCGCCGGGCCGGCGGAGACCGCGGCCGCCGCACTCGCCGATGCCCTCCGCGCACACGGCACCGGCGCCTACGCGCGGGTCCTTGCCTCGGGGCAGGTGAGCGCCGGCCTCACCCCGCAGGCGGCCCAGGCGGTGATCGCGGCTCTCACCGCCCGGCCCGTTGTTGCAGCGCGCGGCAAGCGGCGGGGGCTTGGTCCGGGGTTCAAGGGTGTCGCCTCACGCTGACCGCCCGAGCTGCTGCCGCCAAAAATCGCGGGACTTCCCCAATTGGGGAAGTCCCGCTCAACAGCAGGGGTCAGTCCTCAACCAGCTCTGCGTCGACGATGCCGTCCTCGTCGACGGCGTCAGCGTCGGCGTTGCCATCGGGGGCGGCGTCGGCGTCGACCTTCACCTTGCTGAGGATCCGGCCGATGCGGCGGATGGCGTCCTGCTGCCGCTGGGCTTCTTCGCTGCTACGGGCCTTACGTGCGGCCTTGTCCTCCGTGGCGTTCTCGATTGCCTGCCGCGCCACGTTCAGCAGCTCGAGTGCTCCGTCTACGGGGTCTGAGCTCCGGCTGGGCACACCGCCCTGCTCAGGTTTCGTTTCGGTCCGCTGCGTGGGCATCACCGGTTCGGGTGCGGTCGTCCAGGCGGCGCTGATGGCCTGGCTGCGCTCCGCCGGGTCGGAGACTCCCTTGGCGGCCGCCACCGCCTTCTTCACTCGCTGCTGAACCTGGTTGGCTACAAGCCGGACCCCGCCTGACTGGTGAGCCCAGTACAGCTCGACGTAGGCACGCGCGGCCTCTTCGTCGCTGGTGCGCTCCGCGTACGGCTGAAGCTTTCGCAGGTGGCTGTCGGGCAGGGGCCGGCCGAGTTCCTTCTGCACGGTCTGCGCCAGGCGCCAGGTCTTCTGGAGGCGATCCGCCTCGCTGGTCGACAGGCCGTCGTGTTCCTGCTGGAGGTACTGCTCCCAGGTGCGGGTGCCGTCGCCGCGGTACAGCCGGCGCCTGCGGACCACTTCCAGGGAGTAGCCGAGCATCCAGCGGGCCGTGCGGGCGTTGTCGACGGCGCGGTGGGCCTCGGCGAGGAGACGCTGTTCTTGCTCGTCGAGCGGGCCGTTCGCGGTCTCCGGCGTGGCGTCCACGTCGGGGAAGGTCAGGCCCCAGTGCTCCATCGTGAAGGGCTGGGCGCGCATCTGCGGAGGTTCGGCGGGCCGGTCCGGCACGGCCAGGCTCTCCGCCGCAGGGCTCGCGCTGCCAGCGGGAGGCTGCTGGGTTCCCTTGCCGGCCGCCGCACGGAAGTCACGGCGCTTAGACACTCTTGATCAGCCCCCGGTCCTGCAGCTCGGTGACCAGCTGTCCGAACGGCCCTCGGGCCGCGTTTTCCACCGGGAAACCGGTGGCCTGCTTGATGTCGTCCAGGACCGGGATCTTCACCGTGAGCACGTTGTAGTCGTCGTCGGCGAGCAGGCCCCGGATCTCCTTCTCGCTCCGAACGTTGGGGCGGACTCGGTTGAGGAGCACCCACATCGGCGGGGCCGTACGTGAGGGCCTGTCGAACGCGGAGCGGCCGACCATCGTCTTGACCGGGGTGGAGGTGCGCGGCTGATGGACGCGCTGGTAGTCGGCCATCGACGGTTCCATGTGGATGAGGACCAGGTCGGCGACCTTGAGCACGCTGTCTGCGATGTGCGGGTGGTTCTCGGTGTGGCCGACGTCGACGATGTCGATCCCGGCTTCCCCGAGCGGGGTGTACTCCTCGGCGAACTTCGCGGAGGCGTTGTGCTTCACGGGGAAGGGGAAGCCGGCGAGCTCGGACCACTGAGTGAGGTGCTCGGATTCGTCCGCGTCCCACAGCTGCACGCGGTATCCAGCCTCGTGGAATGCGTGTCCCATCATGCCGGTGTCGGTCGTCTTGCCCATGCTTCGTGGGCTGATGTTGGCGATGAGCACGGCGCGGCTCTCTCCTCATGCAGTGGCTACGTTCCGCAAGATGCTGCCACGTCTCTCCCCTGCGTAGTGACCGGCACCACGTCACAAAGCGCTGCCCGGTGATCCGGCGAGCGCCAACTGGCACGAGCGCGAGGGCTGTAGAAGATCGAGCCGGAAACAAAAAAGGCCCGTACCCCGCCGGATCGGCGAGGCACGGGCCGTATTGCTGCTGGGCAGCGGGGTGCGGGCGCGGTGGGTCAGCGGGCGGGGCGCAGGACGGCGCGGAGGATGTCGGCGTGGTCGAACGCGAGCGCCTGGGGCAGGTCGGTCAGGGGCCACCAGCGGGCGTCGCGGGCGTCGTCTCCGGCGGTGGCCTGGGTGCCGGCGGGGACGGTGGCGAGGTAGGTGACGGTGACGTACCGGCCGCGCGGGTCGCGGTCGGGCTGGTCCCAGACGCCGACCAGGCGCAGCTCGTCCTCGGCGACGCGGACGCCGGTCTCCTCCTCCAGCTCGCGGACGGCCGCCTGGAGGCCGGTCTCCCCGTGATCGACATGTCCGCCCGGGAGCGCCCAGTGGCCTTCGTAGGGGTCCCAGCCGCGCTTGATGAGCAGGACGCGGTCGTCTTCGGTGACGGCGACGACGTCGGCGGTGTAGCGGATGGTCGCGTGGTTCTCGTGGGTGTCGGTCATGGTCGGCTCCTTGAAGGGGTGCTCGTGGGGATCGGGGCGGGTGGAACGGGGGCCGGGGCGGGCCCGGCCCCTGGGGCGGGTCAGTCGGTCTGGCGGATCGGCATGAGGAGGTAGCGCAGGGCCTGGTCGTCGCTGCTGTGGCCGCGCAGGACGGCGGGCTTGGTGGGCGAGGTGAAGCCGAAGGTCACGGCCTCGGTCGTCAGCGCGCTCAGCCCGTCGAGGAGGAAGGTCGGGTTGAAGGAGATGGCGAGCTCGGCGCCGTCGAGGGCGGTGTCGACGGCGTCGAGGGCCTGGGCGTCGTCGCCGGTGCCGCTCTCCAGCGCGAGGGTGCCGTCGCCGGTGAAGGTGAGCCGGACCGGGCCGTCCTTCTTCGGCGAGACGAGGGCGACGCGCTGGACGGCGGCCTTGAGGGCGGCGATCTCCACGGTGGCGGTGTGGGCGAACTCGGTGGGGAACAGCGAGGCGTACTTGGGCAGCTCGCCGTTCAGGGAGCGGATGGTGGTGGTGTGGTGCTCGCCGTGCAGGGCGAACAGGCCGTTACTGTCGGCCGGGAGGACGAGGTCGACGGTGGCGCCGTCGGCGGCGGCCTTGGCGGCGTCGAGGAGGGCGCGGCCGGGGATGACCGTGTTGGTGTCGGGGAGGTGGGCGTCCTTCCACGGCAGGGTGCGTACGGCGTAGCGGTAGCGGTCGGTGGCGGACAGGGTGAGGGTGCCGGCCTCGTGGTCGTGGCGCAGGCCGACGCCGTTGAGGACCGGGAGGGCCTCCTCGCGGCTGACGGCGCAGGCGACCTGGGCGACAGCTTCGGCGAAGGCCGGGGCGGACAGGGTGCCGGTGATGTCGCCGGGCTCGGGGAGGGCGGGGTATTCCTCCAGGGGCAGCAGCGGCAGGGTGAAGCGGGCGGAGCCGGCGCGGACAGTGAGGCGGGTGCCGTCGAGGTCGAGGTGGACGTCGTCGCGGAGGGCGGCGGTGATGTCGGCCAGCAGCCGTCCGGGGACCAGGGCGCGGCCGGGCGTGGTGACGGCGGCCGGGACGGTGGTGTCGGCGGAGACCTCGTAGTCGAAGGCGCGGATGCGCAGGCGCTCGTCGCCGGTGGCGTCCAGGAGCAGGCCGGCCAGGACGGGGGCGGGGGGCCGGGAGGGCAGGGTGCGGGCGGCGTAGCTGACGGCTGCGGCGAGGTCGGCGTGGTCGATGCGGAGCTTCACAAGAGGTGTCCCTTCGGGCGCGGGTGAGGTCGAGGAGCAGCTGCGCGGCCGCCGGGGCGGGGCCGCCGGTGGTCTCGGGCGGCCCCGCCCCGCGCGGGGGTGCGGATTCAGGGGCTGGGCGGCGGGCTGCCGGTCTCGTGGGCGTGGATCAGGTCGGTGATGGCGTCCGCGTTCTCGGCAGTGCCGACCCAGGCGCCGGACTCCGTGAAGACCGGGACGGTGTCCACGGCAGGGTCGAAGACGACGAGGTAGGGGCCGTAGCGGTCGAGGACCATCTCGGCGAGGCCCCGGGCGGGCGCGGGGGCCAGGAGCTCCAGGGCGTCGACGTCCATCCGCGGGCCGGTCTCGGTGTGCGGGCCGGGCAGGACGAGGTGGCCGCCGACGCGCAGCAGGTCGCCAGGCCGCATCAGGTTGATCAGCGCGTGCGCGAGGTGCGGGTCGGCGGTGCGGCAGGCGAAGACGGTCTCGTCGGCGGCGTCGTCGGTGGGCGAGGAGATCACCCGGAAGCGGGCGGTCAGGCCGTCGTCGCCGGGGACGGGGAGCTCGTCGAGGTAGCCGTCGAGGACCAGGGGTATCGCGGTCATCGTCAGCTCGCCTTCCGGGCCGGGGTCGCCGGGTGGGCGGCGGCGTACTTGTCCAGGACCGTCTTGCTCGGCAGACCCCGGTCGGCGACCTGGTGGCCGTTGGCGCGCGCCCAGGTCCGGATCGCGGCGAGTTCCTCGCGGCTGTAGGCGCCGCTGGTGCCGGTGCGGATCGGGGTGGGCGCGGCGATGGCGGCCGGGCTGCGGGTGCCGGCCTTCACGGCCCGCAGCTCCTGCTCCGCCTGCTCCAGCGCCTCGCGGGCCTTGGCGACGCGGGCCTCCGCCTCGCGCTGCGCGGCCTCGCTGTCGCGGCGGGCGGACAGCTCGGTGAGGGCGGCGGTGATGCGGGCGGCGCTCTTACGGACCGAGGCGGCCGGGTGCGCGGCCGCCCACTCGATCAGCTCCTGGAGGGCGTCGGAGCCCGACAGCGGGACGACGGGCACGTCGATCACCGGGGTGACCAAGGCGTCGGCGCGGGGCAGTTCGAGGACCTGGTCGGCGATGAGGTCGCTCAGTTCGGCCTCGGTCAGGCCGGTGGTCTCGCGGATGTCCTGCTCGCTGGCGCCGTCGGCGTGCATCGACAGCGCGACGGACTGGTGCGCGGAAAGGGTGCCGGTGGTGGTCGTCATGGTGGCGGGTTCTCCGGTTTCCGGGAGCGGGTGGGTGGTGGCGGGCAGTCCGAGGACATCCAGGAGGAGCGCGAGGTCGGTGCTGTCGCGGGCGTTCCGCGCGACGGTCCGCGCGGCGGCGGCGCGCTCGGGCGCCGGGCTGGGGTTCACGGCCAGCGCTCCGGCCTGGGCGCTGACGGTCAGTTCGGTGAACACGGGCGCCTCCTACGCGGCCTTGAGGCCGGCCTCGAGCCGGGAGCGGTTGAGCCGCTGCTCCTCGGCGGTGAGCCGCGGCAGCACGTGGAGGGGGCCGTGGAGTTCGCGGTCGAGGTGGACGATGCGGGCCTGGGACACGGGCAGCGGGGTGTGCCGGGCGGCCTCGGCCCGCTCGCGGCGGGCCTGGTCCCGGGCGGCCAGGACGTCGACCCAGTCGGGTCCGAGCCGGTCGGTCAGGCGGCGGCGCAGGACGCGGCGCTGGGCGGGAGTGGTGCCCGCGAAGACGTTCTCCACGGTGAGCGTCTTGTTGACCAGCGCCCACCGCAGGCAGGCGGTGACGACCGGGCAGGCGGAGCAGGAACGCCGCGCCTGCTCCAGCCTCTTGTGCGCCGCCTGCTTCGTGTCGCCGCTGAGGTCGCCGAAGCCGAGGTCGAACAGGGCCGGGTCTCGGCGGCAGCGGGTCGGGGCGGAGGTGTGCGGGAAGGGGAAGCGGGGGTCGGGTGCGGGGTCGGTGGGGTGGGTGCGGCTCATGACGCGGACTCCGGGGTGAGCTGGGGGAGCTGGAGGCGGACCTGGTCGACGAGGGCTTGCGTCGGCTTCCACGCGCCGAGCTGCCCGCGGACGGTGGGGATCGGCAGCGGGAGTTCGTGGACGTCGGCCAGGACCAGGTGCCAGGCATCGGTCTGGGCCCAGGGGGAGCAGGGCGGGGTGCCGGCCGGGTCCTGGTGGCAGTCGGTCAGGCGGGCGATGCCGATGACGGCGCCGGTGTGCAGGTCGCGGCCGCGGATCGCGGTGGCGACCAGCGGGTCCCTCAGCAGGGCGGGGGCGGGCTTCGCCTTCCCGGCGTGCAGGAGGAGCCAGCCGCGCCACGGCCAGTGCACGGGCCGGTTCTCGATGGTCTTCCCGGCAAGGACGCAGGTAGCCCAGGGCTGGCGGATCGTGATGCCCCGCACCCAGGCGCCCGGGTCGGCGGGAAGGGTGGGGTTGCTCATGCGGCACGCTCCAGCGCGGTGCCGGGGCGGCCCTGCCGGCGGCCGTTGACGGTCGGCGTCTGGAGGTCCTCGATCTCCGCCCAGCCGTAGTGGCCGGAGTGCTTGGTGCGGTACATCGAGACGTCCGCGCCGCGCATCAGGGCGGGCAGGGCGTGGATGCCGAGGTAGTCGGGGACGGCGGCGCCGACCGACGCGGCGACCGCGACGGGCCCGGCCTCGGTGGGCACGGGTTCGTGCAGAACGTCCACGAGGGCCTGGAGGTGCTGCCCGATCGCGTCCTCGCCGACGAGGGCGTCCGTGCGGGTGGCAACGGCGAACTCGTCTCCGCCCAGGCGGCCGACGACTCCGTGGGGTCCGGCCCAGCGGGCGAGGCGCTCGCCGGTCGCGGCGAGCGCGGCGTCGCCAACGGCGTGACCGTGGGTGTCGTTCAGACCCTTGAAGTGGTCGAGGTCGACCAGGCAGAGCAGGGAGTCCTGCCGGTGGCGGGCGAGGAGGCGCTGGGCGCGGCGCTCGAACGCGGCGCGGCGCTGGGCGCCGGTCAGCGGGTCGCGGCGCTCGGCCGCGAGGCGCCGGTGGAGCGTGAGGGCGTGGAGGGTCCAGCCGGTGAGCGGGACCGCGAGGGTGGTGATGAGGAGAGCGCGCTGCCCGATCGGGCCCGGAACGCGCGTGACGGGGGCCATACTTGGATCTCCCTCTCGTCTCGTACGGGATGGGTGGCCCGGGGCAGGCGAACTGGTTTGGACGCCGAGGTGCGCCTGTCCCGGGGCGGAGCTACAGCGCGAAGTGGCTGCGGGGCGTGCAGCTGAGCGGGTTGTGCCAGGGGCCGGCCTTCGCGGCCGTCCACTCCATCTGCCAGCCGGGCCGCAGCCCGGCCGCTCCCCAGCTGTCCGGCTGCTTGCCGGGGACCTCGAGGCCGGCCGTGTGCGCGGCAAGCGCGGCGTCGTACACCTCGTGCGCGCGGCGCAGGGCCGCGGCCGGGGAGTCAGCGACGCCGGTGAAGACGTGCAGCCCCCGCAGAGCCGGGTTGGCGGTGTCGTGTATCGGGACGTCTACCTCGTAGAACTCGCGGTTCGGCATGACGACCCATCTCCTTCCTTGCCTGGTGCGTGAGGGGCCACCGCGCCGTCCCGGCCTCGGCGGCTGGGGCGGCGTGGAAGCCCGTCGCGGTCACGACGGGGAGCGACGGGGGCTGTTCCGGCCCGGGGGCGGCGGGCCGGAACGGTTGCGCTCGCGGGCGCAGGGCGGTCAGTAGCCGCGGTGGTCGTCGACGACGTCGGCCGTCTCGACCATCTGGGCGACCAGGCGGTAGATCTCGCGCGCGGCGTCCCGGACGGGCTGCCGGCGGATCAGCTGGGCGGCGAACTGGGTGCTCTTCTCGGCGAGCTCGCTCGCCTGGGTCGCGAGGACCTCCTCGGCCTCGGTGTCGCCGGGCTCGGCGGGCAGCTGCGCGAGGAGCTGGTGGACCACGGCGGCCAGGACGGCGCTCGCGTCGGTGAGGTCTCCGGTCGACATCCAGTGCGCGAGGTCCTCGTGCCCGGTCAGGTCCGGGGTGTAGGCGCCGGTTGGCGTGAAGGCGGTGGCGTTCTCCGTCCGCGCCTGCAGGATGATCTGGCCCTGGTACGGGTCGGCGACGATCCTGCGGTCCGTGACGGTGTGCCGGAGGGTGACCGCCCGCTCGCCGGGCCGGGTGGCGGGCACCCAGGCCCCGCCCAGGCGCTGGATCAGGGCGGCGCCGAGGCGCTCCAGCGGATCGGGCCTCATGGCCGGGTCGGTGGTGGTCATCGGGCGCTCCTGTCGGCAGCGGTGGGGGCGTGGTTGTGGGGGCCGGGGTGGCCGATGACGGCGGCGATCTGCCGGGTGGAGAGCAGGTGGCCGGACCGGTCGAGCTGCTGGTGGAGCGCGGTGACCATGGCGTCCCGGCAGCGCAGCCGGGTGACCTCGGCGAGAAGCCAGGCCATGTCGGCCGGGGCGCAGGCGATGAACTCGCCGGCGGGGAGCGGGACGTCGCCGCTGGTGCCGAGGATGGCGACCGGGTGTCCGGTGTGGTCCTCGATCAGCCCGCTGTCGCCGGGGCGCTGGCGCCAGGCGGTGTCGGGCAGGGCGGCGAGGCGGGCCCGGATCTCGGGCAGTCGGTCGACGGAGGGGGCGAGGTGCATGTGGGTGTTCCTCACGCGGGAGAAGAGCGGGCCGGGCCCTTCAGGAGAGGCCCGGCCCGGCGAGAGCCGGAAGGAGGGAGGGGGGCGGAGCGTCCGTCAGGCGCGGTAGACGGGCGGGCGGATGCCAGCGCGCAGCTCGCGGATGATCGAGCAGGGGCCCTTGGTGGCGCAGTACGCGTCGTCGGTGTCCGGCAGGGCGTTGCCCTGGGTGCCCCACATGTCGCGGGCGACCGCGTTCACGACGCGGAGCATCTCGCCGTTGTTGGGGCGGCAGGCGCTGCTCTTGTCGCCGACGCCGTGCCGGTGGGCGCTGATGATGTGCTGGCGGGCCTGGCGGGCGGCCCAGCGGCGGCTGTCGGGGCCGGTGTTCTCGTGCACGTGCCCGCTGTCGTGGAAGGTGTCGAGGTGGCAGGCGGTGCAGTGGTAGGTGACCATCTGCTGCGGCTCGCTGTCGGGAAGCCACTTGCCTTCGAATTCGTAGACGACGACCTCGGCCCCCCGGACCTCGGTGTGGGCGAAGGCGGTGACGAGACCGACGCCGTCGGCGATCGCGCCGCGCTGGGCCTGGTTCCAGAAGGTGCGGGGGATGAAGTCGTCCCAGCCCTTGCCGTGGGGCCACTGCGCGTACATGACGCCCTGCGAGGGGTCGAAGGTCGCCGTGCCGTCGACGTTGTCGCGCTTGTACTGCTCGATCTGCTCGATCGACCCGAAGTAGATCGCGCTGAACTCCTCGGACTCCAGGAAGATCAGCCCGTATCCGTCGCGGGTGTCGTGGCCGTTCTCCCGCAGCATCTCGACCATGTCCTCGTAGCCAGGGTTTCCCGGGGCGATGGTGCCGACGAGGGGCAGCCGGTAGCGGTCGCAGCTGGTGACGTGGGCCGGGTTGGTGTCGCTGACGTTGTGCGCGTTGCCGTACGTGGTGGTGATCGTGATGCTCATGGGTGGGTGTCCTTCCCGGGGTGACAGCGCGCGGCCGGCGCGGGGCGGGTCGCGGCGGGTTGTGGTTGTCCGGCGAGGCGTTGGGGGCGCGGCTTACGCGCGGATCGCGTCCGCGTACTGCGCGTCCAGGTCCGCGCGGTCCTCGAGGTCGTCGGCCTCCTGGTCGTCGTCCTCGTCGGGGCCGCCGTGGACGGTGCAGACGGTGTCCGCGCCGTCGAGGGCGCCGGTGATCGCGTCGAGGAGCGTGGTGACCGAGTGGGCGGGGGTCCAGGCCGGGGCGGTGCACTCGTCGTCGACGGGGCACGCGGTCAGCAGGTCGAAGCCGTAGTCGCCCTCGCCGTCGATGTCCTGGCGCAGGGCGAGGCGGAGGCGGTCGGCGCCGAGGGTGATCTCGGCAACCCGGTCGCCGCCGGCGAGCGTGGAGCCGTCGACCCACCGCCACAGCGGCAGGACCGTGTCCCCGAAGATCCTGCGGACCAGGAGGAGGGAGCCGAGGCCGGAGTGGCCGTCCCAGCCGAGGTCGGCTCGGCGGGCGTCGCTGGCCCGCTGCAGCAGCGGCTCCAGGCGGTGGAGCTGGTCGGCGAAGACCACGTGGTCGAAGCCTTCGGCGCGCAGGCCGGGGAAGGCGGTGACGGCGGCGGCGTGCTGGACGCGGACGGTGTCAGCGGGCACGGCGCGGTCGGGGGTGCGGGCGGTCTGCCGGATGACGCAGAGGGAGACCGGGGTGCCCATGAGGACCGCGACCGTCGGAACGCCGTGGCGGCGGGCGGCCTGCACCAGCCCCGCCCTCACGGCGCGCTCGCAGTTCGTGGCGTCGATGACGGTCGTCTTCTTGCGGGTCAGGCGGGCTTCCAGGACGGTCCGCAGGGCGGCGACGGCGTCGGCTGTGGCGGCCTGGTCTCCGGCCTCGTCCGAGACCATCGCCCGGAACGCGTCGAGCTCCAGCACCTGGGACGGCGACCAGGTAGAGGCGATGGTCGACTTGCCGGAGCCGGAGGCGCCGATCAGGACGACGACGGCCGGGTCGGGGATGGTCGTGTCGAGCGGCTGGAGCGTGGCGGTGAAGGTACGGGCCATGAGCGCGAGTTCTCCTGTCGCGGGGGAGTGGTGCGAGTGCCGGAGGGCGAAGAGCGAGGGCGGCGGTGAGGTGGCCGCTCCGTGCGCCCCGCCCCTCCTCAGTCGTGAGGGGCGGGGCGCACGCGGAGCGGCCTGGGCGGTTCGGGTCAGTCGCCGGCCGCGGTGCGGTACTCCTGCGTCATGTCCCCGACGAGCGGGCGCAGGAGCTCGTGGGCGCGGCGCAGGAACACGTCGCGGGCGGTGCCGTCGGTGCTGTTGAGGGCCTCGTCGAGGTGGGACGAGGCGGTCTCCAGGTCCTCGTGCCCGTTGATGCCGGCCGCCTCGTAGCGCGGGGCGGCGGTGTCGAGCTGGCGGATGAGGGCGGCGAGGTCGGTGGCCGGGGACTCCTGCGCGACGTAGGCGATGTCGGCGGCGTAGCGGCTGATGAGGGTCTCGGCGGTGAGCACGGTGGCGGTCATCGGCGTTCTCCTGCGCGGTGGTGAGGCCGTTGGACGGCCGGGGCCGGGCTGTCCGGTCCTCCGCACCGCCCCCGGACTCCGCGCGGTGCGCGGGCCAGGGGGCGGCACAGGGAGCCGTCAGACCGTGCTCGGCGTCACCGCGTCGAGGTTCTCGGCCGTCTTGCGGGCGCGCGGGGCGAGGTCCTCGAGGATGTCCCGGACGTTGGTGATAGGGACCGGGGTCGGGTCGTCGGCGGTCAGGAGGGTGTAGCGGTGCTCGGGGGTGCCGCGCTCGTTCTCCTCGCGGCTGTAGTGCAGGACCGTGCCGGGGGCGAGGTAGTAGGTGGCCTCGCCGTTGGTGTAGCCGCGCCACCGGCCGGGGTTGTTCAGCAGCTGGTCGCTGAGGTCGATGCGGTAGGCGGCCTGGGCGGCGCGGTGCGCGGCGTCGTCCTCGGCGGCCGCGGTGACCTGGTCGAGCGCCTCGCTCAGGCCGCTCGGTACGGCGACGCCGCGGGCTTCGGCCGCGCGGGTCTGGGCGGCGGCCCGCATGTCGGCGACGTCGGCCTGGGCGAAGCGGCGGCGCAGCGGGGCGAGCACCGCGTCGGCGACCGTGGTGAAGAGGAAGACGCCGCCGAGCGCGACGGCGCCGGTGGCGGCCAGGCGCAGGTCGGCGTCGAAGGTGGCCGGGTAGTAGGTGTAGCCGGCCACGGCGCCACTGACGGCACCGGTCAGCATGGTGACCATGTCGGCGCCGTCGAGCAGGGCCTGGATGGAGCGGCGTACGGATGCGCGCACAGCGGGTTCTCCTTCGGGGAGGGGAGAGGGCGGCCCGCAGAACTGCGGGCCGGTTCAGCGGGGTGGTTCGCCGTGCCCGGCCGGGCGGCACGGGCGGGAGAGAGCGCGGGAGCAGCTGGTTACCGGGTCTTCGCGCCGGTGGTGGCGATCAGGGCGGCGACCGTCTCCCAGCCGTGGTGCCAGGCGGAGTCCAAGTGGAAAGACCCGTTCATGCCGAAGTCCGCGAGCCGGTAGAAACCGCCCTTGCCGGTCTTGGTGGCGAGCTTCTCCAGCAGGCCCTCGCCCGGGACGCGCCGGTCGGCGGCGTAGTGGGTGCCGAAGGAGATGGCGAGGGCGGCCGCGGCGGCGGCCGGGTGGACCCGGATGCCGAGCGCGCGGGCGCCGAGCCCGGCGACGAGCGCCTGCGTGGCCGTGTAGGTCAGGCAGTGCTCCAGGCACGCCTTACGGCCGTCGGCCGTGCCGTGGACCGTCTTCTTCTCGGTGACCGGGTCCTGGTAAGTGACCGGGTGGTCGTCGGAGGCGCCCTTCACCCGGGCGCAGAAGTCGTTCTGAACCCAGAAGTCGCCGGCGGCGCTGGCGGCGCGGGTCAGTCCGAGCAGGGCGGCGAAGACGGCGGGACGGTGAGCAGGCATGAGGTAGTCCTCTCGGGTCAGGCGGCCAGCAGGTGCGGGGCGGGGGGAGCGGTGTAGGAGGCGGGGTCGGCGGGCGTGCCGTCGTGGCACTCCAGGCACGAGCCCAGGGTTTTCAGAGGGAGGCAGTGGAAGTAGCGGCGGCGGCAGGTGCCGCAGGTCTGGCGGGCGGCCATCGCCTTGTCGAGCGCGGCTTCCTTGGCGAGGGTCATCGGGAGCTTGGGCTTGGCCAGGTCGATCCGGTACAGCCACGCGAACCGTCGGCCGCGGCGGCACTCGATGCGGGCGACGGGCTCCTGGCCGCCGGGGCGCAGTCCCATCTCCCTCAGCTGGCGGCGGGTCGCAAGCCCGGGGCCGGCCTGGCGCCACCGGAAGACCGGCAGGGAGCCGTCGCCGGGGTCGTGCGGGTCGACGTCGACCAGGTCCTCGTCGGTGTCGTGGGCGTGCACGGGTGCCTCCCCCGGAGTGAGTGGGTGGTCTCGCTCGGTGCACCACCACCATGCTGTAAAGGGGTTTACTGTGTCAACGAGTTAACAAGCGAAAGACGTTGACAGGCTGGTGGGATGGCTTGATCCTCGTAGGCATGACGAATTCGGATACCTCCGCGCACGTCGGCGTCACGGAGATCGGGGAGATGCTCGGCGTCAGCCGCCAGCGGGCGAACGCCCTTGTGGCCAGGCCGGACTTCCCGCCGTTCCTCGCGCGGACGAAGGCGGGCCGGGTGTGGGAGCGGGCAGCCGTCGAGCAGTGGGAGAAGGGCTGGGACCGTACGAACGTCGGCGGCCGGCCCCCCAGATCCGCCCCGCAGCAGTAGCAGCACAACGACCGGCCTCGAGCCAGAAGCGCGCCGCACGGATCATCCGTGCGGCCCGCCGTCCTCGTGCTCGGCGCCGCGGGCGGCGGTGTCGCCTACACGGCCGTGACCGTCGCGCACGCCGACCGCACCGCGCCGACCGTCGC
>NZ_JBEZHM010000104.1:0-16230 GCF_040650575.1 Streptomyces sp. NPDC048659 | reverse complement strand
GCTCGACGAGGTCGCGCGCCGCGCTGGTGTCGGAAACGCCACGCTCTACCGCAACTTCCCCGAGCGCGCCGACCTCGTCCGCGAGGTCGTCAAATCCCTCATGGCCCGCGTCACCGAGCGCGCCCTGGAGGCGGCGGAGCAGGAGGCGGACACCTTCGCCGCCCTGCGCCGCTTCACGCACGCGGCGGCCGACGAACGGATCGGCGCCCTGTGCCCGATGCTCGACGGCGGCTTCGACAAGGACCACCCCGACCTGCTGGCCGAGCGCGCCCGCCTGGAGGAGGCCGTGCAGGGCCTCGTCGACCGGGCGCAGGCGGCCGGCCGGCTCCGGTCCGACGTGGGGGTCGGGGACCTGATGGTCGCCGTGTCGCAGCTGACCCGGCCGCTGCCCGGGACGGGCTGCCTGAACATGGACCGCTTCGTCCACCGCCATCTGCAGGTGTTCCTGGACGGTCTGGAGGCGCCCGCGCGCTCCGAACTGGCCGGTGCCGCCGCCACCCTCGAAGACCTCCGGAGCGACAACCGCTGCTCCTCGTGACCTCGCCCTCAGCTTCGTAACGCCCTTACAGCAGTCCCTTTTTCAGTAGTTTTCACCAGTACGTGCCAAGAGGTGGCTACCCCCATGTCGAAAACAACCGCGTCCGCCCCGCCGGCCCAGGCCGACCCCTCCCGCTGGAAAGCCCTCGTCTTCATCGCCCTGGCCCAGCTCATGGTCGTGCTCGACGCGACGATCGTGAACATCGCGCTGCCCTCCGCCCAGCAGGACCTCGGGATATCGGACGGCAACCGGCAGTGGGTCATCACCGCCTACGCCCTCGCCTTCGGCGGCCTGCTCCTCTTCGGCGGCCGGGTCGCCGACCTGTGGGGCCGCAAGCGCACCTTCGTCGTCGGCCTGATCGGCTTCGCCGCGGCCTCCGCCCTCGGCGGCGCCGCGACCGGCGAGGCGACGATGCTCGGCGCCCGCGCGCTCCAGGGCGCGTTCGGCGCGCTGCTCGCCCCGGCCGCCCTCTCGCTGCTCGCGGTGATGTTCACCGACGCCAAGGAGCGCGCGAAGGCGTTCGGCATCTACGGCGCGATCGCGGGTGGCGGCGGCGCCGTCGGCCTGATCCTCGGCGGCTTCCTCACCGAGTACCTGAACTGGCGCTGGACCTTCTTCGTCAACATCCCGTTCGCCGTCGTCGCCGCCCTCGGCGCGTACTTCGTGATCCGCGAGCCGGCCGGCGGCCGCAACCGCTCGCCGCTGGACGTCCCCGGTGTGGTCCTGTCCACGCTCGGCCTGGTCTCCCTGGTGTACGGCTTCACGCGCGCCGAGTCCGACGGCTGGAGCGACCCCGTCACCATCGGTCTGTTCGTCGGCGCGGCCGTCCTCCTCGGCGCCTTCGTGTTCACCGAGTCGCGGGTGAAGTCGCCGCTGCTGCCGCTGCGCGTGGTGACCGACCGCAACCGAGGCGGCGTCTACCTCTCGCTCGGCCTCGCCGTCATCGCGATGTTCGGCCTGTTCCTGTTCCTGACCTACTACCTGCAGGTCGTGAAGGGGTACTCGCCGGTCAAGACGGGCTTCGCCTTCCTCCCGATGATCGCGGGCATGATCACCGGCTCCACCCAGATCGGCACCCGCCTGATGACCCGGGTCCCGCCGCGCTTCCTGATGGGCCCCGGCTTCCTGACCGCCGCCCTCGGCATGCTGCTGCTGACCCAGCTGGAGATCGGCTCCTCGTACGCCGGGCTGATCCTGCCGGCGCAGCTGCTGCTGGGCCTCGGCATGGGTACGGCGTTCATGCCGGCGATGTCCCTGGCCACCCACGGGGTCGACCCGCGCGACGCGGGCGTGGCCTCCGCGATGGTCAACACCTCGCAGCAGGTCGGCGGCGCCATCGGCACCGCGCTCCTGAACACGATCGCCGCCTCCGCCACCACCGCGTACCTGGTGGACCACGCGGCCGGCGCGACCACCCCGGCGGCGCAGAAGCTGGTCCAGCTCCAGGCCATGGTCGAGGGCTACTCGGCGGCGATCTGGTGGGCCGTCGGCATCCTCGCGGCCTCGGCGGCGATCGCGCTGACCCTCATCAACACCGGCAAGCCGGGCACGGGAGCCGTCGCCGCCTCGGGCTCCGGCGCGGGCGCTGACGACGAGGTGAAGATCCCGGTCATCGCCCACTGATCCCACGGATCCCACGGATCCCACGGATCCCACGGATCCCACGGATCCCACGGATCCCACGGATCCCACGGATCCCACGGATCCCACTGGTCGTGCCGGACCCGCCGGTGCGCCGCCACCTCCGCGTCACCCCGTACCTGCCCTGGCTCCCGTCTCAGCGGAGCCAGGGCAGGTCCGCGTTCGGGTCCGCCGGTTCGAGGCCCTCGGCCATCGTGCGCATGATCGCGCCGAGCTGCCCGACCTGCTCCGGGGTGAGCCGGTCGAAGAGCGCCTGGCGGACGGCGGTGACGTGGCCGGGCGCGGTCCTGCGCAGCACCTCGTACCCCTCGTCGGTGAGCGTGGCGAACTGGCCGCGCTTGTCGGAGGGGCACTCCTCGCGCGTCACCCAGCCGTTCTTCTCCAGGCGCGCGACGGCGTGCGAGAGCCGGGACCGGGTGATCTTCACGTCCTTGGCGAGCTGGGTCATGCGCATCCGGCGCCGGGGCGCCTGGGAGAGCTGGACCAGCAGCCCGTAGTACGTGTGCGGCATCCCGGCGTCACGCTGGAGCTGGCGGTCGAGGTGGTCCTCCAGCAGGGTGGTGGCATGGAGGTAGGCGCGCCAGACGCGCTGCTCCTCGTCGTCGAGCCAGCGGGGTTCGGTCACGGTCATGGATCCATCGTACGACTCATTCTTGAAAGTTGAACTATATGGATTTACGCTGTCGTGGACAGCGAGCTTGAAAGTTCAAGAACCAAGTTCAAGAACAAAGAACCGGCTCGGCCGCACGCAGTACGCACGGAAGGCGGACGCCATGGATGCCACGGACGCCACGCTGGAACGGATGCCCGCCCTCTACCTCTCGCACGGCGCCCCGCCGCTCGCCGACGACCCGGTCTGGCCCGGCGAGCTCGCCGCCTGGTCCGCGACGCTGCCCCGCCCCAAGGCGATCCTCATGGTCTCCGCCCACTGGGAGGAGGCCCCGCTGGCCCTCGGCGCCACCGAGACGATCCCGCTGGTCTACGACTTCTGGGGCTTCCCCGAGCACTACTACCGGGTCCGGTACGAGGCCCCCGGCGCGCCCGCGCTCGCCGAGTCCGTCCGCAAGCTGCTGCGCGCCCCCGGCACGCCCGTGCAGGACATGCCCGACCGGGGGCTCGACCACGGCGCCTACGTGCCGCTCGTCGAGATGTACCCGGGTGCCGACATCCCCGTGCTCCAGATCTCCATGCCGACCCTCGACCCCCGCCGGCTCATGGAGATCGGGCGCCGGCTCGCCCCGCTGCGCGACGAGGGCGTGCTGATCGTCGGCAGCGGCTTCTTCACCCACAACCTGGCCGCCCTGCGCCACACCGGGCCCGGCGTGCCCGGCTGGTCCGCCGAGTTCGACAGCTGGGGCCACGAGGCCCTCGCCGCGCGCGACGTCGACGCCCTGCTCGACTTCGAGGCCAAGTCGCCCGCCGGGCGGCTCGCCCACCCGCGCACCGAGCACTTCGCCCCGCTCTTCGTGGCGATGGGCGCGGCGGACGCGGCCGGCGACCTGGACCGGGAACGCAGCGTCATCGACGGCTTCTGGATGGGGCTGGCGAAGCGGTCGGTGCAGTTCGGCTGAGTCTCCGGCCGCCGAGTCCCCTGGGTCCCAGGCCGCCGATCCCGCCGAGTCCTCGGCCGCGAACCGCGTGGAGGACGGGCCGGCTGAGCAACCCCGGGGGCGCGGACCACGTCTTCGGGGGTGAGAGCGGAGCCGACGGGGTCCCCGCGCCGGATGTGACGGCGGTCTCACGCGCGGGGCGCCCGGACGGCCCGCCGGGAGCCGCCGGACGGCCCTCCGAAGGGGGCTGACCTGCGGATCCGTGGCTCGCCACGAGCTCCTGCGGGCTGCCTTCCGTGCGCTCGGCGGCGCAGGATACTGCATGATCGCGAAAATCCATGTGCCGGGTGGGAATTCTGTCCTGATTCCAGTCGTTGTTTCCGTCGGATGCAGGGCACCCGAGAGGGTGTCGCGACCTACTCAGCAAGGGAGCACGCATGGCAACCCGTGCCGTCGCCCGTCGTCAGTCCTCCGCCGCGAGCGGAAGCAGCCGGGCAAGCAGCGTTCGCGCCGTGGGCGGGGAGATCGCCGACCGCGACCTGGTCGGCATGTACCTCGACGAGATCGCGCGCACGCCCCTGCTCGACGCCGCCAAGGAGGTCGAGCTCTCGCAGACCATCGAGGCGGGCGTCTTCGCCCGGCAGATCCTCGACAAGGAGGTCGAGAGCGAGGCGGGCGGCGCGACCCGTGAGGAGCTCGAGGCGCTGGTCGCCGAGGGCGAGCGTGCCAAGGACCTCTTCATCAAGTCGAACCTGCGGCTGGTCGTCGCCGTGGCCCGGCGCTATCCGCGCAGCGGCCTGCCCCTGCTCGACCTGATCCAGGAGGGGAACGCGGGCCTGGTCCGCGCGGTCGAGAAGTTCGACTACGCGAAGGGCTTCAAGTTCTCCACGTACGCCACGTGGTGGATCCGTCAGGCCATCACCCGGTCCATAGCGGACCAGTCGCGCACCATCCGGCTCCCCGTCCACCTGGTGGAGGAGCTGGGCCGGATCCGCCGGGTCCAGCGCGAGTTCAACCGCGAGCACGGGCGCGAGCCGGAGCCCGCGGAGATCGCGGCCGAGCTGGACTCGACCCCCGCGCGCGTCACCGACGTGCTGGACTGGGCGCGCGACCCGGTCTCGCTGAACATGTCGGTGGACGACGAGGGCGAGACGCAGTTCGGCGACCTCCTGGAGGACACCTCGGCGGTCTCGCCGGAGCAGTCGGTGCTGACCCTGCTGCGCAGCGAGGAGCTGGACGACCTCATCGACAAGCTGGACAACCGCACGGCGTCCATCATCCGGATGCGGTACGGGATCGAGGACGGGCGCGAGCGGACGCTGACCGAGGTCGGCAAGGAGCACGGGCTGACCCGCGAGCGCATCCGGCAGATCGAGAAGCACGCGCTGCTGGAGCTGAAGAAGATGGCCCGCGACACGGGCTTCGACGCGGTGGCGTAACCGTCCCCGGTACGGCTAGCGGCGGCGGCTCCGGACTTCGGTCCGGGACCGCCGCCGCTCCGTGTTCGGCGCTCAGCGTTCCTCGGTCGCCGTCGCCGTCGCCGTCGCCGTCGCCGCCGCCAGCCGGGTCGACAGGTCCGCCACGTACGCGCGGAGCGACTCCGGCCCGTGGACGCTGAAGGGCGCGTCGACCAGCGCCAGCCGGATCGCCAGCCACTCGGTCGAGTCGCTGGTCCGGGTCCGCAGCCGGCAGCTCGTCTCGCCGGTCGGCGCCGGCACCAGGTGCGAGGGCAGCCGGCCCGCCACGAAGGCCGCCGGGGCCTCGAAGGAGACGTCCAGGTCGAGCTCGGGCTGGGCCCGCGCCATCGACCGGGCCATGAAGGCGGCGGCGTCCCCCGCCGGGAGCTCGCGCGGGGTGAAGCGGGCGCCGGTCGGGAAGGGCTCGCTGACCCGGTCGACCCGGAAGGTGCGCCAGTCCTCGCGCCCCAGGTCGTACGCGACGAGGTACCAGCGCCGCCCGGTCGACACCAGCCGGTACGGCTCCACCAGCCGCTTCGACTCGGTCCCGTCGCCCGCCCGGTAGCCGAAGCGCAGCCGCTCCTGGCCGGTGACCGCGCCCGCCAGCGCCGTGAGCGTCGCGGGCGTGACCGTCGCGCCGTCGCCCCGGGTCAGCGGGATCGTCGCGTTCTGGAGGGTGGAGACCCGGTGCCGCAGCCGCGACGGCAGCACCTGCTCCAGCTTCGCCAGGGCCCGTACGGACGCCTCCTCGACGCCCTCGATGGCGTGCCCGGCGCCCGCGCGCAGCCCGACCGCGATCGCGACCGCCTCCTCGTCGTCGAGGAGCAGCGGCGGCATGGCCGTACCGGCGACCAGGCGGTAGCCGCCGACCGCGCCCTTGCTGGCCTCGACGGGATAGCCGAGGTCCCGGAGCCGGTCGATGTCCCGCCGGATCGTGCGCGGGGAGACCGCGAGCCGCTCGGCCAGCTCGCTGCCGGGCCACTCGCGCGGGGTCTGGAGGAGCGACAGCAGATTCAGGAGTCGTGCCGGAGTGTCCGTCATGTCTTCCAGGATGCGGCGCATCTAGGACATGGACTGACCTATATGACTCTTATCTTTCTCATATGAGTGCACACGACGCCGTCACGGAAGCGGCCCCCACCGACAAGAGGCGCTGGATCGCCCTCGCCATCGTCATGACCGCCGCCTTCATGGACCTGGTCGACGCCACGATCGTGAACATCGCGATCCCCAGCATCGAGCGGGACCTCGGCGCCTCGTTCGGCGCCATCCAGTGGATCACCGCCGGATACGCGCTGGCCTTCGCCGCCGGCCTGATCACGGGTGGCCGCCTCGGCGACATCTACGGCCGCAAGCGCCTCTTCCTGGCCGGCACGGTCGGCTTCACGGTCGCCTCGGCGCTCTGCGGACTCGCCGCCAACCAGGAGATGCTGGTCGGCTCGCGCCTGCTCCAGGGCGCGGCGGCGGCCATGATGGTGCCGCAGGTCCTCTCGATTGTGCACGTGACCTTCCCGGCGCACGAGCGCGGCAAGGTCTTCGGCATGTTCGGCGCGATCATCGGCCTCGGCGCGGTCTCCGGCCCGCTGCTCGGCGCGCTGCTCACCCAGTGGAACATCGCGGGCCTGGAGTGGCGCCCGATCTTCCTCATCAACCTGCCGGTCGGCGTCGCCGCGGTCATCCTGGGCCGCCGCTTCATCACCGAGTCGAAGGCGCCCAAGGCACTCCGCCTCGACCTGGTCGGCATGGTCCTGGTGACCGGCGCGCTCCTGATGCTGATCTACCCGCTGACCCGCGGGCGCGAGCTGGGCTGGCCGCTGTGGGGCCACCTGATGATGGCCGGCAGCCTCGTCGTCTTCGGCGCCCTCGTCGCGTACGAGAAGTACAAGACGAGGAAGGACGGCTCGCCGCTCGTCGAGCTGTCGCTGTTCCGCGTGAAGTCGTTCGCGGCGGGCATCGCCGTCCAGCTCACGTTCGGTGTCGTGATGGGCATCTTCTTCCTGGTCTGGACGCTCTACATGCAGATCGGCCTCGGCTGGACCCCGCTGCACGCGGGTCTGACCGGCGTCCCGTTCTCGATCGCCGTCTCCACGGCGGCGGGCCTGTCGGTGCAGAAGCTGGTGCCGCGCTTCGGCCGCAAGGTGCTCCAGGCGGGCGCCCTGACCATGGCCGCGGGCATCCTGCTCTACCTCTTCGAGGCGGGGCGGTACGGCACCGGGATCCACACCTGGCAGATGATCCCGCCGCTGATCGTGATGGGCCTCGGCATGGGCCTGATCGTGGCCCCGCTGACGGACGCGGTGCTGTCCGAGGTGCCGCGCGAGCACGCCGGCTCGGCCTCGGGCCTGATCAACACGACCGGCCAGATGGGCAACGCGCTGGGCCTCGGCCTGGTGTCGGTGGTCTTCTTCGGCACGATCGACGACGAGCGGCTGGCCCGCTTCCCGGCGGAGACGGGCGCGGCCTTCACCGACGCCTTCCAGAACTCGCTGGGCTGGGCGGCGGCGGTGCTCGGCGGCATCTTCCTGATCATGTTCGCGCTCCCGGCCAAGCCGAAGCAGCACCTGGAGGGCGGGGACGACACCGACGGTGCCGAGGCCGCCGAGGGTGCGGGGCCGTCCGCCGCCCCGGAGAAGGAGCCCGCGCTCGCCTCCTGACGCTCCTGACTCTCCTGGCGCTCCTTGCGCGCACAGGGCCGAAGGCCCCGGTCCGGTACCCCCGGCCGGGGCCTTCGGCACGTCCGGGCACGGTCCTTCGGCTCCAATCCCCGCGCGATGCCCGTTTCTGCCCGTATGGATGCCCGTTTCCGTTTACTTCCCGGAAATCTCTGCGTAGTCTGGCGCTGAAACCACAGGTTCGGGCATGGAACGGACGTAAACCCACATGTACGCACCGGAGCGCCAGCAGGCGATCCTCAGCCTCGCCCGCGAGCGCGGGCGGGTCGACGTGCTCTCCCTCGCCGAGGAGTTCCAGGTCACCGCCGAGACCGTACGGCGCGACCTCAAGGCCCTCGACCGCGCCGGGCTCGTCCGCCGCGTCCACGGCGGCGCCATACCGGCCGGGCGGCTCGACTTCGAGCCCGACCTCGCCGAGCGCGAGTCCACCGCCGCCGACGAGAAGGACCGGATCGTCCGCGCCGCCCTCGCCGAACTCCCCGAGGAGGGCAGCGTCGTCCTCGACGCCGGCAGCACCCTGGCCCGCCTCGCCGCCGATTTCCCGCTGGACCGGGACCTGACCGTGGTCACCCACGCCCTGCCCGTCGCCGCCCGGCTCGCCGACCACCCCGGCATCGACCTGCACCTCGTCGGCGGCCGGGTCCGGCACCGCACCCGCGCCGCCGTCGACGCCTGGGCCCTGCGGGCGTACGGGGAGATCCGCGCCGACGTCGCCTTCCTCGGCGCCAACGGCTTCTCGCCCGCCCACGGCCTGACCACCCCCGACCTCGCCGAGGCCGCCGTCAAGCGGGCCGTCATCGCCGCCGCCCGCCGGGTCGTGCTGCTCGCCGACTCCGCCAAGCACGGCCAGGAGCACTTCGCCCGCTTCGGCGGCCTCGCCGACATCGATCTGCTCATCACCGACAGCGGCCTCTCCGACGAGGACGCCGCCGCCATCGAGGCGGCCGGAACGGAGGTCGTCCGCGCATGATCCTGACCGTCACCCCCAACCCCTCCCTCGACCGGACCTACGAGGTCCCGGCCCTGGACCGCGGCGAGGTGCTGCGCGCCTCGGCCGAGCGGGTCGACCCCGGCGGCAAGGGCGTCAACGTCTCCCGCGCGGTCGCCGCCGCCGGGCACCGCACCGTCGCCGTCGTCCCGCTCGGCGGCGCGCCCGGGGCCCTCGTCGCCCAGCTGCTCGCCGGGCAGGGCATCGAGGTCGCGCCCGTGCCGCTCGCCGGGCAGACCCGCTCCAACATCGCGATCGCCGAGCCCGACGGCACCCTGACCAAGGTCAACGCCCCGGGCCCGGAGCTCACGCCCGAGGAGTCCGAGACCGTCCTCGCCACCGTCTTCGCGCACGCCCCGGCCGCCGACTGGATCGCCTGCTGCGGCAGCCTCCCGCGCGGCCTCGCCCCCGAGTGGTACGCCGCGCTGGTCACCCGCGCCCACGGCGCCGGGGCCCGGATCGCCCTTGACACCTCCGGCCCCTCGCTGCTCGCCGCGCTCGCGGCCCGCCCCGATGTCGTCAAGCCGAACGCCGAGGAGCTCGCGGAGGCCGTCGGCCGCCCGCTCGCCACCGTCGGCGACGCGGTCAAGGCGGCGGAGGAGCTGCGCGACCGGGGCGCGGGCGCGGTCCTCGCCAGCCTCGGCGCGGACGGCCAGCTCCTGGTGGAGGCCGACGGCGTCCACTACGGCCGGGCGTCCGTCTCGGCGGTCCGCTCCAACGTCGGCGCGGGGGACGCGTCCCTCGCCGGCTTCCTGGCCGCGGGCGGCACCGGACCCGCGGCACTGGCCGCGGCCGTGGCCCACGGGGCGGCGGCCGTCCAGCTCCCCGGCAGCGAGATGCCCACCCCGGCGGACCTGGACCCGGCCGCGGTGACGGTCACCGCGGACGTACCCCTGGACCAGCCCCTGAGCGAACCGGCGGCGGGCCGATGAAGCCACGGCTCAGCCCGTCCCGCTCGGCCCGCACGGCCCGCCCGGTATTCACGGCCCCCACGGTCTGCATGGCCCCCACAGCCCCCACAGATCCTTCCCTCCCCGTCCCCTCCAGCCCCGTCTCCAGCGAGCAAGGGAGCCCGCGATGAGCAGCATGATCACCGCGGACCTGGTCGATCTCGACCTGTCCGCCGAAACCAAGGAGGCGGCGGCCCGTTCGCTCGCCGAGCGGATGGTCGCGAAGGGCCGGGTGACCGACCTCGAAGGCTTCCTGGCGGACGTCGCCGCCCGCGAGGCGCAGATGCCGACGGGCCTCGACGGCGGCATCGGCATCCCGCACTGCCGCAGCGCCCACGTCACCGAGCCGACCCTGGCCTTCGGCCGCTCCGCCGAGGGCATCGACTTCGGCGCCCCGGACGGCCCGGCGGACCTGGTCTTCCTGATCGCCGCCCCGGCCGGCGCGGACGACGCGCACCTGACGATCCTGTCCTCGCTGGCCCGGCACCTGATGGACGCGGAGTTCACCGGGGCGCTGCGGTCGGTGGCGGACCCGGCGGCAGCGGCGGCGCTGATCGCGGGCGAGGAGCCCGCGCCGGAGGCCGGGTCCGCGCCGGAGGCTTCGGCCCCGGCTCCCGCCCCGGCTCCCGCCCCGGCTCCCGCGCCGGCTTCGGCCCCGGCCGGTGGGGCGCCGTTCCGCATCGTCGCGGTCACCTCCTGCCCCACGGGCATCGCGCACACCTACATGGCGGCCGAGGCCCTGGAGAAGGCGGGCGAGGCCGCGGGGGTGGAGCTGGTGGTCGAGACGCAGGGCTCGGCGGGGTTCGCCCGGCTCGACCCGGCGGTGCTGGCCGCGGCCGACGGCGTGATCTTCGCGCACGACGTGCCCGTACGGGAGAAGGAACGGTTCGCCGGAAAGCCGACGGTGGACGTCGGCGTGAAGGCGGGCATCAACCGGCCCGCCGAGCTCATCGCCGAGGTCCGCGAGAAGGCCGCGCGCGGCGAGGTCTCGGCCCCGGCCGCCGCCACCCCGGTGGAGCGGGCGGGCGAGCCGGACGAGGGGTACGGCACGAAGCTCCGCAAGTGGCTGATGTCCGGTGTGAGCTACATGGTGCCGTTCGTCGCCGCGGGCGGCCTCCTGATCGCCCTGGGCTTCGCGCTCGGCGGCTGGGAGATCAACAAGGCCCCGTCCGTCGCGGAGCACTTCGACTGGGGCCAGGTGGACAGCTGGGCCGCCCTGATGTTCCAGATCGGCGGACTGGCCTTCGGCTTCCTCGTCCCGGTGCTCGCGGGCTACATCGCGTACGGGATGGCGGACCGGCCCGGTCTCGTCCCCGGCTTCGTCGGCGGCGCGATCTCGCTCACCATCAACGCGGGCTTCCTCGGCGGTCTCGTCGCCGGTCTGGTGGCGGGCGGCACGGTCCTCGCCATCCAGCGGGTGCGGATCCCGGCGGCGTTGCGGGGGATCATGCCGGTGGTCGTGATCCCGCTGTTGTCCTCGATCGTCGTGGGCTTCCTGATGTTCCTGGTGATCGGCAAGCCGATCGCGAGCCTCCAGAGCGCGTTGACCGACTGGCTGTCGGGCCTCTCGGGCGCCAACGCGGTGATCCTCGGCGTGATCCTGGGCCTGATGATGTGCTTCGACCTCGGCGGCCCGGTCAACAAGGTCGCGTACGCCTTCGCGGTCGGCGGCCTGGCCACGCCCAACGAGGGCTCGCTCAAGGTGATGGCGGCCGTGATGGCCGCCGGCATGGTGCCGCCGCTGGCGATGGCGCTGGCCACGACCGTGCGCGGCCGGCTCTTCACCAAGACCGAGCGCGAGAACGGCAAGGCGGCGTGGGTGCTGGGCGCCTCGTTCGTCTCGGAGGGCGCGATCCCGTTCGCGGCGGCCGACCCGCTGCGGGTCATCCCCGCGGCGATGGCGGGCGGCGCGGTGACCGGGGCCCTGTCGATGGCCTTCGAGTGCACCCTGCGGGCCCCGCACGGCGGCCTGTTCGTGATCCCGCTGATCGGCAACCCGCTGCTGTACCTGCTGGCGATCGCCGCCGGCACGGTGGTCAGCGCGGGGGTGGTCATCCTCCTCAAGAGCGCGCGGAAGCCGGTGCCGGGGGAGACGGAGGCGGCGGCGGACGCGGAGGAGAAGGTGGCGGTCGCGGCCTGAGGGCCGGGCGGCCGACGCCGACGAGAAGGAGGGGCCCTGCGGGGCCCCTCCTTCCGTCTTCCGTCTTCCGCTGCCGTGTCCGTCGTCCCGTCAGCGGTTGACGATGCCGCCGCTGTTCTTCAGATCACCCTTGTACGTGAACCGGAGCGCGCGCGCCGCGACCGGGGTGGGGGTGGTCTGCTGCACCCAGGGCTGGTTCCACACGAAGGTGTTGCCCATGATGGCGCCCTTGGTCTGCCAGACCTGGCCGCCCTTGGTGATCACCTTCACGTAGGCGTCGTTGCCCTGCGCCTCGATGGAGATGCCGCAGGCGTCGGCGGGGTAGTTGGGATTGGCGGGGTCCGTCCCGACGGTCGTGGCATTGGTCAGGTCCTGCCACACGATCACCCCACCGGGCACGCTGGCCTTACCGACGAACGCCTTGCCGTTGTAGAGCGCGGCCTGGAAGTCCTCGGTGTTGGAGGGGCTGTAGGTGTCGATGTCGGTGCAGGGGCCGGTGGGGCCGGTTGCGCCTGTGGCTCCGGTTGCTCCGGTCGCTCCGGTGGGGCCTGTGGCTCCGGTTGCTCCGGTGGCGCCTGTCGGGCCGGTGGGTCCGGTGGCGCCTGTCGGGCCTGTGGCTCCGGTGGGTCCAGTGGGTCCGGTGGCACCCGTGGCACCGGTCGCTCCGGTGGCACCTGTCGGGCCGGTGGGTCCGGTGGGGCCCGTGGCTCCGGTGGCACCCGTCGGGCCTGTGGGCCCGGTCGGCCCGGTCGGCCCGGTGGGGCCAGTGGCGCCCGTCGCCCCGGTGGGTCCGGTGGCTCCCGTCGGTCCGGTAGGCCCGGTGGGACCGGTGTCCCCGGTGGGGCCAGTGGCACCCGTGGCGCCGGTGGGACCCGTAGGCCCGGTCGGGCCCGTGTCGCCGGTCGCTCCGGTAGCCCCGGTGGCTCCCGTGGGCCCGGTTGGGCCGGTGGGGCCCGTGGGACCGGTGTCGCCGGTTGCTCCAGTGGCTCCCGTGGCGCCGGTCGGCCCGGTGGGACCGGTCGGCCCGGTGGCACCCGTCGCTCCCGTGGCCCCGGTCGCCCCGGTCGCCCCGGTAGCCCCGGTCGGCCCTGTGGGCCCGGTGGCGCCGGTGGCCCCCATCGCTCCCGTAGCCCCGATAGCACCCGTGGCTCCCGTAGCCCCGGTGGGCCCCGTAGGCCCGGTGGGCCCCGTAGCCCCGGTGGGCCCTGTAGGTCCGGTTGCCCCCGTGGCTCCGGTCGCACCCGTAGCTCCCGTGGGCCCCTTCGGCCCAGTCGCTCCAGTGGCCCCCGTGGGCCCCGTAGCCCCGGTGGGCCCCTTGGGCCCGGTCGGCCCGGTGGGCCCCGTGGCCCCCGTGTGCCCCTTGGGCCCGGTCGGCCCCGTAGGCCCGGTCGCCCCCGTGTGCCCCTTGGGCCCCGTAGGCCCGGTCGGCCCCTTCGGCCCAGGCGGGCCCGGCGGCCCCGGCGGCCCCTGGTGGCAGTCGTGGTCGCCATGGGTGCCGTGGTCGCCGCCGTCCGGTGCCCGGAGGGCGCGGGGCGGGACGGCCGGGGTCTGGCCCGGGAGGTGCTGGTCGAGGTACTGCTGGACGTCCTCCGGCGACGGCGGCCCCGCGTCCTCGCCCCGGGGCGGCCCGTCCTCGCCCGGGGGCGGCCCGCCCTCCTGGGCCCACGGCGGCGGGCCCCCGTCCTCGTGGCCCCCGCCCCCGTCCTCGTGGTGGCCCGGCGGCGGCCAGCCGCCGCAGTCGTCGCCCGTGGCGGGGGCGGCGGCACTCGACGCCACGCCCGCCACGCCCGCCGGTAGAGCCGGCCCCGCCGGCCCCGCCGGCCCCGCCACGGCGGGTGTCGCGAGGCCCGTGAGGACGAGCGCCACCGAGGCGAGCGCTCCGCCGCCCCGCCAGGCCCGTCGCCGGGGGAGCGGGCCGAGCGACGACGGCCCGGTCCGGGTCCGTGGATCAGGACGCATGCGTGCTCCTCTGTTCCCGTGTTCCTCATGATCCGATGAGCGTTCCATCGGATCATCGGATCGCGACTGCGAAGCCTTGACGGCTCCGGCCGCCTCTCAGCGCCATGGCGTAGTCGCGCCAGCCGTATGGATGCGTACGCGACGGCGAACCCCGGCCACCCCCTCGGCGTGCCGCGACCGGCCCCGTCACGCCCCTGCGTACCGTCGCCCCCCGACCGATCCACCGGAAGTGGTGTTGCCGTGCGGCCGTCCCTCTGCTTGTGCATGATCGTGAAGAACGAGTCCGCCGTCATCGAACGCTGCCTCGCCTCCGTCCGGCACCTCGTCGACACCTGGGTCATCTCCGACACCGGCTCCACCGACGGCACCCAGGACCTGATCCGCCGCTCCCTCGCCGGCATCCCCGGCGAGCTCCGCGAGGAGCCGTGGCGCGACTTCGGCCACAACCGCAGCGCCAACATCGCGCGGGCCCGCGGCCGCGCCGACTACCTGCTCCTCCTCGACGCCGACCACGTCCTGCGCCAGGACGCCCCGCTCCCCGAGCTGACCGCCGACGCGTATCTGATCCGGCACGGAGGACACCTCGAATACCGGATCAAACGCCTGGTCAGAGGCGATCTGCCCTGGCGGTACGAGGGCGTCACCCACGAGTACCTGACCGCCGACCGCCCGCACACCCAGCGCCCCCTGGACGCGCTCGTCGTCGAGGACCACGCCGACGGCGGCTCCCGGCACGACAAGTTCGAGCGGGACGCCCGCCTCCTCGGCGCCGAACTCGCCCGCGACCCCGCCAACCCCCGTACCGTCTTCTACCTCGCCCAGACCCTCCGCGACCTGGGCCGCCCCGCCGAGGCGATCGCCCTCTACGAGCGCCGGGCCGCCATGGGCGGCTGGGGCGAGGAGGTCTACTTCGCCCTGCTCCAGGCGGGGGTCCTGGCGGCCGAGCACCCCGAGGCCGCCGGCGGCGGCTGGCCGGCCGCCCAGGACGCCCTCGTACGGGCCTGGGAATCCCGGCCCCAGCGCCTCGAAGCCTGCTACGAACTGGCCTCCCGGCTCCGCCGGCTGAACCGCCATCACGCGGCCCACGCCGTCCTGACCGCCGTCCTCGACCGCGAGCCGCCCGCCGACGACGTGCTCTTCCTCCAGCCCTGGGTCTACCGCTGGGGCCTGCTCTTCGAGTACTCGATCACCGCCTACTGGACCGGCGACCCCGCCGCCTCCCTCGCCGCCTGCGACCGGCTCCTCGCCCTGCCCGACCTGCCCGCCGCCTACCGCGAGCAGACCCTGGCCAACCGGGAGTTCGCCGTCGCCCGCCGCCGCCCCGGCACCCCCGCCCCCGCTCCCGTACCCGCCTGAGGAGCGCCATGGCCACCCCCGCCCCCGCCGTACGGACCGGGGCCGCCCCGGCCGCCGACCGGTCCGCCCGCCCCGCCCGCCCCCGCGCCGAGGAGTGCCGCCGGGCCTGGCCGGTGGCGCTCGGGCCCGGCCTGCTCGCGCTCGCCCTCGGCCTGTACGGGGCCGGGCGCCCCCAGCTCTGGGAGGACGAGCTCACCAGCTGGGAGCTGGCGACCCGTTCGACGGGCCGGCTGCTCGACACCGTCCAGCACGTGGACGCCGTCCTCGCCGCCTACTACCTGCTGCTGCACGCCTGGACGGGCCTCTTCGGCGACTCCGACCTCGCCCTGCGGCTGCCCTCGGTGCTCGCCGCCGCCGGGGCTGCGGCCTGCACCGCCCTGGTCGGCCGCCGCCTCTTCGGGCGCCGCGCCGGACTCGCCGCCGGGCTGCTGCTCGCCCTGACCCCGGCGCTCACCCGGTACGCGCAGGAGGCCCGGCCCTACGCCCTGGTCACCCTCGCGGCCGCGCTCGCCACCCTCCTCCTGCTCCGCGCCCTCGACCGCCCGGACGGCACCGCGCGCTGGGCGGCGTACGCCCTCGCCGTGGCCGCCACCGGCGCCCTCCACCTCCTGGCCCTCACCGCCCTGACCGGCCACGCGGCCCTCGTCCTCGCCGCCCGGACACCACCACCCCCGCCGATCACTCCCGCCCCGACTCCCGGCCGCCGCACCGCGAGCACACCCGCCCCCGCCCGGCCCACGAGCGAGCTCACCCCTGCCCGTCCCGCCAGGCCCACGAGCGAGCCCGCCCCCGCCCGTCTCGTCCGTCCCACCCGCCCCGTCCCCCTCCGCCGCTTCGTCGTCGCCGTCCTCCTCGGCTGCCTCCCGCTCGTCCCCCTGGCCCTGCTCGGCCGGGCGCAGGCCGGGCGGCAGATCGCGTGGATCCCGGAGCCCGACCCGGCCGCCCTCGCCGGGCTCTGGCCGCAGCTGTTCGGCGCGGG
>NZ_JBEZHM010000103.1:0-16643 GCF_040650575.1 Streptomyces sp. NPDC048659 | reverse complement strand
ATGGTGCCGCCGCTGATGACCGTGGTGTGGAACTCGTCGTCGGCGGACGCGGCGCTGACGCTGCGGATCTCGCCGGTGCCCAGCACGGGGGCGAGATCGCCGAACTTGGTCCAGGTGCCGTTCTTCCCGAGGCGGGCGACGTGCTTGATGCCGCCGCCGGGTTCGGTCAGGACGGCCTGGATGTCGTTGCCGGTGCCGGCGAAGGCCATGCCGCTGACCTCGGCGGGGGCTCCGGCGAGCTTGGTGATGTCGCCCCACTTGCCCCAGGTGCCGTTGGCGTTGCGGACGGTGTGCAGGGCCTGCCCGCCGTCCACGACCAGGCCGACGTGGGTGGTGTCGCCGACGTGGGTCGTGGTGATCTCGGTGGGCTTGCCGGGCATCGTGCCGACGGCGGAGGTGACGTCACCCCACCTGCTCCACTTGCCGGCCGAGTCCCTGGCAGCGTGGTAAACACGCCCGTCGGTGACGGCGACGAGGGCGAGGCCCCTGCCGGTGGAGGTGGCGGAAATCTTCCGGATACCGGCGAGGGAACCGAGCTCGCTGGTCAGCGGCTTGAACTTGACCCAGGTACCGCTGGGATTGCGGGTCGCCTGGTAGACGATGCCGTCGCCGCCGAGGGCGAGGACGTGGTTGGTGCCGGAGATGGCGGCGTCGGCGGCGAGCTGGATGTCGCCGATGGTCCCGGCGGCCTTCTGGACGTCACCGAAGACCGACCAGTCCCAGTTGCTGTCGCGGGCCGCGTGGTACAGGTTCTTGTCCGCAGTGGTGACCATCTGCACCCGCCACGGCGTCAGCGTCGAGGCCGTCGACTGCTTGATCCACGCGGCCAGGTCGTCGACCCGGGTCGCGGCGGCGCCGGTGCGGGTCTCGGTGTCGGGGGTGCCGAGACAGCCGCCCTGCCACGAGGCCGTCACCACACCCGCGAGCTCGAACAGACCGTTGCGCTCCCGTACGACGGGGGCACCGGTGTCACCCTTGCAGAGCGGGCTGCCGTCGATGGCGAGGCCGGTGGGAGTGACCGCGCCGGCGGTGAACGAACCCGTGTGCAGCTCGTTCGGCACCCAGGTGTCCTTGGTCCGCCCGTACCCGGCACCCGTGAATGCCTCACCCTCCACAGGCGCTGCCCCGGCAGCACGCAGGGGGTGGATCCCTCGCACCGGTGTGTCGAGTTTGGCGAGGACGAGGTCACGGTCGGCCCGCGGAATGAGCTCGACGACGCTGCGGACCTGGCCGCCGCCGGCATCGAGTCTGGTACGGCCGATCGTCGCGGTGGTTTTCCACTTCGGCGCACCGGCAGCGACTGTGAAGCCGGCCGACGGGTCCGGCGCGAAGCAACTGGCTGCGGTGAGCAGCCACTGGGCGTTGATGAGGGTGGCGGTGCACGACCGGTGTGTGTCGCCGATGGCGAGCTTCGTGGTGAAGCCGTATGAGGCAGCTGCGGCGGGCCCATCGAGGGCTTGAGCCGGACCTGCGGCGAGGGCCGGCAGCGAGATTGTCGCCGCCAACGTACAGGCAAGGAATGTGTGGGTACGAGAGATCTTCATCGGAATGGCTCCTGAGAGGAACAGGTCAGGATGGAATGGACTGCGCACCTGTCCAGGCCCGGCGCGTGATCACGAGACGGGTACCTGCCGAAACAGACGCTTGAGTCTGTGCCTGTCACGACGGTGAGGGGGATGTGACATGGGGCTTGTTCAGGGTTAGCGACTTGGCCGAGGCTGTCAGCCAGTCACGCGGAGTTCGACCAGTACAGAGCGCTTGCCGCCGCCGGGGATGCTGCTTTCCCCAATCTGGGTGATGTCGCTCTTAGGAGCATCCACGACGGTCGTCTCACCTTCCGCCGTGAGCTTGGCGCGCACGGAGTGATCCTCCGTCCAAATTGCGTAAGCGTCTGGGATTTCCAGCTCCAGATAGCCTGAATTACTTGTGGCGACAAAGCAGAAGCCGTTCCTGTCCACACGGGACTCGATCCAGATGTCGGTCCCTTCCATGCATCCTGAGTAGCCATCACGTCCGTCCCCTGCCTTCAGGGTGATGTGACCGTCTCCTCGCTTAAGTGTGATCCTTCGCTCTTGAAGAATCTCCTTTGCGTTGGGGTACTCGAATGACTCGATTGCGAGCGACATCTCATCGTTATCCCGCGGTGCGGGGGTAGCTGGTCCCTCGGCGTGTGCAGGCGGCATGAGTAGAACTCCGCCTACTAGAAGGCTAGATACGACGGAGGTGACGGTTAGGGTCTTCCGGTCAGGCAGTGCCACAGCGTTCCTTTGGGTTGGGTGAGTGTCTCCGGCTGGGGAGATCCATGGGGCAAAGCTAAGTTAAAGTACCAGCAAAGATCAGCCTGAGAGCATGACGCCTAGTCATGACGGGCTTAGATGTGCCCTGCTCGCTTTGCGAAAGGGCCAAGGTCCCACCTAAGACGGGACTTAAGTCCCGAGTTCAGTGGGCATTTCGCGCCTTCAGCGAACTTCCCTGGAATCCATCAACTCCCAATGAGAGACTGACTTGACGCTGACTAGAAGTTTTTTTCGCGACGCCGCGAGAACCGCTGCCGGAAAGGTGACAAGCGGACGCCGTCAACGACCACGCCGATACCGCGTGATGGCGGCGGCATTGCCATCTGCTCTCCTGCTGGGACTGCTCGGGGCCCCGGTAGCAAGAGCCGGTGACACTGGCTCGGATGGCCCGCCACCGCTCTCGGACCGCGGTCTGGTGGTACAGATCTGGACGCGTGGCGGGCCTGGTGTGAAGGCCGCTGCAGAGGCCGCCCTCACTGGCTCAGACGAGGACGTAAAGAACTTCCTCACCATCGAGAAGGACCTGGCCGAGCACCACGACACACGTATCGAGGCGCTGAGAGTCTTCAGCATCGGCGGCAGCGGTGTCCGGGCCGCCGCGAAGAAGGCACTGGCTACAGGTGACGCCCAAGCGGTCCGCAGCTTCCTGCTGACTGGATGGCAGGAACCTCTGGAGCAGGACCAGAGAGTTCAAGTTCACCAGGTCATGAGCACAGCCGGCAACGGCGTGAAGGACGCGGGCAAAGCCGCATTGGAGGCGGGACCGGAAGCGGTCCAGAAGTTCCTCGACGAAGTCCAGTACGAAGCGCAGGAAACGGACGACCGTGTCCAGGTCCTGCAGATCATGAGTCTGGGCGGTCCAGCGGTTAAACAGGCGGGCAAGCTCGCGCTCAAGGGCACACCGCACGACGTCCGGGAGTTCTTGGAAACCGGCCAGTTCGTGGCTCGAAACCGAGACCAGGAACGGGCGACCGTTGCTCAGCTCGCCGAACAGGCGATCCAGGCCAGCAACCAGACCAAGGCGGCAACAGAGGCGGCTAAGGACGCATCGGACCGCGCGGTCGCCGCATCACAGCAGGCAATGCTGGCGGCGCAGATCGCAGCGAAGGAGACCGAGGCGGCCCGCGACGACTCCGTGCGCGCTGCAAATGCTGCAGGCCGTGCCGCTGATGCGGCAAAGGGTGCAGCGCAGGCAGCCCGTCAGGCGATCAGCTCGGCGAATGCTGCCAATAGCGCTGCCAGGGTCGCAGCCAACGTCGCAGCCCAGGCCGCGACCGCCGCCGCATCTGCGGCCGACGCTGCCTCCCGCGCCCGCTCCGTCGCAGCTGAGGTGGCCACGGACGCCGGTAAGACCGCAGAGGCCAAAAAGCTGGCCGCCGAGGCCCGCGCAGCGGCCGAGGACGCAGACAAGGCAGCCGAGGCCGCCGGATTCGCGGGCGAAGCGTCAAAGGCTGCGTCAATTGCCGCTGATTCAGCAAAAAGCGCTGCTGGCAATGCGAACGCGGCAGCCGATGCCGCCGAGCAGGCGAATGACTTCGCAGATGAGGCTGGAGCCCTTTCCAGTGAAGCGCGCAACGCTGCCCAGGCCGCACGCCGCCACGCGAAGGAAGCCGACCGGGCGGCCAACACGGCCTCAGCTCTGGCCAGGAAGTCCGCGGCCGCCGCGTTTGAAGCCAGAGATGCGGCCAGGTCTGCTGCAAGCCATGCCCGAAAGGCAGCCGACGCAGCCGACGACGCAGCCGAGCACGCCGGTGAATCCGCCAACGCAGCGGCCGAATCGGAGAAGCAGGCTGCCGAGGCCAGAACGGCTGCCGCGGCAGCGGCCAAGGCAGTCGAGACAGCGAAGAGTGTGCGTCTCCTGGCCCGTGAAACGGAGAAGGAAGACCTGGCCGGTCGCACCGCAGCCGCGATAGCACGAGCGACCGACCTCAAAGAGGCCGACGACCGGTTCACCGTCAGCCTCGGGCACCTCGTAAAAGACAACCAGGATCTCGACCAGGAAGCGGACGACCTGGCCAAACAGGTCACCCAGCCAGGACAAGACACTGCGGTGTTCGTTCCCCGAGGCCGCAGCCTGGCGATGAAGGTACTGAAGAGCACCATCCGCGGCGCCTCCGCCAAAGAAGAGGCTGAGCGTGCCCTCGGCGGTGACGACTCAGACGTCGTCGACTACCTCAAAAGCGGCTGGAACAGGGCAGCTCTTCAGGACACCCGGACCCGGGTCGAGGGCCTTGCGGACCACAGCTCAATAGAAGCCATCCGCGTTGCTGCTGACGCAGCGCTGAAAGGCACCGATGAGGAACTTGCCGAGTTCTATAACACGGGACAGCATCATGCTGCCGCAGCCGAGTACCGCGTGCAGGTCCATCAGGTCGCCAGCACCTCAAGCCATGGAGTGAAGGAAGCGGCACACGCCGCCCTTAAGAGCAACGACCCCAAGGACCTCGCGTCGTTCCTCTATTCCGGCCAGTACCTCAAGCGCTACACCGACGAGCGTGTCACCGCCCACCAGCTGCTCGGCACCGGTGGTGCTGAGGTCGAGTCAGCAGCCCGGATTGCCTTGGCCGGCACACCGGACATGCTTCACAATTTCATCCAGGCCGGCCAGCACATGTCCGTCCGCAAGGACCAACTCGCCGATACCCACACGGCCCAGATCGAGCGGCTGCTTCAGGAAGCCTCGCAGACCGCGGCACTTGCCCAGAAATACGCTTGGGAGGCCACCCGAGCGGCAGCGATCGCAGGTCAGGCATCCGCTGCGGCAGAACAGGCCAAGCAACAGGCAGCCAACTCAGCTCAACAAGCCGACGGATACGCCAAGAACGCTGCTCAGTCGGCAAAGGCGGCGGAAGCCTCTGCTGCGCAGGCGGCGAAGTCGGCAACCACCGCCCGCGAAGCGGCCAAGGCAGCTAACCGTGACGCGGACGCAGCGGAAGCATCGGCGGCCAGCGCAGAGTTCTCCGCCAATTGGGCCCGCCAATCGGCTCGTGAAGCCAACGAAGCTGCTGATGAAGCTCGCCGCGATGCTCACGCCGCGGGACAGGACGCGAAGGAAGCCGAAGCCGAGGCGTCCAAAGCCTGGATCGAAACAAAGGAAAAATATCGGGCCGAGGAAGCTGCGGCAAAGAAGAAGGCTGAAGAGGAATTCAAAAATCAGCAGGAAAAGAATAAGACGGGACGCGGATGCGCCTCTGTGATTGGGGTTCCTGGAGCACTGGGGTCATGCCTTCTCAGTGAAGACGGCGCCTACCTGGACCGAGAAGTCACTCAAAATGCCAGTGGAATTGTAGTTGACTTCGCCTTCTCCATTACCGAGCTGGAGGAGTGCGCCGAGAACCCGACCACCTTCTCCTGCGGAGCGTTTGCCGCAACGTTCACCCCTGTAGGACGGATAAAGAAGCTAGAGAAACTTGGGGACAAGGTTAATGACCTGGCTCAAGGGTCGAAGGTGCTCCGGCCCGTCGTCAAATGGGCAAGGGACGACTGGGATGGAATCGCGCATGTTAATAGCAGGCATCGAGTTGGCGGCGAGGGACAGATGAAGGATCCGAGGGCTGGAGTTTTTGAAGGGAAGTTTGTCAAGGGAGACGAAAGGCTTAAGGCTGCCATCCAGAAGACCGTAGACAAAGGGAGGGCTTCCAAGAATACTAAGGATGAGAACGGAAATGAAAGGGACGGGACCGTGTATGAATTGGAATTCCATAAGAAGGTGGGGCGAACGGGAGAGGATAAATTCGGGAACCGGCGTGACGCTACGGCTATCCTCGTGGTTCTATTTCCAGACGGGACTCTGCGTACCGCTCACCCGATCTAGGGGGTGATCGGTGTGGCGCGCCCCAGGCCCCAGCTTGCGGGCGCGCCACTGCTGTACTCTTGCCGTGACGAACATGAATAATAGAGATTGATTTCTGACGCGACAGCAGGGCGAAGGATATCCGAAATATGTCGCGACGAACCTGAAGATGAATTGCGACAGGGGTCGATCTCCTGTTGTCGGCGGTCATCCGGTGCGGAGACTTTAACTGCGTAGTCTTCTTGATGTAGGTAGTGTTGATTTTATTGGGTTGATTCCGGTGCTCCTGGAAGATCTCATGCATTTCCTGGACTTTTCGCTGTGCGATATTTGAGGTTGCGACAGGTCGATGGTACCTTCTACTGAAAGCTCTGGAGTATGTGACCCGCATGTAAGTTTTGAGATAGATTAATGGATTCTGTGGGGAATGTTATGAAGGGGAATATTTGCTAGTCGACTGGCTGTTTTCCGGCTCAGGTGTGTTGTAACGGCCGGGCGGTATCTGGGGTTTGCGACCCGTCGGGAATTCTGTGATCTAGTGGAAGTTGGAGAGATATGATCTTTTTTAATGGGACCGGATGGGTGGCCCTGTTCGCTGGCACGGAGGACGAGATCGCCAGTCAGCGAGACGTGGAAGGCTGGGATCTGGTTAGTCGTGTGGCGCTAGTTGTAGACGTCGAGCAAGGTCGAATGAGGCCAGTCACCGATTACGGCGATTTTTCTCGACTGGAGCGGGCTCATAAGATCGTAAGCGTGATTCCTAGCCGCGGTCACAAGGCTTACTGGCGGGATTTCCAGAGCGGGAATCCGCTCACCGAGGAAATCATGGGATGGATTGTCACGGAGCAGGGAGACGTTTTCCCTTTTAGTGCAGACGGGGCGACGGCTGAGGGTGCTGATGAAATCCTTCCGCCGGTAGTTTAGTTGGCATCCCGTTGAGGCACCCTGCTGGACTGCGCAGGCCAGCAGGGTGAACGGGGGACGTTTAAGAAGCCATCTCATTTGGCGAGTTTGCGGTAGCAGATGAGGGTGCAGGCGATGCTGGTGAAGGCGAGGAAGTGGTCGGCTTTGCGTTCGTAGCGTCGGTGGAGTCGTCGGCAGCCGGCGAGCCAGGCCATGGTGCGTTCGATGGTCCACCGGTGTCTTCCGAGCCGCTGCGAGGACTCGATGCCTTTGCGGGCGATGCGGTGGCGGATGCCTCGGCTGGAGAGTCATTGCCGCAGGTGGCGGTAGTCGTAGCCCTTGTCCGCGTGGAGCTTGCCGGGCTTGCCTCTGCGGCGGCCGCGGCGTGATCGGATCGGGGGTATGCCCTTCACCAGCGGGATCAGGGCCTGGCTGTCGTGGAGGTTCGCCGCCGGGATTCCGACGGAGATGGGCAGACCGGTCCGCTCGGTGATCAGGTGGATCTTCGACCCGTACTTGCCCCGGTCGACAGGATTCGGACCCGTCAGGTCCCCCTTTTCATCGCCCGCATGTTCGCTGAGTCGATTGCGCAGCGCGACCAGTCCAGCTCGCGCCGGGAGCCGAGCTCGTCCAGGACCAGGCGGTGCAGCTTGGCCCACACGCGGGCCTTCGACCACTCGGAGAACCGGCGGTGGGCCGTGGCCCCGGACGGTCCGAACGACGCGGCGGGCAGCTGCTGCCACGTGCACCCGGAGGTCGCCACGAACACGATCGCCGCCAGCACCTCCCGGTCGCCGTGTCGACGCCGGCCACCACTCTGAGAGCGTGTTTGAGATCTGCCGTGTCCCACCGCTGGAGTGGTCGTTGAGTCTGATGTGAGTGGTGGGGGTGGGTTTCCGTCGGACCTGACGGACGAGCAGTGGGCGTTGGTAGAGTCGTTGCTGCCGCCAGCGCGGGTGGGCCCAAAGGGTGGTCGGCGGGAGAAGCATCCGCGGCGGCGGATCGTGGACGCGATCTTCTACGTGGTGCGGACCGGCTGCGCCTGGCGGCAACTGCCGAAGGACTTCCCGCCCTGGCCGACGGTGTACTGGTACTTCACGTGGTGGCACGGCGACGGCAGCGTCGAGCGTATCCACGACGCCCTGCGCGGCAGGGTCCGTGAAGCCGACGGCCGTGACGCGGAGCCCAGTGCCGGGCTGATCGACTCGCAGTCCGTCCGCACCGCCGACACCGTTCCTGCCGCGACCAGGGGCTTTGACGCGGGCAAGAAGGTCAAGGGCCGCAAACGGTTCATCGTCACCGACACTCTCGGCCTGCTTCTGGCCGTCCCCGTCGTTGCGGCGAGCATCCAGGACCGCGACGGCGCGAAGCGGCCCTTGCTGTGGACCAGGCTCGACCACCCCGGCGTCAAGAAGGTCTGGGCCGACCAGGGCTTCGCCGGCCGCTTGGTCGAGTGGGCCTCCAGATCCTCGGCCGCGACCTGGAGATCGTCCGCAAGGACCCTGGCCAGCGCGGCTTCCAGGTCCAGCCCAAGCGGTGGGCGGTAGAGCGCACCTTCTCGTGGCTCACTGCGCACCGACGCCTCGCGCGGGACCACGAGACCAGCCCGGCCCACTCCGAGACCATGATCCGCTGGGTCATGATCGGCGTCATGATCCGCCGGCTCACCCGGGGCCGTGCTGCGACGCGCCCCGGCCCACGACCGCTCGTGCGTCACTCCTCGTAGACAGGCTGTCTGCCCTTCGCCTGCAGCAGTACTGTCGGTGAGCTACAGAGCCAAGAACCCCTCGACATCGCGTTCCAGGTTCGGCGGCACGTCGGCCAACTCCGAGACGATCAGGCGGAGCTCCCGGCCGAGTCCCGGCAGCTCTTTCCAGACGGCTGGACTTCTGGCGAGCACGGCGGCCAGCAGATCGCCCTCGTACATGTCGCCTTCCGCCAGCGGGTCGGCCCGGAGGACCTCCACCGCCAGCGGCAGGAGATAGGCAAGACCGATGTCTTGCTTGATCAGCAGCCGCAGGTCCTCGACCGTCAGGTCGCTGATCGGTTTGCGTCGAAGCTCGCGTGCGGTCGCCATCAAGCGCGTTTCGCCGCCCGACGGGGCTGGCCAGCAGTCGCGTTCAAGCTCCTCAAGGGAGCGGTCACGGTTCACGAGTCGAGTCACCGACCGATCGTCCCATGGCAGATCTCAAACGCGGTCTGAGGCCGTGAAGGGGCCGCCGGCACCACCCGCTGGAACAACTCCCACAGCTCATCCGGCACCAGCCGCTCAACGATCCCCGCCACAGCCCACAGCCTACCGAGCCAATTGAGATGGCGTCTTAGGCTCGGTGCAGTTCCCCGCCGTTCTGGGTTTCGAGGTGTGGCGGTTCGAGCGGGCTCTGGCCCTCCCCGATCCACTGGGCCACAACGCCGCTGGACGACGTCCTGGCGGTGGTCGGCGCGCACGTACGCGAGGAGCACGTGGAGTCCGGCATCGAAGAGTGCTACCCCAAGCTCTACTACGGCTTCGTCAGCGGCCTCACCGAGGAGCCCCGGACCCGTGTCAACGCGGAGCGCGCCGACACCCCATACGGCACCACCGGCGCGGTGTGCCCGCCCGACTGCGAGTGCGGGCAGTAACCCGACGGCCCCGCGGCCCGTACGCTCCCCTCTGTGACCCCACCCTCGCACGCCCGCCGCGCCCTCGGTACGGGCCCCGCCGTCCAGCCGATCCGCGCGCGGGAGGCCGACCTGCTCCACGGCCTGCCGCACATCGACATGCCGGACCCGGCCGACCTGCGCGCCCGGGGAGTACTCGGTCCGCCGCCGGCCTCGGTGCCACGCGGTCGTCGTGCGCTCGGCACCGGCGGCGACGCCGCCCGCACCGAGCCCCGCAGGGCGGCTGACTGACTGGGCGGTGCGGGTGCGGGGTGCCCGTTACGTGCACCGGGCCGCCCTCCACCAGTACCGCCCCCGTCCTGTAAGACGGCGCGTCTCGTTGTCCCTTGCCAGAATCCAGACGCTACGGGCAACCCCGGCCGGGCCACCCCCGGTGCCCGGGAGGTGGTCACCCGGACCGCGCTGCGGCGACTGATGCCCCTGGGATACATACGGCGTTCCCTCAGCGGCCATTCATGATCCTTAAGCTCACGCCTCGTGAAGAACGTGATGAAGACGATCGTGTTGCTCGCCTTGATAATGAGCTACTTCCCGCTGACCCCGACGGCGTTCGCGGCGGCCAAGTCGCCCGCGCAGGTAGCCGAGGACTGCGCCGACCCGAGGCCCAAGCAGGCCGGGGACCTCATCTACTGGGACCCCGAGTGCTACCTCACCTTCAAAAGCAGCAAGCAAGTATGGGGCGAGGCCACCATGCCCGACAAGCTCGGCAGTGGGAAGAGCCCCATCGCCTACGGCTGCACCAGTAGCGGCAGCGTGAGCGTCGCCGGGACCAAGAGCTCCTCCACCAGCTTCTCCTTCGGCCTCGACATCGGCGGGAAGAAGAAGTTCGGTGACTGGGAGGCATCCGTCGGGCCCAAGCTCGGTTGGAGCTGGACCTGGAGCACCAGCGACACCCACACGCACACCGCCACGGTCCCGCTGGGCAGCGTCGGCTGGATCGAGGTCAAGGAGCCGCTGATCGAGGCGGTCGTCGACATCGATGCCCGCTACGACGGCAACAGGAACGAGCTCGTCAAGAACGCGGTCGTCCGGGTGCCGGACACCAGCCGGTCGTTCGCCTGGTTGTATCAGAGCCGCAAGATGACCGACACGGAGCTGAGGGAGATCTGCGGGCAGGACCCGCCGACCACCAAGACCTACGACATGTGGTCGGCCGGCGGCAAGGGTCCCTACAAGAACCTGCTGAGCGGCAAGTGCCTGGCCATCGGCCCCACCGTCCCCAACGGCGGGCTCGTGGTGCAGCGTACCTGCGACGGCGGGGCCGCGCAGAAATGGAACGCCGTCAAGGCGAGCAACGGCTATTACACCATCCGCAACAACAACGGCTACTGCCTCACGGTCCCCTACAACAACGGCACCCCGCCCGGCCAGAACACCCAGCTCCTGTGGTGGGGCTGCGAGACCCGCTGGGACTCGGGCAACCAGCTCTGGTCGGTCAACCCGACCAAGATCAGCGGTACCTACACGTTCGCCAACCAGTGGACGGGGCTCTGTCTCGCGCCGCACTCCAGCGAGATGAACAAGAACGGCGGCCGGGTGACCATCCGCAAGTGCGTGTAGCGGGATCGGTTGACCCCTCCTATGGAGTCCTCTGCGGAGCGGAGAAGACTCCGTAGGAGGGGCCCTATGGGCTCTTCTGCAGGCGGGCAGCGGCGATGCTGGTGTGGCCGTTCTGGCGGAAGATGCCGATGGCGAGGTTGCGCAGGCCGGCCATGGTGCGGGGGCAGGTGGCCGGTGCGGACTTTGGAGTCGTCCTCACCACCGGCCGCCGGGTTGCTGCGACGCTCCGCGCCGGCGACGTCGTCCTCCCCGGCGACGGCGGCGCCCGCGCTGTCGCGCGGACCTCGACGGCGACCGCCCCGATAGGGGGCCTGACCGTGGTGGTCCAACCGGTCCCGGTGTCGAAGGTCAGGTGGTCGTATCAGGAGAGGGCTTCTGGCCGGCCTTGTCGACGACGGCGCGTTCGGTCACGGCGGTGCTGACGAGGATGCGTCCGGCCTTGCCACTGGCGCTGTCGTCGTTGATGAGGACGGTCCGCTCGCCGAGGTAGGTGAGCTTGTCCTTGTCGAAGATCCATTCGGTGCGCTGGTTGCCGTGGTCCTGGCTGACGGCCACGCCGTGCCGGCCGGACGCGTCCACGGCGTCGTCCACGACCTTCACCCCGGGAATCTTGGCCGCGGCCTTGTAGAGTGCCGCCCCGATCTGCGGGGGCATCAGGGACTCGCGCAGCGCGTCGCCGATCGTCTGGAACGCCTCCTGGTCGGGGTTGAGATTTTTGTCCACGCCGGTGTTCTGGGCGTAGACGGCTGTCAGCAGGGCGTCGGGGTCGGTGGGCAGGGAGGCCAGGTACGTGTAGGTGGGCAGCTGGAGGGAGGGATTGGTGTTCTTGCCGAGGCTGACGCCTCCCTCACCGGGCCGGATGCCCGGTTCGAGGGGCCCGGTGAGGAGACCGTCGCGGCTGCCGTTGACGGAGAACCATGCCTGGCGGGGGTGGGTGGTCCCGGTGCCGTCGTCGTTGTACTGGGCCTTGGCGCCGTCGCCGTCGGCGCCGATCTTCTTGCTCGCGCCGTAGACCTGGCTGGCGATGTAGATGTACTGGTCGTCACGGACCTGCGGGGCAGAGGTGCTGGCGGCGACGGCGGCGATGCGGGTCAGCAGCTGGACGGCCTGGGGTGACGCGCCGCCGGGCCCGCGCTCGCTGACCGAGCCGCCCGGAGCACTGCCCGCCTGAGGGACCGTGGTCGGGGCATGGGAACCGACGGCGGCCACCGCGATGACCGCAGCCACCGCCCCCGCGGCCAGCGACGCCCCGAGGACCAGCCGGCGCCGAGGACGGCCGGGGGCGGCCGCGTCGACCAAGCGCCGGCGCAGTCCGCCTGGCTGGTGGGAGGTGTGGGTGGTGTCCTGGTCGATCTGTCGCATGAGGAGTTCCTTGTGGTGGAGGTGGCGGCCCGGCGGCAGGTCCCGTTCGGCCGGGGCCGGCAGCAGCCGGGCCGTCTCCTCGCGCTCGGCCTGTGCGGGCCGGTACGGGGTGGCGTTCATCGGGTTCCCTCCTGGACGGACAGGACCGCGAACGCGGCCTCGCTCTCTACCTCTCCGCGCCCCGGGCGCGGTTCCCGCTCTTCTTCGGCCAGTTGCCGCTCGGTCAGGTCCCGCAGCCTGACCCGCGCGCGCGACAGGCGTGAGCGCACAGTGCCCACCGGTACCCCCAGCGCGTCAGCGGCCTGCTGGTAGTCCAACCCCGACCACACGCACAGCGTCAGCACCTCCCTCTCCTGACGGCGCAGGCCCCGCACCGCCCGGTGAACCGCGTCCAGGCGACGGGCGTCGTCGATCCGCCCGGCCGACTCGTCCGCGAAGTCCGCCACCGGCTCCGGGGCGGGCACCCGGGCCAGGAAGGCGAAACGCCGACGGACACCGCGTCTGGCGTTGTGCGCCTTGTTCGTCGCGATCCCCAGCAGCCACGGCCGCAGCGATCCCCCCTCCTCTCCGACCTTCTCCCTCGTCCGCCAGGCGTCCAGGAACGTCGCCGACATCACGTCCTCGGCCACCGACCAGTCGCCGGTCAGCCGGAAGGCATGGTTGTACACCGCCTTCGCATACTGCTCATAGAGTTCGCCGAACGCCTCGCGATCGCCCGCGCGTATCCGCTCCCGCATCCCATCTCCTCACTCACGCCCGCACCGGGCCGTCTCACCTTCTCTCTCCGCACACACAGAAGGGTTCCCAGAACGGCACCAAGAAGAATTCCGGGCGTGAGCGTGCCATGTGAACCCGACCCTTTCGAACTCCTGACCACCGAGCCCACGATGCGGACCGAGATCCTCATCGCCCACGCCCGGGTCTCCACCGGCGGACAGAAGCTCGACCGCCGGATCGACGCCCTCGCCGCCACCGGTTGCCGGCGCATTCTCGCCGACAAGAAGTCCGGCAAGGACGACCTGCGCCCCGCGCTCAAGGCATGCCACGTCTTCCACAGCGCGGTGACACCCTGGTGGCGCCCGCAGCCGACCGCCACGGCACCCCGCTGGCCGTCACGCTCACCGGCGGCAACCGGCATGACGTCACCCGGCTCATACCGCTCTGGGACGCGGTCTCAACACGAAGACATCGAGGCCGAGGACATCGTGGTGACTCTGGCTCTGGGCGGCGCGCTGGTGACCTGCACCGTGGCCTCCACCGGCACCTGGGAACGTCTGCACCTGCGCCGGCTCGGCGATTACGACGACACCCTGCGCCGGGTCGTGCGCCACGCGGTAGGGCACCTGGACGGGGCCGCCGAGAAACGCCGGCGGCCCTGCGAGACCGACCAGCGTTTCCTCCACCTGCGGGATGTGACCTACCGCTCCGGCCGCACCACCCACACCCTGCCGACCTGGCGCGGCCCGATCTCCGTGATCAGCGGCTGGACCCTCGGCGAACCCGACAAGGACTGATCCGCCCGGCGTGACATGCGTCGTGCCCTCGCGGATTCGCCACTCGCCAGGATGCGGCCCCGGCGTCATGGGCGAACCCCGGTATCCCGAAGCCGGTGGAGCGGCAGGACACCGCGATGCGCGAGTTCGGCCGTCGCGCGTTCCCTGAGCCAGAGGCTGTCGCGGACGGTGCGCCGGCCCTGATCGATCAGGCCCGCGCCGATGGTGGGGCCGGGGAGGGCTGGGTGGCTGGGTCCGTTCGTCGTCCGTGGGGGTGAATCCGGTCCGGGCCCGTACCGCCGCCGGATACGGGAGCCGTACGGTGGGCGGCCGGGGGCCGGGCGGCCCAAGGGAGCCGTGGAGGGCAGTGTGGTGGACGAGGTGACACCGGAGCGGTGGACGACGACCGTACTGGGCCAGGACGTTGAGCTGCCGTCCACGATCACGGACGTCCGCGGCGCCCTCGCCGAGGACCAGCGGGCCGCGTTCGACACCGAGATCACCTCCACCCCGGGCCCCGACCTCCCGCTCCGCCTGGCGATGTGGGCTCTGCGTACTGTCCCGGGCGCCGTCGAGGAGATGGACGACCAGGTCGAACGGCTCCGCGCCGGCGACTACTCCGGCGTCACCGTCCTCGACGACGACGGGCAGGCTGGCTGATGGGCTACCGGATCGCCTACGCCGCGCAGGCCGACGCCGCCCGCCGGCGGCTGCCCGCGCAGCGCCGCGGCGTCCTGGACAAGGCGATGAAGTCCACGATCGGCGCCAACCCCTACGGGCACGGGTCGGTCGAGGCCAAGCCCGGCGAACGGGACTACCGCGAGGTGACCCTCACCGGGGCGGACGCGATCGTCGTCTACTACGTCAGCACCCCCGACGTCCTCACCGTCACCGCGGTCAAGCTCATCACCGTCTAGCGCGGCTCCCACCCGGTTGGGCATCCGAGTACCGGAGGCCGGCGCGCATGCGGGTTTCGGGGCCGTTGTTGACCGGGCCTGAAGAGACCGTCGATGCCTGCCCGTACCACCGTCACCTGCACCTGCACCTGGTACGAGGCTACCGCGCTAGGTTCTGTCGTCAGTTGCCGCCCGTGACAACGAACGCGAGCGGCCTGCCCCGGCCATCGCAGGCCAGGTGGATCTTGCTGGTCAGACCGCCTCTGGACCGGCCGAGGGCCGGGTCGCGGAGCCCCTTTTTCGGGCCCCGGCCGCATGCTGGTGGGCGCGGACGACGGTCGAGTCGACCGACACCAGCCAGTCGATGTCGCCTGCCGCGTCTGCTTTCGCCTGGGCGACCCGCAGCATCCGGTCGAACGTGCCGTCCGCCGTCCACCTGTGAAAACGCGTGTGCAGCGTGGCCCAGGGCCCGTAGCGCTCGGGCACGTCCCGCCAGGCCGTCCCGGTCCGGAACTTCCACACGATCCCGTTCAGCACCCGGCGATCGTCCAGCCGCTTCCGCCCCCGCAACGACTCGGGCAGCAACGGCCGGACGAACCGCCACTCGGCATCAGACAGTTCATGACGACGTATCACGCCACCATGATCCACCAATGGTGATCATTTGAAGACACCGCCTAGGGCTGGCCGGGGCTACCGCACCAGCTCGGCGGGCAGGGACGCCGGTCGCGGCGGCGGGTCAGCCCGCCGCCTGTCGCGCGCGTGCGGGTCTCGGGTGTGTCTGGTTTGTCGGTTTCGGTGAAAGTGGTCTGTGTGGGGGTGTGGGTGGGGTAGAACTGCTGGTCAGCGAGTCTGTTCCCCGCGCCCGCGGGGATGGCCCCCTGCAGGTCAGAGGGAAACGCCCAGGTCACCACTGCTCCCCGGGCCTGCGGGGATGGTCCCCCGTCCGGCGCTGCGACGGTGTTGTCGGTTCTGATGGGTGCTGTATTCGGTTTCCGTATCTGCCCTGAATTCGGATTCTGCATAGGTGTTTTGCTGGTTGGTCAGTTCCGGTTTTTCCGGGGTCTTTTGCGGGTTGTGTATGCGGGTTTGTGGGCTCTTTCCGTCGTCTCGTCAGGTCCCTTTTCACCCATGCGTTTTGGGCATTTCCGTATACGGTCTGAGGTGTTCGGGTGCGGCCAACCCCCCACCCCCTTGCTGCGCTTTTTTCAAGATTGGCATAGACCACCTGTCATCTGGGTACGCTCCTCATGATGTACGGAGGGTGGTGTCCTCTTCTGGGCGTAGGGGCTGGACGTGTCCGGGGTTCGGGTGCATACTGTGATCAGGTTCAGGGCTTGATGGGGAGCCGCCGGCCCCGCAGGGGCCAGAGGCGCCTCACCACCAGGACCACGGCCACAACCCCGCCGCAGGGTGTCTGACCAGACAAAATGCACGCCGAAGGCGGGCATGACCCACCGCCCGGCCCCACCCCACGGGCCGCGCCCCCGGTCGGCCGCCCCGCCCCGCAGTCACCGAAGGTGACTGCCCTCCCGGGCTCACTCCGCCTGGCGCCGCGCAGCGGCGCAGCCCTCTTGGAGTGACCCGCGCCGAACAGCTGCGGCCAGAGCCCGGCGAGGGCGGCCGGGTCGGGCTCCGGGATCCACGCGATCTGCCGCCCGGCCTGCGCCCGGCCGAG
>NZ_JBEZHM010000102.1:0-16738 GCF_040650575.1 Streptomyces sp. NPDC048659 | reverse complement strand
CAGCCCGAGCAGCACCAGGGCCAGCACTGCCGTCGCACCCTCACCCGCGGCGACCGCACCGGCCGCCGTCCCGTCGCCGTAGACGGCGCTCGTGTCATGGTCACGGCTGCGCCGGACCAGGAATGCGAATTCCGAGGAATTCGGCAATTACTCCGGACTGCGTCCGTCGTGAATTTACTTTCTTATTCGCATTGTGTGTCGGCGGGTTTTGGGGGTCCAGATTCGCGAAATTTCGTGGAAATTCAGAATCGGGCGGATCTTTGTTCTGAGCTAATTTTGCTCTTTTATCTCTCGCCTTATCCGAGTGAATTCTAATTCCTTCTCCGCCGCTTTATCAACCTGTTCGCGAGTGACTGTCCGGGTGCTTTTTGCGCGGTGGCGCGCACCTCGGGTGGGTGCCGGCGCCGAGGCGGTCCCCTCGGGGTGGCGGTGTTCCCCCTGCGGTGGAGACGAGGGGGAACAGGGCCCGGGGCGGTCGGGCCGAGGGGGAACGGGCCTCCCCTCCTGTAGTGGGGTCGATTCGGGGGGAACGAGGGGGAACAGGGGGAACATGCCCCTGACCTGCGGAAATGCTCGCCAGTCTTGTTCCCCCTCAGGGGGAACAAGGGGGAACAGGGCCCGGGGCGGTCGGGCCGAGGGGGAACGAGCCTCCCCTCCTGTAGTGGGGTCGACTCGGGGGGAACGAGGGGGAACAGGGGGAACATGCCCCTGACCTGCGGAAATGCTCGCCAGTCTTGTTCCCCCTCGGGGGGAACAAGGGGGAACAGGGCCCGGGGGGAACACCGGTGGCGACCCCGTTCCCCCCGGACGTGCCGAGGGGGAACACGTCCAGGAGGCGCCTGTTCCCCCTGCTGTGGACTGGAGGGGGAACAGGGGCGGCCCGGGTTCGCAGGGAGTCAGGAGGAGGGCCGAGGGGGCCGGGTGAACGTCCCTCGTTCCGGCCTCGGCGGCCGGTGTGGCTCGGCAGGATGAGCGCATGGACTACAGGGACGACACGATGGACACCGAGGGCGCCGCGCGCGTGCACTACGTGGACCCGCGGGTCCGCCTCCTGGCCGAGGCCCGGTGGCGGCTGGAGACGGGCGGCACCCGCACGGAGTGGTTGAGCCTGGGCAAGGACAACCCCGAGGCGCTGATCCAGGAAGGGCGCGACTGGATCAGGGCGGCGGTCGCGGCTGGCATCCTCCCCCCGCCCGACTGATCCGCGCGAGCAGAGAAGGGGCCCCACCCTCCTGGGACGGGGCCCCTTTCGTGTTGCTGGTTGACCGCGCCACGCGTTGTGCGCGAGCGATGCACCCTCTTGTTCCGCTGGTTTTGCTGGTTGCTGGCGCGGTTTGGCACGCGCTCTTTGCGCGGTGGTGTTTTTCGGTATTGCCGCGCTGGTTCGGCGCGGTGCGTCACCTGCGGCGGTAAATCGCCGCGTCGATGTACGGGGAGTGCGCGGCCGTCTCGGCCAGGGGGCGGGCGTGCGCGGGGCACACGTACGCGTCGGCCTCGGTTATGTCCTTCCGGAACCGCACGATGTGCGACGCGGTGGCGGGGCACCGCTGGCGGTCGCGCGGCTGCGTCGTGTCGAGCGCTTCGCACAGGCCGGGCGGCTGGTTGTACCAGACCATCATCGAGCCGGAGAGGGCGCGGGCGATCTGGCACACGTCGTCACGGCGCCGCACCTCCTTCTCCGGGAGCGTCTGGGGGTCGACGGGCTGAATCCCGGACAGGGCCGGAGCAGGGACGGGCGCGGGGGCCGGCCGAGGCGCCGGGGCGGCGGGAGAGGGCCGAGGGGGAACGGCCGGGGCCGAGGGTCGGGCCTGGCCCTGGAGGGCGGCCAGGATCGCCGCCAGGCCCCCGGCGGGCGCGGCTGCGGGCCGAGGGGGGAGCGCGCGGCGCAGCTCCTCCCGACCGCCGTTGCGGAACCACGTCGTGAGCGGGGTCGGGTCGTGCTCGTCCTCCTGGTCCTCGGTCTCGTCCGGCTCGTACTCCTCCGGCTCCCACCGGGGGGTAGGCCGGCGCCTGGAGGTCCGGGCCGCCGGGGCGGGCGCGGGGCGACCCTCGGGGCGGGGCCCGGTGTTCTCGTGGGTGCGGTGCGGGACGCGTTGGCCGGTCCCGCATTCGGGGCACCGAATCGTCATGCGGTCCTTTGCTCGTGACTGCCACTCGTGACCGCACCCGCATTCCACCCACACGGGGGGCCGTCGGGCGGCCTGTGCGGCCCGTGTGGCGGCTCCGGAGAGGTCTTTGGGCACCGGGCCCTCCCACTCCTGATTCAGGCGCACATGGCGCGACGTACGGCATTCGGGGCACCGGGTGTTCCCCCCTCGGACGGTGGTCCGGAAAGGGGCGGTGCACTTCCGGCAGACGATTTGCACGGGAACGGTTCGCACGGGGTCTCCTTTTGCTGGTTGCTGGCGCGGTTTTATTCGATGATCCCACGTCCCGTACGCGAATTCGAGAGAAAAGGGAAGGGCCCCCGCCTCCTTTCGGAGACGGGGGCCCATTTTCGGAGTCACGCAATGGATTCGGCGGCCCCGGGGCGGTTGCGGTGCCACTGCTGGAGTTCGTCGGCGGTCCACTTCCCGTCATTCCCGGTGGGGAATTCCGGATCCCGCCGCTTGGCCTGGCGCAATGCGTCGGCGGACATGGGCACGATTCCCTCCCGCGCGGCGGCGGCCAGGCTGTACCGGGGCACCTGCGGGGGCACCTTCGGCATGGGCGGGATGGGGGCCGGCTCGTCCTTGACCAGACGCAGGACCGGCGTCACGTCACGTGACACGGGGGCCGCATCTGTCGAGGTGAGAGGCCCTGCGTGACCGTGTGACGTGACACCGAGGCCCCCGAGGTCCGGGGCGGCGGCCAGGGCGCCCGAGGTCGCCCACGCCCGAGCCTCGGCGTCGGTGAAAAACACCACCTGCGTTTCGTGGGCCACCCCGCCCAATACGACCTGTGCGCGGCCGATATGGCGGGTCGAGCGGGGGACCGGCTGCACCTCGGGAACGAGCATGTTCCACGCGTTCCGGGTGTAGCGGGCGAGAATTCGAGTGGCGAAGCATTCCCGAACCTCGGGACCGCCGAGGGCCGCCGCCGTGGCCGACTGGGCCACAAGAAAAACGTGCATCCGGACGGCCCGACCCATGAACAGGATTTCCCGCAGTGCGTCAATCGCGGGGGATTCCTTCGGATCGGCGGGGCCGAATTCGTCGCCCTTGGTCCTGCGAATTGAAGCCCAATACCGCTTCAATTTCGCAATCGTGGCGTTGGCCTCCTCCAGAATGAGGGCCAGGCGCGGGCCGACCGGGGCGTCTCCCTCGCCCTCCCAGTCGTCAACGACGACATTCCGGCGGTGGCCCTCCTGGCCGAGTTTCACGAGCGCATCGTGAATGTCCGAGATATCGCGGCAATAGGCCACGTTCGGAAGTCCACGGGCCCACTTGTGAGAGTGCCGCTTGAAATCCAGCACGACCAACTGTGAGCCGTTGTGGAGCATCTGGGAGGCCATCGTCCGCGTGATGACCGACTTCCCGCCGCCGGTGGAGGCGGACACCAGGATGTGCGGCGACTCGGCGTCCAGGTCCACCGACACCCGGATGTCTTTCGGCCCGAGGCCGATCAGCGGCGCGGACTCGGCGGCGGAGCCGATGAGCGCCTGGACGCTCTCGTCCGCGAACATCACGCGGGCCGGGGGCCGGGGCGTCTGACGGATGACCAGGTGGGGCCGGCGCCCCTCCAGCTTGAACGTCACCGTGGCGTCGGTGAGTCCGAGCTTGGTCTTGACGATGTTCCCGATGGTCGCGGCTCCGCCGTCCACCCCGACGAAGGTGGGCGGGAGGTCGATACGGCCGACCTCGGTGCGGCCCGGGTAGTCCCGGGGGATGCGGATGTACGAGCCGGGCCTGACGCCCTCGGGGAGGCCGAGGGGGCCCTCCAGGGCGACGTGAAGGGGGCGAATCCAGTTGTGCATGTGCCGGACGTTGCACACCCACGTCCCGGACACGTAGCCGGCCCCCACGGTCGCGGCGGCGCCGAGGCCCGCCCACGTCCCCACGGTGGCCTCGGGAGCGGCCTGGAGGCCCCACAGGGTCCCCCCGGCGCCCGCGACGGACCCGAGGCGGATACCGGCCCGCTCGACCCGGGAGAGGAGGCTCCAGCGGCCCGCACGGCCCCCGTTGAGGGGTCGGGTGCCCCGGGTGACCCAACCGGCGTCCGTGCGGTGGATGCCGTCCATGTGGTGGCCGGTCGTGAACCGGTAGGCGACGCGGATTGCGCCGGCCGTCTTGCTCTCTGCGATGCTTTGCACGATCACTCCTGATTGCTGTGAGAGGTGACAGGAGGGGTCCCGATGGTGCCGCCCGATTCCAGCGGGCGGCACCTCGGTTGTTCCGGATGGAACATCGCTGGTTCCGCGTGCGGAACTACAGGTACGCGCCCGTGCCTCGGTTGTTCCGTCCTTCCGCGACAAGCTGACGAAGGTACCGGTCCGAGGGCGGCCTGATACCACGGTCGGCCAGGGTCTCCCGGATGGTTCCGAGGTCCAGGGTTCCGCCCCGGATCAACTCCCGGGCGGCGCGGGTGGCAGCACCCCGGGCGGGGGCCGGAGCCTCCGCCGGAACCTCGGCGGAACCAGCCTTGACCAGCGGCGACACCTCGGCGGAATCAACGGCCGGAGCCGGAATCTCGGCGGTCAGGAACACCGGGGCCGGAACCTCGGTGGCGGCGGCCGGAACCTCGGGAACCTCGGCGGCGGTGGCTCGAACCTGCGGGGCCGGAACTTCCGCCGGAACCTCGGCCGGAACTTCCGCGACGGGGGCCGGAACCTCGGCGGGAACTTCCGCCGGAACTTCCGCCGGGACCTCGGGCGACGCCTCGGCGGCGGCCTCGGCCGGAACCTCCAGGGACGCGTTCCAGTCGTGCCGCGCGCTGATCGTGGCCAGGGCCGCGACCGACTTCCGCCGGACCACCCGGGCGACGATGGCGGCCTCCGCCTCGGCGGCCTCGGAGTTCGTCAGGTCATGCCGTGCCGCGTCGATGGCGGCGGCCAACTTCGCCGCGCGCCGGCGGTGCTTGCGGGTGCCGGGGTCGGCGGCGGCCACCATGTCGGCCAGGTCCACCGCCTTGTCCGCCGCGCGGCTGCGGGCGATGGCGGCCGAGTCGGCCCCGCGCCGGCCGATGCCCAGGTACGCGGTCAGACGCTCGCGCACCTCCCGCAGGGCGGCGCCGAGGATGCCGGTCGTCTTCTCCCCGGACATCCGGAGTTCGAGCCCCAGGAGGAGGTGGAGCATCACGGCCAGGAGGACGGGCCCGAGGATGACGCGGGTGGCGCCACCGGCCCCGCCGGACACCTGGAACGCGGGGATGGCCTGGACGAGCACCGCCGCGTACGCGAGGTAGGCCGGCGCCTTGGTCCGGGTCGCCCACGCGTACAGGGTCAGGGCGATGATGGCCGCCTCGGCCACCCCGCACAGGAGTACGCGCTCCCAGTCGTTGGTGATCGCCAGGGCGGTCCCCAGGAACCGGTAAGAGGTGTCGGCGGACATGCCGAGGGCCATCACGGCGGGGGCGAGTAGGCCGTACGTGGCGGCCTGGCTGCGGCTGATCATCGGGCGTTCTCCTTCGGTGCGGTGCTGTCGTGCTGTTCCTCGGTGGTGGGGGTGTCCGGCTCGTCCTCGGCGCCGAAGAGGTCCATCTGGCCGTCGACCGGCTGGACCTTGCGGGCGCCGAGGACGCTAGCGGGGGTCAGGCTCACGGGGTGCCTCCGGGGTCGGGTGCGGGGTGGCGCTCCGCGATCAGGCGGAGGAGTTCGGCGTACTGGACCCGCACGTCCCCGCGCGGGTCGTACCGGCCGGCCTCCCACGCGGACACGGCGCCTCGGGTGACTCCGAGGGCTTCCGCCACCTGCGTCTGTGTCAGGCCCTGTGCCTTACGGAGCCGTTCGCGCTCCGGCGGCTCCGGGAGGGCCGCCACCTGCGGCGGCTGCACCTCCAGGAGCGCGTGAATCTTGCTCATGTCGACCTCTTTCTTTCGCTTGCCTGCCATCAAACTATCCCTTCCACTATCGCTTGTCTATCGTCGGTGCTAACGTCGTTCGTGTCAGATTCTCTCGCGTCACCCTTTCGCAGTGACGCAGGAACGGAGGTACGGCCATGCCCGAACCGAGGCAGTACACCGCCGGCGAGACCGCCCGCATGGCGGCGCAGGTCGCCCGCGCCGTCGCCCGCCACGCCACCGGGAGGTCCCTCGGCCCGGTGGACAAGGCGATCGACCGCATCCAGGAGGAGGCGTGCGCCCGGGAGGCGATCCAGGACAAGGCCCGCGCCGACGCCGAGGCCGCGAAGCTCGCGGAGAAGGCGGCCAAGAGGGCCGCGCGGAAGTTCTGGTGACCGCCGAACAGGGGGCGACCGACGCCCCGGTGATCCTGCGACAGATCGGCCTGTCCGCCGAGGGCGCCCCGCTGTACGCGTACGAGGACCGCTCCCCCGTCGTCCAGCCGGCACCCGTCCAGCCCGCCCGTCCGATCGGGGTCTACGTCGCCGCTGGAATCGGCGGCGCAGTCGCGCTCGGCTTCCTGGCCATGGCCGCCGCCCTCCTGGCGGTCGCGGTAGCCATCGGGGCGGTCTCCGCAACCGTCTGCCTCCTGGTCCTTCGGTCCATGTGGCAGGACATCCAGGCCCAGAAGGAGAAGAAGAAGTGATCCGACGCATCCGCGACATGGCCGCCGAGGTCCGGGGTCACCGGGAGTTCACCGCCGACATCCGCCGGGAGGTGGAGGCCGGCGACGCCGAGGCGGCGGCCATCTTCCGCACCGGCACCCTGTCCGCCGCCCTGACCCGCAAGGGCAACGACGCGCGGGCGGCCGAGGTCGTCGAGTACGTCCAGGCCGTCAAGGACGAGCCGGGCCGCCTCGGCTGGTTCCGCCGCCGCTGACCTGCGGCCCCCGTCCCCGAACCCCTCTCGGGGACGGGGGTTGCATTCAAACTTCCGCCCGGCATAGTCGGACGTGAGCCACCCGAACGGGGGCCCACGTCCCATGTCCGGGCCCACACAGACAGGAAGAACAGATCATGAACGGAACGCCGATCACCCTCGTGGGCAACCTGACGGACGAGCCCGAACTCCGCTTCACCCCCAACGGGGCCGCCGTGGCGAAGTTCTCCGTGGCGGTCAACCGCCGCACCTTCGACCGCCAGACGAACGAGTGGCGGGAGTCGGGCGCCGACTTCCACCGCGTCACCGTGTGGCGGGGCCTGGCGGAGAACGTGGCGGCCACCCTGTCCAAGGGGATGCGGGTCATCGTCACCGGCGACCTGCGGCAGCGCTCGTGGGAGGACCCCAAGACGAAGGAGACGCGGTACGGCTGGGAGGTCGCCGCGGATTCGGTCGGCCCGGACCTGACGTTCGCCACCGCGCAGGTCCAGAAGGTCAGCAAGACCAACGGCGGCGCCCCGGGTGACGAGACGTGGGAGAGCGCCAGCCGGACCCGCCCGGCCGGCGCCGGAGCATGACGACCGAGGCGGCCCGTCCCGAACTCCTGGACCTGTTCTGCTGTGCGGGCGGGGCCGGGGCCGGGTACGGCCGCGCGGGGTTCGTCGTGACCGGGGTGGACATCGCCCCCCGGCCCCGCTACCCCCACCGGTTCGTCCAGGCGGACGCCCTGGAGTACCTGGCCGCCCTGATCGCCTCGGGGGAGATCCGCCGGTACGCGCTCATCCACACCTCTCCCCCGTGCCAGGCCGGATGCGCGCTCACGCAGGGGACCAACCGGTCCCGGGGGTGGGGGCGCGAGCACGTCCAGTTGATCCCCGCCCTGCGGGACCTCCTGGACGAGACCGGCCTCCCGTACATCATCGAGCAGCCCAACGGCACGGCCCCCGTGAGGAAAGACCTCTCCCTGTGCGGGGAGATGTTCGGCCTCGGGGTCCTGCGGCACCGCAACTTCGAGGTGTCGGGGTTCTCCTTCCTCGCCCCGCCCCACGTCCCCCACCGGGGGTACGTGCGGGGGTGGCGACACGGGGTCTACCGGTCCGGCCCGTACGTCGCGGCGTACGGGAAGGGTGGGGGTAAGGCCACGGTCCCGGAGATGCAGGAGGCCATGGGCATCACGTGGACCGACGTGCGCGAGGAACTGACCGAGGCCATCCCGCCCGCGTACGCGGAGTGGATCGGCACGACGTTCCTGGAGTCCTCGGGCCTGGCCGTGGCCGCCTGATACGTAGAGGTATAGGCGGGGTCCGCCGTACGGTGACCCCGTCTCGCGCAGCGCAGTTCAGCCCCACCCCTGGCGGCCCGGCACCTCCCCCACGGAGGAAAGCCGGGCCGCCTCCCGTACCCGGAATCGAAAGAGCGTCACGAAACTTCCGTCACGGTGCTAGTAACGGCTCGTGACGGGGCGTAAGGTCGTGACAGTCTCACGAAAGGAGTTGTGACGTGACCGCCACCGCAGTCGAGACCCCGGCCCCCGGCCCCGTCTCGCCCCTTACCGCCGTTCCGGACGACTGGCGCGTGACCCCGGACGGCACCGTCCGCGTGTCCGACGTGGCCCGCACCACCGGCGACTACCAGGCGGTGAACTACACCGTCCGCAAGTGCGGCGTGACCGTCGCCGCCCAGAAGGGACAGGGCGCCTCCCGCTACATCCCGGTGTCCGAGGCCCTCCTCCTGGTCGCCGCCGCCGCCCTGGCCGTCGCCGCCGGCGTCGCCCTGGCGCAGATGTACCGGGCCATCAAGGCGTCCGGCGCCACGGTCGGCGCGGACGCGGTCACCATCCCCCTGCGGCTCCAGGGCTGACCCGACATGACCACCGACACAGGAGAGGAGGCGGACCGCGTGGACCTGTTCAACCTCTCCCACGAGGACGCCCTGATCCTGTGGAAGTTCGGCGGGTACGGCACCGAGGCCGACTTCCCCGGCGTCCGGGTGGCGACCCTCCTCATGCTCCACGGGAAGGACCGGGGAGGCCGGCGCCACCTGGCCCGACTCTTCGCCTCCCTCGCCCCCCACGCCGGCGTCCGCGTCGTCCTGGCGGTGCTGCGCTTCCTGGCCGCCCGCCCCGCCCCGATAGCCGTTCCGGCCCCGGCCCCTCGGGCCCTGTCCTCCCAGAGGAGGCACCACCGGATCGCACCGGCCCGCGCTCCGTGACCGTCTCACCCCGCCTCGGCGGGGGTCACAAGCGCAGGTCAACCCGTCCCTAGAAACGCCGAAAGCCCCGGGGTCTCACGCCCGAGGCTTGGCATAGATCCCCTTGCGAGGAATCAAAGTGCAGGACAAGAGTACCCAGGATGCGCCCGCGCGCACCACACAGCAGTACCCGACCCCCCTCGGCGGCTCCGGTCGCGTGACCGTGGTGGCCGACGACTCCACCGCCCTCCTGATCTGCCGGACCGTGCGCGGTCGCGGCGGGTGGGGGGTCCACACCGACACCGGCGACCTCCTCACCTCGGGGTGGCCCACCCTCACCCGGGCCCGCGCGTACGCGGACCGCCTGATCTCCCGGGCGGGGGCCGCGTGATGGCGACCGCGACCGAGGAGAAGGCGACCGAGGAGAAGGCGACCGAGGCCCCCGCCGCCGGGACCGCCCGCCGGCTCACCGAGGCCGGTAAGACCGTGGACCGCCTCCTCCCCGTGCCGGGAGTCGATGGCGTCCTGGTCGACCTGGAGGCGGAGTACATGCTCCGGCGCCAGGGGGACACCATGGTCCCCTTCCTGGACTGGGCCCCCCGCCTCCTGGCGTGGTGGACCGACCCCGAGGGCGTCCCCGTCTACCAGGTGGCCGTCAAGGGCCAGGAGGAGTACGTCACCCCGGAGACCCTGCGCGACGGGACCGGCTGGGACCAGTTCGACCACGCCGCCGGGCACGACGTGCGCAAGGTCCGGGAGGCCCTGGCCGGAGTGGTCAAGCTCCAGCGCCGCGACCTCCCCAAGTCGCCCGGCCTGGACTCCCTCGGCTGGCACGACGTGAACGGGACGTGGGTCTACGTCTCGGCGGAGCGAGCGTTCGGCCCCGCCGGAGAGGTGGCCGTCCAGGTCAACACTCACTCGTCCGACGAGGCGGCCCTCCCGCCGGCCCCGACCGGGGACCGGCTGCGCGACGTCGTCGCCCTGTCCCTGTCCGCCCTGGACGTCGCGGTCCTGCGGGTGTCCGCCCCGGCCATGTGCTCGACCTGGCTCGCCCCGCTGATCAGCATGTTCGGCAACGACTTGCCGAGGTTCGTCCCGTGGATGTGGTCGGACGGCCGGGCCGAGGTGTTCGGCGTGCTCAAGTCGTCGTTCGCCGCGATCCTCCAGGCCCACAGCGGCACCGGGTACAGAGGGGAGTCGGACCTCCTCCCGGCGGCGGACACCACCCTCCCGTCCCTGTCCACCGTCCTCGGTGAGCGCCGGGACGGGCTCGTGATCGTGGACGACTACAAGCCGGGTGAGACCTCGGCGGTGGACAACAAGACGCAGGGGACCGCCGAACAGGGCATCCGCGCGGCGACCAACCGCCAGAAGCGTTCGAAGAACCGGATGCGCGGGCCGGGCCGGGCGAAGGTGGCCGCGTGCATGGCCCTGCTCATGTACACCGCCGAGTGCCTGCCCCTGTTCAACTCCGGCTCGACTCACGACCGCACGTTCCCGTTCCAGGTCCACAAGGGGGACGTGCGGCCCGACAAGCTGACCGTGCTCCAGGACCGCGTGGAGGAGTTCCCCGAGGCCGCCGCCGGGTACGTCGCCTGGCTCGCCGCCCACCGCCCGCAGGTGATGACGTTCCTCACCGGACGGTTCCGCGAGCTGCGCGCCGAACTGCGCGCGGGCCAGGAGGTCACCGGCCGCGCGTGCTCCCACATCGCCCACCTCCTGTGCGCCGCCGAGGTCTTCACCCGGTTCGCGGTGGAGGCTGGCGCCCTGACCGACGACGCGCGCACCGCCCTGTACGGCAAGATCCGGGCCGCCCTGATCGAAGCGGCGACCGCGACCGCCACGGAGCGGACCGAGGACCGGCCGCACGAGGTGTGGCTCCGCAACCTGCGCGGCCTGTTCGCCTCGGGCAAGCTCTACGCCATCGCCCCCGGCACCAACCACGGGGAGCCCCCGCAGTACGGGGACGCCCTCGGGTGGGCGGTCGAGCGGCGGGACATCCTCGCCGGGTACGCGCTCCCGGACGGCCTGGCCGTGGTCGAGTCGGCGGCCAACGTCGAGATTGCCCGCCGGGACAAGTCCCTCACGATCGGCGGTGTCCAGCTCCGGCGCCTCCTGGCCTCCCGGGGCATCATCCAGGCCGTCCAGCACCGCGACGGGAAGCACGACCACCAGCGGCGCATCCGGGTCGGTAGCGCCTCGGTGTGGCTCCCGGTCGTCCCGTGGTCGGTGTTCCTCGGCACGGACGGGGACGACGCCCCCGAGGGCGGCCAGGGCGCCGCCGGCACCCCGGCCCCCGAGGGCCCGCAGGTCTGCACCGGCTACTCCTTCGGCAAGCCCTGCGGCCTCCCCCTGGACCCCAGCGGGGACGACGGCACCGGCCGTCACCCCACCTGCGTCCCGGCCCCGGCCCCGCCGGTGGACGCCCCGGTCCTGCCCGGAGTGATGGACCTGGAGTCGGCCCCCGTGGCCGAGGTCCCCGCCCCCCGGGCCGAGGTCGAGGACGCCCCCGAGGTCGAGGAGGAGGAGGAGGCCGCCGCGGCCTCTCCCTCCCGGCCCGTCCGCAGCTCCGGGCGTAAGCCCCTGGTCCTGCGAGGCCCGCACGCGGAGTACCTGGAGGCGGCCCGGGGCCGCAAGAGCATCAAGACCCAGGCACAGGTGGACGCCCTGGCGGACCGCCTGGCCTACCTGGACACCGCCGAGGCGGAGTTGACCGCTCTCCCGGACGACATCGAGCCGGGGGACCTCGGGGAGGAGATCAAGAAGCGCGCGGCCAAGCTGCGTCTCCTGGCCGCCCTGGAGGGCGACCAGACCTCCCACGGCCCGTTCGCCCCCTACCGGTCCCGTCGCGGCCCGTGGTGGCAGGCACCCATGCCCGGGATGATCGGCGCGGTCCGAGGCATCAACTCCTGGTCGTGGGAGCGGGAGGGCTTCACCGGTGAGGCGGTCGCCCTGGACCGAAACGGCGCCTGGCCCACGGCCACGTCCTCGGTTCGCGTCGTCCACGGGGAGTACAAGCACACCGGCCCCATCGAGGAGGTCACGGTCCCTGACCCCGGGTACTACAAGGTGCGCGTCTACCCCTGGACGGAGACCGACGTGCCCTCTCCCATGGGCAACGAGAAGGTGGGCGCCGAGGTCTGGATCACGGCCCCGCACATGCACCTCCTGGCCGACCTGGCCGCCGCCGGGCGGTGGCCGGACGCGTCCGCGCTCGACTCCCACACCGGCGCGGCGGCCAAGCTCGGTGACTGGGCCCACCTCGTGGGCGAGTGCCGGCGGTACGCCCTGGAGGTCCACGGTCGCGACTCGTTCGCGTACGAGGTGGCCAAGGAGTCGTTCGGCATGGCGGTGAACACCATGTACGGCTCGTGGGAGGGGGAGGGCGCCCTCCTCAAGCGGGTGTGGAAGTGCAAGGCGCGACGGACCGACTGGGCCCACCACATCAAGGACCAGGCGGCGGTGACGATCTGGCGCGGGGCGGACGCGGTCCGCCAGGCCGTCCCCGAGGGCGCCGGCCCGCTCACGATCCGGGCCATGGACGAACTGGTCCTTCCGGCCTCGGTCCTGGACGCGGTCACCACCGCCCCCGAGGACGGGCGCGCGTTGATCCGGCTGGACGACCTCGGCACGACGTTCGGCACCTGGAAGGTCAAGACCACCGAGACGTGGGGGGATGAGTAATGGCTCGCAAGCGGGACACCGGACAGGGCGCGGAATACTCGGCCGCCGAGGCCGAGGCGGTCGCGCAGGCTCTTGCGGACGCGTACGCGGAATGGGCCAACGACGATGAACCCTCCCGCGTGGATGTGCGGGCGCAGGTCGAATGGGCGGGGCACGTCATGCCCGCGAACAACGGAAAGCGCCGGACCCGCGTGGACCTTCCCGCCTCGGGAATGAAGAAGGTTCGAAAGGCCGTCGAAAAGGTGGCGCGGGCCCTCGGGAAGAAGTCTAAAGCCAAGCCGTCCAGTTCCCGAAAGGCGAAAGGCTGGCACGCGCAGCTCCGGGAACTCACCGAGGCGAAGAACGGTTCGGCGGCGGCGGACAGGGCGGGATTGAACCCCTCGGCCCGCACGCTCAAGAACTGGTTGTCCGACGCGGATTACCCCATCCGGAGCGGCGACCGCGACCGCATCGCCCGCGCCTATGAGGCGTTGAAGAACTGGAACGTCTCCGAGGCGGGCGACGCGGCGGCGGCGGCCAGCAAGCAGGCGGCCGAGGCGATGACGAACGCGATGCGGGACCAGTACGGCGTGAACGTCCGTTTCCGCGATATCGACGACTTCACTTTCGAGTGACCTGACCGACCCGACCGGCCCCCTCTCCTCCCGGAGCAGGGGGCCGGCGGCATGTGGGCCCTCGGCCCTTCCCCCGGGGGATGACGCGTGGCGCCTTCCGTGAGGGGAAGTGCGGACTTCCGCCCGGGGATACGGCCCCCACCTGGATAGATGCGCGGCACCTCTCACCTCCTGGCCGTCGTTCTTCCCCTCGGGGAAGTCGGCCCCGGCCCCCTGTCACACCGGCTGTCGCGTCGGCTGTCACATGGGGACCTGTCGCGCGGCCTGACCTGCGGCAAGACCTCCTCGGCCCCCCGCCTCGGCCCCATGTGACAGGTCTGTGTGACACCGGGGCGAACGCCGTTTCCGGCCAGGGGTGTTGGCCGATACCGTCCCTTGTGGGGGTGTACGGAATTCCGTACATTCGACTGTACGGAATCCCGTACACACCCTCACGGAAGGACCACCATGGACCCCATCGGCTACCGCTTCGGCACCGAGGCCCGACGCGGCGGAATGGACGTGACGATCAGCCTGACCGCCGCCGAGGCCGCGCAGGTGGGCGACGACGCGGGCATCCTCGCGGACTGGTTCCACTCCGCCTTGTGGGCCCTGGCCATCCTGCGGGCCGGCCACGTCCCCGCCAACCCCGACCACCCGCACCCCGACGCGCGGAAGGACCGGACCGCCGGCCCCGGCGACTGGTACACCGTCGTGAACGACCTGGACTATCGCCTCCTCCCCCGCCTGGAGGGCATCCGGGACGCGGCGATCCGGGCCCACGCCGCCGCCGGTGGCAGCGTCGGGGACATGGCCCTTGCCATGGACGTGAGCCGTTCCACCGCGCAGTACCGCCGCGACGCGGTCCGCCAGGCCGACCCCTCCGTCTGGGAGCAGTGGGCCACCCGCACCCGCGAGCCCCGCCCGCGCTGCGTCGCGTGCGGCCACCCCGCCCGCTCCACCGACGCGTTGGTCGTCACGGACGGCGGGTTCCAGGTCCACCGCAGCCACACCGAGGACACCACGAGCGGGTTCCACGGAGCCACGATCGTTCACGACCTCGGCGCCGAGGCCGGCCAGGACTGAACACGCAAGGGGGGGCGGCCGTCCACTGCCAGGCGCACGGCCGCCCCGTTCCGACCCCTCACGAGACCGGAGGCACCATCATGCACGCCGCCACCTTCGCCGCCCTGTTCGCGGCCCTGTTCGTCGCCCACAGCCTCGGGGACCACTGGGTCCAGTCGAGTTGCCAGGCCGCCACCAAGGGACTCCCGGGATGGCCCGGCCGTCTCGCGTGCGCCCGCCACGTCGCCACCCTGACCGCCACGAAGGGGGCCATCCTCGCCCCCGTCGCCCTGGCCCTCGGCCTCCCCCTGACCGCCCTCGGCGTCGCCCTCGGCCTCGGCCTGGACGCCCTCTCGCACTACTGGGCCGATCGCCGGTTCACCCTCGCCCGCCTGGCGGAGCGGTGCGGCAAGGCGGAGTTCTACAGCCTCGGCACCCCCGCGCACCCCGCCCACCCGGTGACCGCCGAGGGCAAGCCGGCCGCCACCCTCGGGACTGGGGCCTACGCGCTCGATCAGTCCTGGCACATGCTGTGGCTCGGCGTCGCCGCCCTCCTCATGGCCACGATCTGACCCCCGCCCCACCGATCAGCGAACGGAACAGAATGACCGACCCCTCCCGGCTCCGGTGGACCCCGCCGGAGCCCTCCCAACTCCCCGAGTGGCGCGGCCAGATGGTCGAGCACCTGGAGTCCATGCCCGCGATGATGGCCCTGCGGGAGGCCCTGCGCGCCGGGCGATCCACAGTCGTCCCGACCGTGCCGGGCCTGGACGCCACGGAATCGTCCGTGGCCGCCCAACTCTTGGCCCGCTCCGAGGCCGACCGGCTCTCTCGGGCCCGGCTCTACTACGCCACCCCCGACATGACCGCCCTGGCCCTGGCCGCCGCGCAGACCCCGCCCACCGAGGCGGCCACCGTGCGCCGGCTCCCCTCGGACGCGGGCCTGATCGTGTTCGGGGAACCGATCGGCGGGTACACCGAGGACGCCGCCGCCGCCCTGGCCGGAACCCTGGCCTACCGCCCCGGAGCCTCGGCCCCGGTCACAACCCCGATCGTGGCCGTCTCCTGGTCCACCTGGACCCCCGAGGCGGTCAACCTGGACCGGGGGGCGGTCCGTTGGACCATCCAGAGCAAGGCGGGCCACGGAGTCGTCCCGCCCCGCACGGAATGGGTCTGGCTCACCTTCTGGTCCCCCCGCGGACTGTTCTCCGGCCTGGCCCCCGACACCATCATCGGCACCGGACCGAACGGCGGCCCCATGACCGCCCGAGACATCGACACCATGCGGGAGGTCGCCGGCCCGCCCCTCCAGTGGGACAACGAGATGTTGCTCCGCGTCGGAGCCACCTTCACCGCCCCGGAGCCGGACACCACCGCGTCATGGGCCCACGCCCTCTACACCGCGTGGCAGCTCATGGGCCAGGAGGGCGCCACCCGGTGGGCGGAGACCGAGGTGGTCCCCCGCGCCCGCGCCGGGGCCAAGCGGGACGCACGCCAGGGCATCAAGGACCCGGCCGAGGTCCACATCGTCCACGTCCACCGAACCCACCGCCCCGCGCCCCGGGCCGTCGCCGAGGACGCGCAGGGCAGCACCGGCCGCCGCGAACCCCAGTGGTCGTGCCGGTGGCCCGTCCGCCCGTACCGCCGGGACACCTGCCTGAACCCCCGCGCCCACGCCGCCGGCGACTGCACCCACGAGGACCGGATCGTCCGAGGCCACATCAAGGGCCCCGAGGGCGCCCCGCTCCGCACCGGCGACACCGTCCACCTGTGGGACACCCCGCCCAACTCCGAGAGGACGATGACATGAACGAGGAAACCGAAACCGAAAGGGACGCCGCACTGTGGGACGGAAGGGGAATCATCAACACCCCGGACGGTCCCGTTATCAGTGACGAGGAATGGTGAACTCACCTCTCATTCCTTGATGATTCGCCCGGTCGGGCCGGTTACCAATCGGCCCGACCGGGTAAGGAATTGACGGAACAACAGAAAGCCTAATCCGAAAGGGAATTAAGAACCTCTTTGGATTCGGTTCCTCGAATCAGGTTGGACCGAAAGGGAATTGACCTCCCGTTCATTCTCGAATAGCCAACTGAATTCCCGACGGGCGCAGCCCGGAGTAATTGCGGAATTGCGCAGCAATTTCATGTAACTGACCCGGCGCAGCCGTGGTCCTTACACCGCCAGGGGGCGGCGTCGAGCAGTCGGGTCTTACCGTGGTCGACGTGACCCATGACGGTGACGACCGGCGGACGGGAGACCAGAGCCTCTTCGCCGCCCTCGTCCTC